>JBLHIW010000056.1:0-15290 GCA_047618055.1 Paraglaciecola sp. | reverse complement strand
ACCTCACAAAATACCCTTGCATATGCCTATAGTCCGGCACAGGTTGATGTGCGCCGGATGCGAAATGTTTGCCTTCAGTATCTAAGCTACTCCGGGCACAAGGAAGGTCAGGAGTTGCTGATTGCCCAATATCAAGGTGCTGACAATATGACAGACACCCTGGGTGCGTTAAAGGCCGCGCAACTTGGTTCACTCGATACCTTCGACAGACTAATGGAAGACTTTGAAAGAAAATGGCATAAGGATCCCCTTGTTTTAGATAAGTGGTTTGCCCTGCATGCTAATACTGATCGAAAGGACATTTTAGCGCGACTTGAATTATTAATGGGACACAGTCAATATACGATTAATAATCCGAACCGGGTGCGCTCAGTAGTTGGTAGTTTTGCCTTTTATAATATTCAGGGCTTTCATGCCATTGACGGCAGTGGTTATCGCTTTGTTGCGGATTACCTAATGGGTCTCAATAGCGTTAATCCTCAAATTGCGGCTCGGATAATCACCCCCTTAACCCAATGGCAGAAGTTTGATCCCCTAAGGCAAGGATTGATGCAACACCAATTGGCGCGTATCGCAGATTGTAAAGATCTCAGTACCGACTTATATGAGAAAGTGAGTAAGAGCCTGAATTATCGCCACTAAGCCATGCAAAGCTATTATTTTAATTTGTCCCTTGCCTACGATCTCTGCGTAGCGCTTTATCAACCGGGCCGTAATACTGTCGTTATTACGGCCGAGGATGGTAAACGTGTGCAACTACCTGTGCAGAACCTAAGGCCGTTTATCCAACGCCATGGTCTGCGGGGTAGGTTTAGATTAATCATTGATGATCAGAACAAAGTTAAGAGTTTTGAAAAAATTTATTGATATCGCCCACCTTAAAAACCTCTTTTTTTTATATTTAAGCGACTGAAAAATAAAGACCCTCTTCAAAATACACCTGAAGCAATTTTTTCTTGTCATACGTCAATAATGATTCAATTATTTAAATACTTTTAACGCTCTTAGCTTAAGCTTTTCCAGCTGTTATATATGTACATGTGACAAGGGAGAGTAAGCATGAGTCGTGGGTTCACCGTATTTAAAAAAACACCAATTGCATTAGGCTTGGCCTGTTTATTAGGGGCGACGTTATCGCCTGTTCAGGCCACGGGCTGGAGTGACGGTGATTGGTCTGTCAGGTTTGATTCCAATTTTTCTTTTGGTACCAGTATTCGTACTGAAGATATTGATTTTTCCAGAGTAGGCAATAGCAATCAGTTACAATTTGACTGGGGTGGCTACAATCCGGTGACGAATCCACTGTATAGAGCCAGTGAAGTTTGGGCACGGGGCGAGGCCGGGTACTCGACTAACGGTGATTTGGGCACCTTGAATTATGACAGAGGCGAAACCTTCTCTACGCTATTCAAAGGCGTTCATGAATTAGACATTAAGTATAAAGATATGGGTGTTTTTATACGGGGCATGTATTTTTACGATTTTGAGATGAAAGATGGCTCCCGTGCCTGGGAAGACCCCATTACCGGCGTGGTTCAGGATCCCTGCTCTGATCCACAAGCGAGTGATGAACTATGCTCTGATATTCGTCTGCTGGACGCTTTTTTCTACACTGATTTTACCGTTGGGGATGTACCGGTAAGTTTAAGAATTGGTCAACAGGTTATCAGTTGGGGCGAAAGTACCTTTATTCAGCACGGGATTAATACGATTAATCCCGTTGATGTGAGTCGCGCCCTTGCCCCTGGTGCAGAATTACGGGAAGTCTTTATTCCGATTGGAACCCTCTTTGCCTCCGTCGAGCTAAGCGACGTATTGAGCGTGTCAGCTTATTATCAATATGAATGGCAGCGAAGCCGCTTACCTCAGGCTGGGGCGTATTTTGCGACCAATGACTTCGCAGGGGAAGGTGGTCAGGCGCAAAATATTCAACTGGGTTTCAGCGGCAATCCAGATATTAACTTAGACTTTCTAATGGCCGGCTTAAACCAGTTAGGCGAGCAGCTGCGGGCGGGGGCGAGTCCGGCTCAGATAGGTCAGGCGTATCTTGCATATCCGACCAAAGTTGCAGTCCGCGACTATAGTGACGGGGCCCATGATGACGCCGATGATCAGGGGCAGTATGGAATTAAATTGTCTTATTATGCAGAGAATTTAAATGAAACTGAATTTAGTTTTTATTTGATTAATTATCATAGCCAAAGACCGCTCATTTCAGGGGTGACCTCCGATTTTACCGCTGCAGGTATTGGCGCCGATCTTCAGTACATTGCTGGAAATGAAATTGACAAAGACAATATCACCGATTTAAAAGCCTTTACCAAAACCCGCTTTGTCTATCCAGAAGACTTAAAATTATATGGCTTTAGCTTTAATACCAATATTGGTGAAACCGCCTTTGCCGGGGAGATTGCCTACCGTGTCGACGAGCCTCTGCAAATTGATGATGTCGAGCTGTTATATGCCGCGATGCCCCAGCAACTTGCCTTTGCGGGTTTAAGACCCGAATTTGAGGGTATTTCTCAATATGACAATTTCCGGGAATTTGTAGGACCGGGGCAGACTGCACAAGGTTATATCACGTCTGATACCTTGCAAATTCAGGCAACTGCCACCCATATATTTGGGCCGGTACTTGGCACCGACAACCTGGTGGTGCTTGGGGAAGTGGGCTACGTGAGTATTCGAGATTTTCCGGATCCAAACGTCATTCGCTTAAATGGTCCTGGCACCGTTCGTACGCCTTCAATCGAACCCACAGCTGATGGCAATCCCAGAACAGGTTTACATGCTGCCTTATCAGATGGCCCGGAGACTAACCCTTTTCCAACGGACAATGCCTGGGGTTATCGCATACTGGCAAACGCAACGTTTAACAACGTCTTTGCCGGTATCAATATGAATGCACGACTAACGTTTGCCCACGATGTGGATGGGATTACCCCTGATCCGCTGTTCCTTTTTGTAGAAGAACGAAAAACCGCAAGTGCCTCACTGACCTTTGATTATTTGAGCAAATGGTCGGCGACGGTTGGTTACAATGCGTTTTGGGGTGGGGTGGGCACGACCAATAGTTTATCGGATCGTGATTTTGTGTCTTTTGACATTAAGTATTCAATATAGTGAGTCATATAATGATTAAAAAATTCGCCCTGCTTGCGTCAGCAATGACCCTGGCTTTTGGATCTGCTTGTTTGCAGGCCAAGGTTTCCGAGGCCGACGCGGCTAAACTTGGCAACGAACTCACTCCATTGGGGGGCCTCAGTGCAGGCAATGCCGATGGCAGTATTCCCCCGTGGGACGGAGGCATTACCTCTGCACCGGCAGGTTATACGAGCGGTGATTTTCATCCCGACCCTTATCCTGACGACAAGGTACTATTTGAAATCACCGGGGCAAACTACAAGGAATATGCTGATTTTTTGAGTGCCGGACAAATGAAGCTGTTTGAAACCTACCCTGATAGCTACAAAATGCCGATTTATACTACTCGCCGCTCAGCTTCTTCCCCTCAGTTTGTGTACGATGCAAGCAAAGTAAACGCCACAAATGGTGAGTTAGTGCAAGGTGGCAACGGTATTAAAAATGCCTCTGTAGGCATACCGTTTCCTATTCCAAATAATGGTGTCGAAGCAATTTGGAACCATATATTGCGTTATCGCGGTGACAGAATTAAGCGTTACGCAGGTCAGGCGGCACCAACAGCGTCGGGAGACTACAACGTAATTGGTTTTGAAGACGAGCTCCTGGTTAAGTATTCCGCTAAAGATGCTACCGCAGAAAAGTTACTTGAAGACAATATTCTGATGAAGTTCAAACAACAAATCACCTCTCCGGCGCGCTTGGCGGGAACGGCGCTATTGGTGCATGAAACCATGGATCAGGTGCGTGAACCCCGTCAGGCATGGACTTATAATACGGGCCAACGCCGGGTAAGACGGGCACCGAATATTGCTTATGATGCCCCTGGTACAGCGGCCGATGGTCTGAGAACGACCGATGACTTTGATATGTTTAATGGCGCCCCTGACCGATATAACTGGGAGTTAAAGGGCAAAAAGGAAATGTATATTGGATACAATAGCTACCAGTTGCACAGTGATAAACTCAAATTTGCAGATATCCTGACGCCGGGGCATATCAATCCTGATTTAACCCGTTTCGAGAAACATCGTGTATGGGTAGTCGAGGCCAGTCTGAAACCTGAATTCCGTCATATTTATCAAAAACGGGTGTTTTATATTGATGAGGATAGCTGGCAAGTTCAGGTAGCCGATATGTACGATAGCCGCAATCAACTATACCGGGTAGCGATTGCACATGGCTTAAATTATTATGACGTTCCCACTCAATGGTCGACGTTGGAGGTCATTCATGACTTAAATTCTCGTCGTTATTTAGCCTTAGGTTTAGATAATGAAGTGAAGATGTATGAGTTTGACGTAGAACTTAGCGACGGGGACTTTACTCCTCAGGCCCTTCGCAGGGAAGGCAAACGCTAAATTGGCAGAAAAACGGTTGGCGCTGCCAACCGTTTTTGTTTGAGGAGTAACCTTTTTATGAGATCAAAATTAGCCTGCCTGACGACTGCGCTTATTTTTTATTTGCTTACACCTGCTCACGCAGATGTGCATTCCTATCAGGCTCCCTTAGTAAAAGAATCATTGTTACTCGATATTGCCAAAAGTGGTGACAGATTGATTGCCGTAGGAGAGCGGGGGCATATTCTGTTGTCAGATGACGGTGTTAAGTGGGAACAAGTTGTGACCCCAAGTTTAGCCACCCTGACCGCCGTTCATTTTGTCGGGGCCCACGGTTGGGCGGTGGGACATGACGCAAGCATATTAAAATCTGAAGACGCAGGGAAAAGCTGGCAGCTACAGTATTTTGATCCCCAATTAGAGCGTCCATTTTTAGATGTCATCTTTTTCGATCAGCAGCACGGTATAGCAATTGGCGCCTACGGTGCGTTTTATCGCACTACTGATGCAGGCCTTAGCTGGAAAAGTGAATTGCATCCGGAGTTTCTAAGCCCGGATGATCAGGCTTACCTGGAAGAAATGAAGCTTGAAGACGAAGAGTTTTATTTGCAGGAGTTGAGTTCCATTTTACCCCATTTAAACAGCGTCTCTAGCAGTGCCGGGCGCTTATACCTTGCCGGTGAGGCGGGGCTATTGGCGTCGAGTGATGATCAGGGGCGTAGCTGGAAAAGAATGGAAATTGATTATTTTGGTTCATTTTTTGATTTTGCACAAACCCTATCAGGTCGCATTTTTGCCGCAGGGTTACGGGGTAACTTATTTGAATACCTAGGATCAGAACAACAGTGGCTTAAGCTCGAAACGGGCAGTAAATCATCGCTAAATGCCGTGATATCCATAGATCCAAACACCTCTATGGTGTTGGGTAATAATGGTGCGATGGTGACGATTTCACCTGAGAGCATCGGCTTTAAGCAATTCGCGGACGGCAAGGCGATCGTTGCGGGTCTAATGCACAAGGGACAGCTAATCGTGGTTAGCGGTACCGGAATTAAACACATCCAAATGGAACCCTAACTCAAAATGAAAAAATTAATTAATTTTGCTGAGTTACTGATCTTCCGCCAAAGAGTGCTGGTGATTTTATTCTTTTTGGCCATGACAGTGTTTTTAGCCTATCAATCATCCTTGCTCAAACTGGATGCTGGATTTACCAAAAATATCCCCCTCAAACACGAGTATATGCTGAATTACATGAAGCATAGTAAAGACTTTGGCGGGGCCAATAGTGTCCTGGTATCCGTGTGTAATAGAAAAGGTGATATTTACAATCAAACCTTTTTTGACACCTTAAAAGATGTGCATGATCAGTTGTTTTTTATCAATGGCGTTGATCGCTCACTGGTTAAGTCATTATTTTCGTCTTCGACCCGCTTTACTGAAATAGTCGAAGGTGGTTTTGCAGGTGGGCCGGTTATCCCGGCAGATTTCAACTCGTCCAACCCAGCGGCATTGCAGGTGGTCTCGGACAATATTGATAAGGCTGGCATCGTCGGTGGTTTAGTCTCCGACGACTTCAAATGTGCCATGGTCAACGCTCAGTTATTGGATCTTGATCCAGTAAGCGGCCAGCAACTTAACACACTGGCCATCGCAGAGCAGTTAGAGCTGCAACTTCGGGAAAAATTTGAGAACGACGAAATAAGTATCCATATTATTGGTTTTGCCAAGATGATTGGTGATGTGGCTAATGGCGCGAAAGATGTCGTACTATTTTTTGCGATCGCCATAGTTATCACTGCGATATTAGTGTTTTTCTTCTGTAAATCGGTGATGCTAACGATATTACCCCTGCTGTGCTCGGTTATCGCGGTCATTTGGCAGCTTGGCTTATTAACCCTTCTGGGTTTTGGTCTTGATCCTATGTCGATACTGGTGCCGTTTCTGGTATTTGCTATCGGCATTAGTCATGGGGTGCAAATGATCAATGCCGTAGGTAAAGAAGTTGTGGCTGGCAGTACGGTAAAAAACGCGGCACAAACTGCATTTCGTACCTTGTTGATCCCCGGCGGTATTGCCTTATTGTCTGACACCATTGGATTTATGACCTTGTTGGTCATAGATATAGGTATTATTCGTGAGCTCGCCATCACCGCCAGCATGGGCGTTGCCGTAATTATACTGACCAACTTAATCTTGTTACCGGTGTTAATGTCCTTTGTTAAATTGGATGAGAAGTACACCCTTAAGTTTGCCGGTAAAGAAGCACGTTCCGCAAAGTTTTGGGATCGTATTGCCGCCTGTTCTAGCCCCAACGTTGCCATGGTGATTATTGTTGTCACCACGATACTGTTTGGTTTTGGCTGGATGCAGGCGCAAAAGATGAAGATAGGCGACCTGCATGCCGGTGCGCCCGCCTTACATGAATACTCCCGTTATAATCAGGATACCTTCTTAATTACCGACAAGTATGCCATCAGCGTTGATTACTTAAGTATTTTAGTTGAGGCAACACCCGAAGCCTGTACCTCATTTTCGGTAATGAACGCGATTGACGAACTGCAATGGAAAATGTCAAACGTCAAGGGCGTTCAGTCTGCGGTTAGCCTGGCATCTGTGGCGAAGATTGTTAATGCAGGCTATAACGAAGGTAATCCAAAGTGGCGGGTCTTGCCCCGAAATCAGCAAACCTTGGTACAAAACATCTCCAGAATACCTACCTCTTCGGGTTTGTTAAACGGTGATTGCTCGGTTATGCCGGTGATCCTGTTTATGGAAGACCATAAAGCTGAAACCATCAGCCGCGTAGTGGAAGCGGTGAAGCAATTTAGAGTCGACTACGAATCAGACACCCTTAAATTTCAATTGGCATCGGGTCCCGTTGGCGTAATGGCGGCGCAAAACGAAGCTGTTGAAGCCGCGCAAAATCCAATGATGGCTTATGTGTTTGGTGCGGTGATTATTTTGTGCTTGCTAAGTTTTAGATCATTACGGGCGACCTTATCAGTGGTGATCCCCCTGTATGTGGTATCCGTGTTGGCTCAAGGCTTAATGACCTATTTACAAATTGGTTTAACGGTCTCTACCTTACCGGTCATCGCCCTTGGCGTTGGCATTGGGGTCGACTATGGGATCTATATACTATCCACTATGAGTCAGAAATTAAAAGATGGAATGGCTGTGCGTCAAGCGTATTTTGAAGCCTTGAAGGAGCGGGGCAGTGCGGTGTTATTTACCGGGGCAACCCTTGCGGTCGGGGTAAGTACCTGGGTGTTCTCGTCTCTGAAATTTCAAATGGATATGGGCATCTTACTCACCTTTATGTTTATCGTAAATATGATGGGTGCCATTATTGTTTTGCCTGCACTGGCGGCATTGTTCTGGCGTGCCCAAAAGCCATAAAAAAGTTTTGAATAGTTATTGCTAATTATTAACCAAAAAGGCCGTCAGGCCTTTTTTTATGGGTAAATATTGCATACTTATATGTTTTGTTAACTTGGGGTAAATATAATGCTGTCAATGCGGATTCAATTTAGCGAGAATGTCTTCGTAAATTCAAAAAACTGTCTATTTCTCAGTCTTTTGGCTAACTTGAAGATGCCTTTTTGTTATATGGATTTTTTTTAGTCAAAGGTTTAAACCCTACAGTTACTCTTACTAGAAAAATAGGTAAGCACATGACCGTTGCAAATAACCAGCATTCAGTATTATTAGAAAATGTGTTCAAACTCATTGGGAAGAAAGTAGAAAAATCTCAAGTTGAACGTATTGTTAATTTTTCCAAAGTGTTATTCAAAAATATTTCTAAGGACGACCTAGAGGATCGCAGTGATAGCGACTTATATGGCGCGACGCTGAGTCTTTGGAATGAGTTTGTTCATTATGATCCCAGCAAGCCTTTTATACGGGTATTTAACCCGGAGATCAGCAAACACGGTTGGCAGTCGACCCACACGATCATCGAAATTATCGTTGCTGACATGCCGTTTCTGGTTGATTCAGTGCGCATGGCCTTAAACAGGATTGGCATAACCACACATTTGTTGCTCCATAGCCCGATTAAGCTGAGCCGCAATTCAGACAACAAGATAGTTGAATTTGTTAATTCAACTAGCCACAAAGAGGGAATGACGAAAGAAACCGTGTTCCTGATTGAAGTTGATCGTCAAACCAATAGAAAAGCCTTACGGACCCTTAACGACGAACTCTTATCTACCGTTAGTGAGGTGTCATTGGCCGTAAAAGACTGGGGACCCATGCGCGATAAATTGGCGCAAATTGTCAACGATTTTGATAAGCAACCCTGCCCAGCAGGGATAGAGCACCAACAACAGACGATTAAGTTTCTTAGCTGGTTAAATGATCATAATTTCACCCTGATGGGGTATCGCTCTTATGGTGCTCAGCCGATAGAAGGGGATTACCGCTGGATAGCCGAGAATGACTCAAGCCTGGGCTTGATGAAAAACTCCATCAGTCAGCGAGATAGGGTACTGTCAAATATCCCGGCCTCTTCCCGGGAAGAGGCCCTTAGCCCTCACCCGCTATTACTCACCAAAACAAATTCTCGCTCCCGAGTTCATCGGCCGGCCTACATGGATTATGTGGGCATAAAGCGCTTTGATGACAAGGGCAATGTTATCGGAGAAGACCGATTTATTGGTCTTTATTCAGCATCGTTTTATAACAGCAGTGCGACTCAAGTGCCCGTGTTGCAGGAAAAAATCAAGGCAATCTGCCAACGTTCTGGCTTTGAACCCGGTTCTCATGGCAATAAAGCGTTTTTAAATATTATTGAAACCTATCCCCGGGATGAACTGTTGCAGGGCAGTGAGCAGGAGTTGGCACAAATTGCTCTGGGCATTTTTCAGATGCAGGAACGGGGTATATCCCGATTATTTGTACGTAAAGATGTATTTGGGCGCTTTGTGTCCTGTATGGTTTATGTTCCCAGAGAGCGTTATAACACGCAGTTGCGTAAAGATACGCAAGTACTGCTCACTAAGTCATTTGACAGCAGTGAAGAGGTTGAGTTTACCACCTACTTCTCAGAGTCTGTGTACGCCAGAACCCATTATATCGTCAGAGTAAAAGACAACAATGCGGAATTTCATGTGAAGGAAATAGAAAAAAATATTATTGAGCTGACTAAGAACTGGAACGACCGCTTAGCCGCCACTATTCGCAGCAATCATGGAGAAGCAGCCGGTAAAGCCTTACAAAGGAAGTATGACAATGCGTTTTCCCACAGTTATAAAGAGCAAAACCTACCTAGTGCCGCACTTGTGGATATTGAAAAAATCGATTTGCTGAACGAAGAACACACCCTGGATATGTTGTTTTATCGGCCCCTGGAAGAAGGGCCTGACAGCAAAGTGGTTAAGCTCAAGCTATTTCATAAAAATGAACCCATACATTTATCTGCCGTATTACCGATGCTGGAAAATTTTGGTTTACGGGTCATTGATGAAAGTCCGTATAAGGTCAAATCCAGTGACGGAGAGGTAAATTGGATCATGGACTTCTCTATGTTGCACAGCACCAGCAATCATATGGCCCTGGAACATGCTCAATCCTTATTCCAAAATGCATTTTCAAAAGTCTGGTACGGTGAATTAGAAGATGACGCCTTTAACCGACTGGTCTTGGGCGGGGGCTTACCCGGACGAAATGTTATTATCTTGCGGGCCTATGCCAAATATATGCGCCAAATTGGTAGTTCCTTTAGTCGCGACTATATCGCCAACACCTTGTCAAATTATCCGGATATTGCCAAATTATTGGTTGAGTTGTTTAATCAGCGATACAACCCCAGGTTGAAACGTTCTGAGAAAAAAGAACAAGCATTGTTAATGGAAATAAAGGAACGTTTGGATACGGTCTCCAATTTGGACGACGACAGAATTATTTGCCGTTACATGGACTTGATCTTATCCACCTTGCGCACCAACTTTTTCCAGAATGACAGTGAGGGCAAAGAAAAATCCTATATGTCATTCAAAATGTTGCCAGAGATGATCCCAGAAATGCCTCTGCCTCGTCCTAAGTTTGAAATATTTGTTTATTCTCCCCGTATTGAAGGCGTACATTTACGGGGTGGGAAAGTTGCCCGGGGCGGCTTACGCTGGTCTGACCGACAGGAAGACTTCCGCACAGAAGTGCTTGGTCTGGTAAAGGCCCAGCAGGTAAAAAACACAGTTATTGTGCCCGTGGGCGCAAAAGGGGGCTTTGTGTGTAAAAAGCTTCCTCTTGATCAGGGACGTGAAGCGTTCCAGAAAGAAGGTCAGGAATGTTATAAAATTTTCATCCGCAGCCTGTTAGACATTACCGACAACATTGTAGAAGGTGAAGTCGTGCATCCCACAGATGTGGTACGCCTGGATGAGGATGATGCCTATCTGGTTGTCGCTGCGGATAAGGGAACGGCGACCTTTTCAGATATTGCCAACGGCATTTCCGATGAGTACAACTTTTGGTTAGGCGATGCGTTCGCCTCAGGCGGCAGTATTGGCTACGACCATAAAAAAATGGGCATTACCGCTCGCGGAGCCTGGGAATCGGTAAAACGCCATTTCCGGGAAATGGACATTGATTGTCAGACCACAGCTTTTACCTGTGTGGCGATCGGCGATATGGCCGGTGACGTATTTGGTAATGGCATGTTGCTATCAAAACATACCAAGCTTATCTGTGCCTTTAATCACCTGCATATATTCTTTGATCCTAATCCAGATGTGGAAAAAAGCTACGGGGAGAGAAAGAGACTGTTTGAGAATCCGTCACTAAGTTGGGATGACTACGATAAATCATTGATATCAAAGGGAGGGTATGTATTTAGTCGCTCGGCCAAATCCATAAAATTGACCCCCGAAATAAAAAAATGGTTAGGTACCAAGCAAATGGCCATGACACCTAACGAACTTATCCATAACGTACTGAAGATGCGGGTTGATTTAATCTGGAACGGTGGGATCGGCACCTATGTTAAAAGCAGCAAGGAAAGTCACGCCCAGGTAGGTGATCGAGCGAATGATGATGTGCGGGTTGATGGCTGTGAAGTGCGGGCTAAAATCATTGGTGAAGGGGGGAATTTAGGCCTGACCCAGTTAGGCCGTATGGAACTTGCCTCTGGTGGGGGCAGAGTCAATACCGACTTTATCGACAACGTAGGCGGCGTGGATTGCTCTGACAATGAAGTGAATATCAAAATTTTACTTAACTCACTGGTCAGTGCCGGCGATTTAACAGTCAAACAGCGCAATAACTTATTGTTCGAGATGACTGATGATGTGGGTGAACTGGTGATAGAAGATTGTTATCGCCAGACCCAATCCATGTCGATTACTAACCTTGGTGGCGCTAGCCAGCTCAAGGAGCAGTTAAGATTTATCCACGGTTTGGAGCGGGAAGGTTATCTGCACAGAGAACTGGAGTTTATTCCATCTGACGATGAAATATCCGATCGCCTGGCCAATTCACGGGGTCTAACCCGACCAGAGATAGCCGTATTGATCGCCTATGGAAAAATGGTGATGAAGGAACAATTTAACATACCGGCAATTACTGAAAACCCTTATCATGGCCGTTTATTAATCAGTGCCTTTCCTGCGTTATTGCAAGATAAATTCTCTGCTCAAATGCAGCACCACCCGCTGCGGGGAGAAATTATTGCGACTAAATTGACCAATAATATCATCAACGACATGGGCATGAATTATGTGTTCAGGATCCAGGAAGAAACTGGTGCCGCCGTTGAAGAAATTGCCAATGCGTATGCAGTGGTAAAAGGCATTTTCACCATGGATCCTTTGTGGCGAGCCATAGAGAAACTGGATAACAAAGTTGATTCTGCGGTTCAACTTGGCATGTTGGAGAGTATGCGACGCACCATGCGCAGGGCGTCACGGTGGTACCTGCGTCATGGGGTGAAAAGCATGCCTATCCAAACGGCAATTGACAGCTATGCAGCCACTTTCAAAGATTTGTTTGCCAATATACATACTTACCTGGCAGAAGATGAATGCCAGCATCTTGAAGAAGCTAGCCTCAAACTCACCAAAGCGGGTGTACCTGGCGATATTGCCTATAAAGTATCCAGCCTCAGCAACATGTTCCCTTGCTTAGACTTAACCCAAATAGCCGATGAGGAAAAACGGGATATCAAGGTCGTTGCCAAGCTGTACTATAAACTGGGTTCGAAGTTACAGTTGCACTGGTTCCTGGATCAGATTAACAAACAATCAGTGACTAACCATTGGCAGGCTTTAGCGAGAGCCTCTTACCGGGAAGATCTGGATTGGCAACAACGGGCACTCACTTCCGTATTATTGACTGCTGCTCAGGACAATCAAGACCCTGAAGCGATTTTAAATAATTGGATGGAGACGAATAAAATATTACTCGAACGCTGGTATCATATGATGTCTGAATTTAAAATCAGCAGCACCCATGAGTTCGCCAAGTTCTCTGTGGCATTACGGGAGTTAATGTTACTTAGCATTAATGCCAATAACTAACGAACTAGTTATATAGCAAAGCGAAGCCCCGGTGATAACTGGGGCTTTTTTTTAACTAAAGATTTGAAGAGATCCGAATGTACTCAATTTTACAAAAAGCCTTATTTACCCAAGATGCTGAGTGGAGTCATGACTTCAGCATCAATTGGCTTAAGCGTACTCAGCACAACCCCTTAAAGTTGCTTTACCAACAAACTATCCTCGATAAGCCGGTTGAATTGTTGGGTCTGCACTTTAAAAACCCAGTGGGTCTGGCGGCGGGTTTAGATAAGAACGGTGAATGTATCGATGCGTTTGCGGCCATGGGCTTTGGTTTTATTGAAGTCGGAACCGTCACGCCCCTGGCTCAGGCAGGGAATGAAAAGCCCCGTATGTTTAGATTGCCAAAAGGCCAGGCTATTATCAATCGAATGGGTTTTAATAATAAGGGGGTTGACCACCTTGTAGAGCAGGTGCAGCAGGCTAAGTACACGGGTGTGCTGGGTATCAATATAGGTAAAAACAAACTGACTCCAGATGACAAAGCCCTCGATGATTACCTGATATGCCTGCAAAAAGTCTATGCCCACGCCAGCTATGTCACCGTCAATATTTCCTCTCCAAACACCCCGGGCTTACGCAATTTGCAATACGGTCAGGCGCTTGACGAACTATTAAAGGGCCTAAAACTTGAGCAAAAAAAGCTGGCTGACAAACACGGAAAGTACGTTCCCGTGCTGGTTAAGATCGCCCCCGATCTGGAGGATGATCAAATTCAGGCCATTGCGGACTCATTTGTAGCTGCTGGGATCGATGGGGTGATCGCCACCAATACCACCCTGGATCGGAGTCGAGTGATGGGTCAGCCATATGCCGATGAAGCCGGTGGCCTCAGCGGTTCGGTGTTACAAGAGCATAGCCAAAAAGTGGCGGAAAAACTGTGCTTAGCCCTAGATGGCGCGATGCCAGTGATCGGGGTAGGGGGGATCGATTCAGCCGCCTCAGCCAAAGAGCGGATCGCGGCAGGATCGCCTTTGATCCAGATTTACTCATCCCTGATCTACCAGGGGCCAAAACTGATCAAGCAGATCGTGGATGGCTTATAAAGATCTGAGTGCGATCCCGAATAGTTATGGCAAATTATTATTAGAAAATAGCGTTATTGCTCACGAGCCTGTGATAGCGTATTTACTGTCCTATGGTAGAAAAGACTAATTATGCTTTCCCCCAAGTCAAACTGGTTTTGGTATATACAGCAACAAAAGCTGTGTATTTCTTTGGGCGATGATCTTGAGTTTGTCACGGCATTTAGTTTGCCTATGTTACTCAATACTCCCCAGGAACCTGCGCTGTTTAGTCTGGAGAATTCCGAATGTTATTTGACTTTGGCAGACCGATTGCTCAGCAGCGATCTCAGCCGTTCTCCAGCCCAGCAGACCCAAATATTATTAAATGCGACCGCAGCACTGACCTTCCACAAGCCTTTATCACCTAAAAGCTGGTTTTTCTGTGCACAAGATACCTTTGGTACCCACAAGCAACTTGGCTTTTTGGAAAACGAGTATGGAAGCGCACTGGTATTGGCGATCAGTGAGGAGTATGGCGCGGTAACCTGTATGTTATTGTCCGATTCCTTGCAGTTGAACCAGCATAAATCCCTGGCACAGTTTCAATTAATTAAAGTTATGGCAAATCGACTTATCCCCTTTATCGCCGAAATACCAAGCCGCAAAACCGCGTAGATAAGCCAAGGTCCAGCAAATATATTCGTCACTGCATTACCGATTAGTCAAGCGATGTCACGCCATTTACCGTATAATCGCGCCCGACGAAAATGACGGGTAAATTTATGTTTGAATTTTTAGTGACAACAGCAAAAGGCTTAGACGAACTTTTGGCCAAAGAAATAGCCAAAATTTGTCCTGATGTTGAACTAAAAACAAAGCCGGGGCAGGTGCTCTTTACGGGTGAACTGAGCCACGGCTATCGGGTATGTTTGTGGTCACGACTGGCCAATCGAGTATTGTTAAAACTGGCCGAGGGTGATGCCGACACCGCAGAGGATCTGTATAAGGTGGCGTCGAGTGTTAACTGGACAAGTCACTTCAAGCTAGAAGATACTTTTGCTGTGGACTTTAGAGGCAGTAACCACGCCATTAATAATACCCAATTTGGTGCCTTAAAAATAAAAGATGCCATTGTTGATCAGTTTAATGAGTTATTTGAATCACGGCCTTCGGTTGACAAATTAGCGCCAGCCATCCGTATTCAAGGGCGTTTATGGCAACAAACCCTGGGCATTTATCTGGACTTA
>JBLHIW010000055.1:0-15591 GCA_047618055.1 Paraglaciecola sp. | reverse complement strand
GTTGCCCGCTTAACGAAGTGTAAAATGAGGGTGCTTGAAGGGGCTAAACATGAATTATTGATGGAGCAAGATCAATATCGACAAGTCTGCTTACAGGCCACCCTGGATTTTTTTAAGGCCGATAATTAAACTTCAATCTGAGGTGATCGCCTATCAGCACTTTCTGCCATTTTAGCCTTTCTTTGAGACAATAAAATACCAGCCCAATGGTAGCTGTGCTGTTTGATGCACACTATCAAAAAGCACAAGAACACAGCTCAAGCCTAAACAGAGTCGAATAGTTTTGCTAAACTGCACCGCCACACGCCTTAATGAATACTTTGCATGCTAGACATCGTACTTTACCAGCCAGAAATACCGCCCAATACCGGCAATATTATTCGCTTATGCGCGAATACAGGCTTCGCCTTGCATCTGATTGAACCATTGGGTTTTGATTGGGATGATAAAAAGGTGCGTCGTGCCGGATTGGATTACCATGAGTTTGCCAAGGTGCAGCGTCATCCCGATCTGGATACGTATTTAGCACGTGCCTTGCCCAAGCGGGTCTTCGCCTGCACGACCAAGGGCACGGCCTATTTTGCTCAAGTTCAGTATCAAAAGGGAGATGCCCTGTTATTTGGGCCTGAGACCAGGGGTTTGCCAGCTGATATCATAGACGGTTTGCCGCCTGAGCAAAGAGTGCGCATTCCCATGCTGCCCGACAGCCGCAGTATGAATTTATCGAATGCGGTATCGGTTTTTGTTTTTGAGTCCTGGCGGCAACTGGGTTTTGAGGGGGCGGTGTAGATTCTACTCTCTCAAATAAAGGCTTAAGCTGCAAAAAGCTCCCCTTGGAGCTTCGCTTATCTCAGATAAATTCGTAAGCATCCCCATAAAGGTTGTTTAGTAACAGACCTTGTTGATGGAATTCTTCTCTGGCTACCCCGGCCATCTCAAAGCGACCAGCGATATAAACCTGATAGGGTTCAAGACTGACAAAATCAGCTAAAACTGCCTTGTGCACCCAACCTGTTTTGCCCTGCCAGTTTGCTGGTGGGTTCTCGACTACGGGTATAAAATTAAAACCCGTAAATTTCTTGTCAAGCTCACAGAGTTCCTGATAGGCATATAGATCGCTAAGGATGCGTGCACCCCAGTACAGAAAGACGGGTTCTTTTAAGGGGCTGTCGAGCAAACATTGCAGGATGGCACTGGTATAGGAATAGCCCGTGCCACCAGCCACAAGCACGATAGGTTTTAGGGTTTCCTGGTGTAAAAATGCCTTGCCATGCCCGCCATCGATGCTGATTTCGCCAAAGTCATGCATGTATTGCAACACTTCAGTCGCATAACTATTGCCGGGGTCGGCGCCAATATGTAGCTCAAGACGGCCATCTTCACGGGGGGCATTGGCAATAGAAAAAGGGCGTTTGTCATTTTCTGCCAAAATAACCTGGAGATACTGACCAGGCTTAAATTTCACCGTTTGCGAAGGGTTTAATATTATGCGACTTACGCTTTTTGTAAGGGCTTCAATTTTTTCAACCTTACATTGAATATTCTGCATAGTTCTCTTCTGAATTAGGGCCGGGACAATTCTGCTGCTGCACATATTGCCAGAGGGGAAATTTAAAAGATAATCTTTGATCTTCCCTTTCATGCGCTATACGCTGAGCTTGATTATAAACATCTGCTAAGCAAGATACGAGAGACATTGTTTCTCACGTGACAGATTTTTATGCTCAGATTTATTAAGATGGATATGAGTAAACCAAAATACCATAATATAGGCTTGGGATCGGTACAGATTTCATATCTTTACTTCGCCTGGTCGACATGAAACATAGTGTCCTAAGCAGTTTGATTTTTGCCTGGGAACGTGAGCGATTCGATAATATTGGCAAACGAAGCAAGATGACGGACAATCATGGTCAGCGGCGTTTGACAGATTATATACCCAAGTCACTTTAAACCCCGCAGAAGTGGTTTTTTTGAAGTGACTTGGGTATATACTCGAGTTTGACACAAAGCGGTCTGCTTTTATCTTAACAAAATTAGGAAGATACATGACATTTACTCCCGAAATGATTGCCGAGCTAGATTTATTATTAAAATTTCCCATGAAAAGCTTAATGCAGGGTTTGAAAATCCATCATGATGCCCAGCCTGAGGTCGTTAAAGCGGCTAGTAGTTTGTTTGACAAGGGCATTGTGACCCAGCCAGATGGCGGTTACCTGACTGATTTGGGTTATGATCTTGCTGAGCATGCACAAGTGGTGCAATCAGCATTGCTGCATCCAAAAAAATAAAGGCCCTCTTTTTATCGGCTCGATAGGCCAATCAACTGCCTCTGAGGCGCGATTTGTCATCTTTGGGCTTGAATAAATTTTAATTTAGCCGATAACAGCAGTACATAACAAAACAATAGCTTTATTAGCCATGCCTGATTTTTGTAAACTACTGATCCTACTGTGCCCATTTGCCTTGATCGCTAATGGGCATGCCGCCGATGAAATAAAAGCCGTGCAACTGTATTCTCAGGATGAACTTATCGGCTTGATAAATAGCAATGAGCACCTCAGCAGAGTGGTATTGGATAAATGTCAGTTGGTACAGGATATTGAGGCGAGAGCCCAAACCTTAAAAATTCCGGCCTATCAATTTTTATGGGGAGATATGTTGGCCTGGGGGGTCTGTGTACCTGCTCAGCCGGAACGGGGTATTGAGTATATGCGTCATGCTGGTGAGCAGGGGCTACCTGCCGGCTTAGAGCAGCTAGGCAGATATTATGCCCAGGGCAAATTTGTACAGCAAGATAAGCAACAGGCCGTGGTGTTTTTACGTGAAGCGGCTCATCTTGGGAATTTAAAGGCGCAGATCCAATTGGCCGAGTTATTTATAGAGGGTTTTGGCAGTGCCTACGATTACGAAGATGCTTATCATTGGTTGTATAATGGGATTACTGCCGACCCAGCTACCCACCGTAAAATTGCCTACTGTATGACAGAATTAGAAAAACTCATGTCCCCCAAAGCCGTTCGTAAAGCCAGAAGATCGCTGGATCCCTAAAATTTATCCTACGAATTTTCCTTTTATGAAGAAAAATCACCTTTCTGATCCTTCGTTTGGTTATACTTGTCGCCACATAACTCAAATTTTTGGAAGCTCTACCTCTTTATGAGCAATGATCCTCATTACCAACGCGAAAAAGAAAAATACGAAAACCCTGTAGCCAGCCGAGAATATTTGCTTGAGCTATTAAGCAAAGGCGATAAGCCTTTGTCCTTTCTAGAATTCTGCCAGGAATTAAATGCAGAGGATGAGGATAGCCGCATTGGCATCCAGCGGCGCCTGCGTGCCATGGAGCGGGAAGGGCAGATCGAGTTTACTCGCGATAAAAAATACGCCAAGCTCAATCCGGAAGACTTGATAAAAGGCCGGATAATAGGCCATCGTGATGGTTTTGGTTTTCTAAAACGAGACGATGGGGAAAAAGACCTCTTTGTGCACAATGCTCAGATGGCAACGGTGCTGCACGGCGATATTGTAATGGTCAAAGAAAGTGGCACAGACAACCGTGGTCGCCGGGAAGCGCGCATTGCCAAGATCCTCGAGCCTCGCACTGAACCAATTGTGGGCCGCTACTTTTTTGAAAATGGTGAGGGTATGGTGATCCCTGACGATAGCCGTATTTGCCATGAAATTAGCATTCCCGCAGAATTCACCAATGGTGTCCGCCAGGGACATATAGTGGTGGTGGAAATTTCTCAGCGACCGCGCAAGCGCGCTAACGCCATAGGTAAGATAATAGAAGTGCTCGGTGAACATATGGCGCCGGGCATGGAAATAGATATGGCCCTGCGTACCTTCGATATCCCCCATCATTGGCCAAAGGGCGTAGATAAACACATTAAGGACTTGAGTGAACAAGTGCCTGAAGAAGCTAAGGTGGGCCGTATTGACCTGCGTCCACTACCCTTAGTCACAATAGATGGGGAAGATGCCCGTGATTTTGACGATGCAGTATTCTGTGAGCCTCTGGATGAGGGTGGTTGGCAGCTATGGGTAGCCATTGCTGATGTGAGTCATTACGTCAGACCAGGCACGGCACTGGATAGTGAAGCGCAAAATCGAGGAAACTCGGTGTACTTCCCCGAACAAGTCATACCTATGTTACCGGAAGTGTTGTCAAACGGACTCTGTTCCCTCAACCCCCACGTTGATCGCCTGTGTATGGTCTGCGAGATGACCATTAGCGAAACGGGTAAACTGCAAGACCACCAGTTTTATGAAGCCGTAATGAACTCTAAGGCGCGCCTCACTTACACTAAAGTGTGGGATATTCTGCAGGGGGATACCCAGCTGCAAAACCGTTATGCTGAACAAGTTCCTCATTTGCAGAATTTGCACAACATGTACCGGGCATTAAAACGCACACGTCAGCATCGTGGCGCGATTGAGTTTGAAACCCAGGAAAGCAAATTTATCTTCAACGCTCAGCGTAAAATTGATTACATCATGCCGGTAACCCGCAATGACGCCCACAAGCTGATTGAAGAATGCATGATTTTGGCCAATGTTTCTGCAGCCCTCACCCTGGAAAAAAACAAGGCGCAAGCCCTATTTCGCATTCATGCCGAACCGGACTCGGATCGTTTGGCATCATTTCTGGCCTATTTGGGCGAAGTGGGTATCAGTCATAATATAGGTAAAGACGCTAGCCCCCAGGACTTTACTGAGGTAGTGGCGAAAATTCAGGGACGTCCCGACCAGGAACTGATCCAAACCATGTTATTGCGCTCGATGAAACAAGCCGTCTACGGTCATGAAAATATTGGTCACTTTGGCCTGGCATTGACGGCTTATGCCCATTTCACTTCACCCATACGTCGTTATCCTGACCTGGTAGTGCACCGGGCACTTAAGGGGATCATCGACAAGCAACAGCAGCGTAAGAGTAAGTCCGGCGGCAAGGTTTACAGTGCTGAGGAGGTTGAAAAGTTAGGTGAACAATGCTCTATGACCGAGCGCCGGGCTGATGATGCCACCCGGGATGTGGCCGATTGGCTTAAATGTGAGTTTATGCTGGACCATGTTGGGGATACCTTTGAAGGGGTGATTGCCTCAGTGACCAACTTTGGTTTTTTTGTGCGACTGACAGAGTTCAATATTGACGGTTTGGTGCATATCACCGCATTGAAAAGCGACTACTATCAATTTGATGCAGTGAAGCAGCATCTGCTAGGTGAAAAATCAGGTACGGTCTACCGTTTAGGGGATCAGTTGGAGGTCAACGTCGCCGGGGTAAATCTGGATGAGCGAAAAATTGATTTTGTACTTGATGGCGCCGAGCAGATCGAAGCAAAAAAACCGAAAAAACCCAAGAAACGAGGGCCCGCAAAAAAATCAGACAAACAAGGCGCCGGGCTCAGCGAGGTGAAAAGTCCTGCGACTAAGGCCCGAAAACCCCGTAAACCCAAGCCCGGTGCAGAAGCCAAATCATCTAGACACAAGGGTAAATAAGCGTGGCACAGCACGAGTGGTTATATGGTATCCATGCACTGGAGTCGGTTATCAATCACGAGCCCGAACGCTTGATAGAATTGTATATTCTTAAGGGGCGGGATGATGCAGCGATCAATAGCATCGTCAGCCAGGCGCGGCAATTTGGCGTGGCGGTGCAGTTTTGTCAACGCAAGGTATTAGACGACAAAGCCAGTGGTGAGCAACATCAGGGGGTGGTGGCTAAGGCTAAACCCGGCAAGCAATATGATGAAAGTGACCTGGATAAAATAGTCAGCGAAAGTAGTCAGCCCTTTCTGTTGATTTTGGATGGCGTAACGGATCCCCATAATCTTGGTGCCTGCCTGCGAACGGCTGATGCGGCCGGGGTAGATGCGGTGATTGTGCCCAAAGACAACTCTGCGACCCTAACACCGGTTGTGCGTAAAGTTGCCTGTGGGGCCGCAGAGGTGATCCCCTTAGTGCAAGTCACCAACCTCGCCCGTACTCTCCGTGAATTACAGGATGCGGGGGTGTGGATTATAGGCACCGCCGGTGAAGCCGAACAGAATATCTATGCATGCAAGCTTAAAGGCCCTATGGCTTTGGTGATGGGCGCAGAGGGAAAAGGTATGCGCCGTTTAACCCGTGAACATTGTGATGAGTTGATCAAGCTACCCATGGCGGGCTCCGTATCCAGCCTCAATGTGTCGGTAGCAACGGGTGTGTGTTTGTATGAGATTATCCGGCAGCGAGGGCTCAAATAAAAATATATCATGCCTGTGCATTTGACTCAGACTGACTTGGTGGCTATGGCTATTATTTTTACCACAGAGGACACCGAGGAAGGGCAATTTATTGTTATAAAGCATGAAATTTCAGTGCCTTAACCACCTAATAATCCTTTTTCTGTGAGCGAAGCGCTCTGTGTTCTCTGTGGTGAATTATTTCTTTATTACCTTTACGCTATAGACCAGCCCTGAATAATCTGCATAGGCATGAAATATATTGACTGCTTATGGGGCTGAGTTCCTTTGCTGTCTGGCTGGTATGAGCACAGACTTTATAAGGGCTTTGGGACTTAGCCTCTTGCATAATCCCATCAGAAAATGCCCTGGCGTTGTAAAACCTCTCCCATGACAATGTCCGTCGAGGAAGTGTTACCGACAACGAACCCCTTCGTTGGGGGGCTTTCAGGGGCTTGCCCTTATCATATGATTCAAGGGTAGATTGCTCCTTTGGCTGATAAAGGGTTTTAATTGAAAAAAATAAAAACAAGCAGCCAAAAGAAAGGGCCGAGAGTAATGCCGTGTTCCATCATCCCCATTCTGATCCCTTGCACAATCCCGACATCACACAAGCCTGAATAAATAATAAATGACTAAAGATGTTTTTTCTGGAGTCAGTTAATTTCAGAAAGTATTTATTTACAGTCTAACCATCTGATTCTCAGATGAAAATTCACATACCTATGGGGTGTCACTAATAATGCATTGCTGATGCTCACCAGGATATTCCCTGTCAGCACCCCGCCACATCCCGTTCATGCAAGTCTATCAGGCGCATTCAGCCAGGGGCTTCGGTTGTACTAAAATGACTGCCGGGGCTATATTGCATTGCGTTTCAGTGTATTTGTTACTAACTTTAATCGAGCCGTATGCCCCGTGCCTATATGTATTAAATAAGCGGTCAAAACATGTAACGGAATATAATTATCACTCACGACGGCTAACAGGACGTTCCTATGAAAGTGTGTAGTCAATCTACGTGATGTTGACCCTTTGCTATATGGCCTATTGCTTTAATACCATTGCTCTTCCCAACAGGATCCTTTGGCATTTTAAGGCCAAAAAATTATCGTTCTGGCCCTGCCACAATCCAGGCACACAGGCTCAAGCCAGTCACTGCATTGCGGTAATGTGTGCACAAACCAATATGGGTCTTTTACCCCAGGAGGTGAGACGCAGGCCACGCTGCTTATGACTTAGGGATACGAAAAATATTCCCCTTTCTATCTACACTTTAACCAGATAAGACTAAGACAAAATAACGCTATAAACCCAAGGCCATTGGCGTTGCTGCTAGGCGGCAAAGGCACTCAGCCTCATGCACTTAGACGTGCTAAGTGATTGGGTTGAGCGAGAGCTGCCAACAACGCTGCCGCCACAAGGGAGATGGGTATAAATAATAAACTGCCAGTAATAGGAAAAGGAATAGGACATACTTATGGATAAAATAGTGTCACTCGAATTTACCAGAAAGCCAATTGCGGTGCTAATTACACTTGCTTTAGGCCTTACCAGTCCTCTTGTTTGTACTCAGGAAATTGAAGAGGAAATAGAAACAATGCGCCTGGAGACGATTACGGTTAAGGCGCAAAAACGGCGGCAAAATCTGCAGGTGGTGCCGGTATCGGTCACCGCGATTACCGGTAAAAAAATGGCTGAGTCTGTGCTGCAGGATATGTTTGATGTAACGGCCAGTGTACCTGCCTTGTTCGCCTTTCAAAACCAGAATGCCACCAACTCAAGCTTTTCCATACGTGGGATCGGCACGTCGTCACAAAACTTTGGCCTAGAGTCGTCTGTCGGTCTATACGTGGATGGCATATATCGTGCCCGCCAAAACTCGATGATCAATAATCTGGTTGATGTTGAGGCCGTTGAGGTACTCCGTGGCCCTCAGGGTACCTTGTTTGGTAAGAACACACCGTCAGGGGCAATATTAGTGCGCACTGTGGCACCGAGTCACTATGGATCTAAGGATTTCATTGAAGCATCAATCGGTAATTACGGCTTGGTCAATTATTCAGGTGCCACATCAATTTCGGCCATCGAAAATATCCTGGCTTTCCGGGTTACGGCGTTTGGCAGTCAACGTGATGGTATTGTTAGTGAGGTTAACAGCGGTGATAATGTATTAAACGACAGAGATCGTTGGGGGGCGAGGCTTCAGGCCCTGTATACGCCGAATGATAAGCTATCGCTGCGCATTATTGCCGATTATTCCAAAATTAATGAAATTTGCTGTGCTGCCCCGGTGCAGGTGGGCAACATGCAGGCACGGGGAGTTGAGGGCAAGTTTGGCTCGGACAAACTCTTATCACAAGCTCCGTTTAATGCCACTATTTTTGCTGGCGATGACTTTTTTGAACGTAAGGTGGCGCTGTCCTTTTTACCGGAATCCAGCATGAAGGATAGGGGCTTGTCAGCCGAGATTAACTGGGATATCGATAAGCAGTACACCCTGGTCTCCATATCAGCTTATCGCAACTTTGATTCACTGGATAATATTGACAGTGACTTCAGCGATGCTGAATTGTTTGGCACCCTGAATGATTCACGACAGCGCTCATTTTCTCAGGAGTTGCGCCTTGATTATACTGCACAGAACATAAATGCCATCATTGGTGTCTATTATTTTAGGCAGAATTTAGATCTTGATTACAGCTTGTATACCAGTGAGCAATTTAACGAGTATTTTCTGTCTGGTTTCTCTGAGGGTGCGTTTTCTGACTTACTTGTCGGGATCGATGCACTTAGTGCCTCCAGTAATGGACTGATTGCACCCTCCTCTGCCCCCGCGCCTGCCTTTACGGCTTTTGAGCATAGGGCTGAACAGGAACATGAAAATTATGCTGTTTTTGGACAAATCGATTATCGGCTGTCTGAAAAAATCACCCTAACGGCCGGCTTGCGTTACACGGATGAACGCAAAGACCTGTCAACCGTCTTTAGTGAAGATTTACCTGGAAATGCCATCCTGCCAACATTTTTTTCTTCCGTAGGTGACCCTGCTAATCCGGCGTCAATCGTTCCAGGCACACTGCTTTATGGGGCTGGTGTGGCCGGGGGGGTATTAGCTGGGATCCAAGCTGAGACCATTGATATCAATAGCCCTGAAGGACAGGCAGCACTTGAGGCCCTGGTACCTTTTCAAAGCATAGGTTGGGGATTTAAACCACTGGGCGCTATCACGTCAGACCGTTCAGACATTAGTGATACCTTAAACGATGACCAACTAAGCGGCACCGTAAAACTAAGTTATCAAGCGGATCGGGATACCCTATTCTATGGGTCTTACGGCACCGGCTATAAGTCGGGTGGAACAAATACCGACAGGATTGCACAAGGGTTTGATCCTATTTTTGCAGCAGAAACCTCTCAGGCCCTAGAAGTGGGGATCAAGAAGGACTTTCCGGCTCATGATCTTCGGATCAACGCCGCTGCCCATTCCACGGCAGTGGATGATTTTCAGGCGAATACATTTACCGGCACGGGCTTTAATCTGCAAAACGCCGGTGACTATAAGACCTCAGGTTTGGAGATTGAATTTACCTGGCTTCCCACAGACACCTTGGAGGTGAATGTTGCCTACGCCCGGGTGAATGCTGAATATGGTAAGTTTGAGCGAGGAAATTGTTGGATTGCCTATACCTGGCATACAGGGGTGGGTGACCCGGATCAGGAAAGTTTGGATCCTGCGACTCCTAATCCATACTGCAACCGTTCAGGTGACCGCCCGGGAGGAGAGCCTGAAGATTACGCGATGATTAAGCTTAAAAAAGACTTCACTATTAGTGACGATATTTACTCCTATGTGGTGGCTGAGTTGAGTTATACGGGAGACATTGTTTTGGACGGCAGCAATGATCCCCTGGCTATTCAGGATCCATATGGTTTGCTTAATTTGCGCTTGTTTATGAACTTTGATAAATACGATATGGATTTGATTTTTTGGGGACGTAATGTTCTGAACGAAGAATATATTAAACACACCAGTTTCAATACCCCCTTACAAGAGGGTAAAATTAACGCCTATGTGGCTGATCCTGCTACTTTTGGCATCACACTTAGGAAACGCTTTTAAGCTTTTAATAGACAAGCCAATTTTATCTATTTACTCACTCAGCGATCGATAATATTGGCTTCACTGGGCTGTGCTTTTCCCCAGTCGACGGATAAAGCCTAAGCAAATTTGCCAGCGCCTTGTGAGTTGAACACATATCAAGGTGGATTGGCATTACTGCAAGCGTGCTTTCTTAGCACCGTCTATATTACTGCGCGTTGTGCTGACAAAAGTATGATCCTCAGTAAAGACGTTTAGCCCACTTTTTAGGGCTAATTCATAATATTTAATGGCCTTGTCATACTGCCCTTTTGCCTGCCACGCACTGCCCAAATTAGAACGTGTTGTCGCCACCGAAGGATGGTTTTCACCAAAGTATTTGAGTCCATTTTTCAGGGCTAACTCATAATATTCGATGGCTTTGGCGTACTGTCTTTTCTCCTGCCATACACTGCCCAGGTTACTGCGGGTTGTGGCCACATCAGGATGGTTTTCACCCAAGATCAGGATGTAAGTGGATAGGGCCAGTTCATAATATTCAATGGCTTTGTCAAACTGGCCTTTTGCCTGCCATGTGCTGCCTAAATTATTCTGCCTGATGGCCACCGAGGGATGGTTTTTACCAAAGATAAAAATGCCACTTTTCAGGGCCAGTTCATAATATTCAATGGCTTTGTCATACTCACCGAGCGCTTTGAATACACTGCCTAAATTACTGCGCCGTTTGGCCACCGATGGGTGGTCTTCACCAAAGTGCTTAATTCCACCCTCAAGGGCCAATTGATAATATTCAATCGCCTCATCATACCGGCCTATTGATTCCCAGGCGCTGCCTAAATTACTGCGCCTGATGGCCACTGCTGGATGTGCTTCTCCGAAGGTCTTGATTCCGCTGGCCAGGGCTAATTCATAATATTCAATGGCTTTATCATACCGGCCTTTGGCCGACCAAAGACTCCCTAAATTACTGCGTCTGATGGCTACCGCTGGATGGGCCTCTCCAAAGGTTTTGATCCCACTGACCAGGGCTAATTCATAATATTCAATGGCTTTATCATACTGGCCTTTAGCTTTTAATATTCGCCCCACATTACTGCGCGTTGCAGCCACATCAGGATGATCTGCACCTAAGAGTTGTATATTACTGGCCAGGGCTAGTTCATAATATTTAATGGCTTTATCATACTGGCCTTTTGCCTGCCACAGACTGCCTAGTTGACTTTGCGTGGTCGCCACATCAGGATGGTGTTTACCAAACGTTTTACGGGCACTATTTAGCGCCAGTTCATAATATTTTTGCGCGGTGTCGTACTGGCCTTGAGCCTGCCATGCACTGCCCAAGTTATTGCGGATTGTTGCCACCTCTGGGTGATCCTTACCGAAGGTAAGCAGGCCTTGTTCCAGGGCCAATGCATAAAATTCAATCGCTTTACCGTATTGACCTTGTGCCTGGAATAGACTGCCAATTAGCCTGCGCGTAATCGCAACATGTGGATGTTGCTCACCAAAGGTTTGAATATCACTTGCCAGAGCCAGCTCATAATATTCAATCGCTTTGCCATACAAGCCTTTTTCCTGCCATGCGCTGCCGAGCTGTCTGCGTGTACTCGCCACGTCAGGGTGGCCTTCACCAAATGTAAGAAGGCTGCCGTCCAGTGCTTGCTGATAAAATTCAATGGCTATGTTGTACTGGCCTTTTGTCTGCCACAGACTGCCTAGTTGATTTTGCGTGGTCGCTACATCAGGGTGGTGTTTACCCAACGTAAGGCGGGTGCTTTTTAACGCCAGTTCATAATATTTTTGCGCGGTGTCGTACTGGCCTTGAGCCTGCCATACACTGCCCAAATTATTGCGGATTCTTGCCACCTCCGGGTGATCGTTACCGAAGGTAAGAAGACCTTGTTCCAGGGCCAATGCATAGAGTTCAATCGCTTTACCGTACTGACCTTGTGCCTGGAATAGACTGCCAAGTAACCTGCGCGTAAGCGCGACATGTGGATGTTGCTCACCAAAGGTTTGCATATCACTTGCCAGAGCCAGCTTATAATATTCAATCGCTTTGCCATACAGGCCTTTTTCCTGCCATGCGCTGCCAAGCTGTCTGCGTGTACTCGCCACGTCAGGGTGGCGTTCACCAAACGTAAGAAGGCTGCCGTCCAGTGCCTGCTGATAAAACCCAATGGCTATGTTGTACTGGCCTTTCGTCTGCCACAGACTGCCGAGTTGATTTTGCGTAGTCGCTACATCAGGATGGTGCTTACCAAAGGTTTTACGGGCACTTTTTAGCGCCAGCTCATAATATTTTTGGGCGGTGTCGTACTGGCCTTGAGCCTGCCATACACTGCCCAAGTTATTGCGGGTTTTTGCCACCTCAGGATGATCGTTACCGAAGGTAAGAAGGCCTTGTTCCAGAGCCAATGCATAAAATTCAATCGCTTTGGCGTATTGACCTTGTGCCTGGAATTGGCTGCCAATTAATCTGCGCGTAAGCGCGACATCTGGATGTTGCTCACCAAAGGTTTGTATATCACTTGCTAGGGCCTGCATATAATATTTCATGGCTTTGCCATACAGACCTTTCTCCTGCCATGCGCTGCCGAGCTGCCTGCGTGTTTTCGCCACGTCAGGGTGGCCTTCACCAAGGATAAGAGTGTTAATGGCAAGTGCCCGTTCATAATACTCAATAGCTTTGGAAAACTCACCTTTTGCCTGCCAGACACTGCCTAGGCTGTTAAGCCTTATGGCCACAGAGGGATGATCTTGCCCAAAGGTATGAAGACTGCTGGCCAGGGCCAACTCGTAATAGTGAATCGCTTTGCCATATTGACCTTGTGCCTGCCAGGCGCTGCCCAAATGGTTGCGCCTGGTGGCCACGGTGGGATGATCTTCACCAAGGTTAACAATGCCTCTGTCCAGTGCCAATTCATAATATTTGACTGCTTTTTTATACTGACCCTTGGCTTTCCAGACACTGCCTAAATTACTGCGCCTGATGGCCACCGATGGGTGATCCTCACCATAGCTTAAAATGCCATTTTCAAGAGCCAATTCATAATAGTGAATGGCTTTGTTATACTCGCCCTTTACCTGCCAGACCAGACCCATATTGCTGCGTATTGTTGCTACGGAGGGATGGTCTTGATCAAAGGTAAGGAGGTTGCTGGCCAGTGCCAATTCATAATAGTGAATGGCTGTGTCATATTGGCCTTTGGCATGCCATACCAGACCCAAATTACTGCGCATTGTCGCCACGTCAGGATGTGCTTCACCAACGTTATTTACGCCACTGGCCAGGGCTAATTCATAATAGGCAATGGCTTTGTCGTATTGACCTTTGGCTTTCCATGCCAAACCTAAGTTACTGCGGGTCGTCGCCACATCAGGATGGGCTTCACCAAAGTTTTTAATATCACTGACGAGGGTCTTTTCAAAAGATGCTATGGCTTGATTGTATTCGCCCTTTGCATACCAAAAACCGCCAGAATGATTGGATGTCGCGGACTGGGTCGTTTGGTCTTTTTCATCTTGAGTCGCGGATGCCACGAGCGAATAAACCATAAGTATCAGAGTAAAAAGCATCGTTCTTGCCCTTAGCACTGAAGATGGCAAGCCTATGCTTGTTTGCCGTTTAGGCTTAACTAAAGCCATGTACTGGCCACTGTGTTTTCCGTTCATACACATTCCATTACCGAGCTGTTTGTTTACGCTATTATGAAATTAGATAATGAAATAGCTGACACAGCTAACGTTGAGAGGCTTTCGCATCTAACTTGTCCGTGTCAATACACACCCTAGTTATACCCGTCTCCCTTGAGGGTGCAGCCTTATTAGCGGCTCTTACTCATCCTGATCATTTATTACGTCTAAGCTAATGGGATTGAGTATCTTGGCTGCCTAGTTGCAAGCCCAATGGTTTTGGGATTTTTAGAAAGAGAATAAAAGTATCTATACATAGAGGTACCCGAGACACAGCATCCTAGCCTTTGTATCTTGTATCTTAGTAAGTATGGTCAAAATGTCTATCATTCAGCTAGATTACTTAGATAAATTTACAAGAGTGCTTTTTTCAAGGCTTCTGCTGCTGCCTAAACGGCTAATAGATCTTAAGCCTATACGGTATGTATTTTACCCTCAACAAGGTATGAATGTTTATTCGGACTTTTCCGTTTGAGGGCTCCGCTAGTGATCAAATTACTCTATTTGATTGCATTTGATGGTGTTCGTTACTAAATTTAATTTCATTGTTTACGATGAGACTACACAACGCTGGTAAGCGAGCATAAGCGACAATGGAATATAATCACTTATTACTACTAACAGGGAGTTTTCATGAAAGAGTTTAGTCAATCTCAAGTGATGTTGGCACTTAGCTATATGGCCTATTACGGCTTCGCACTGGACGAGTCTGATCGTCGTAACGCGACAAAAATTCTGCAAAGTTTTGATGCTGCGTTAAGCAGTTGGCCACCCCTTAAAGAACAATGGAAAGTGGTCTGGGGGCCGGCAATTTTTGCCCTGCCGGGAACAAGATTTGATGATGCTTTGATGTATGTGGTACAAAGTCAAATCCACCCGGCACAATACGTTATCGCTATTCGCGGAACCAATCCCATTTCTATTCCCAACTGGATTATCTGGGATTTTCAGGCCAAAGAATTAAAGGCATGGCCCTATGGTGAACCGTGCACACAAAATCCCCCCATGCTGTCTGAAAGTTCGGCTTTTGGCTTGTTGATACTACAAGGCCTGCGTCCGAATAAAACTATCCCGGGTTATAAAAAAAACCTCTTAGAATTTTTTCAGCAGGAGGCAAAAACGAACAATAATTTGTCTATTTGTGTAACAGGTCATAGTCTGGGCGGTGCTCTTGCTCCGGTATTGGCATTGTGGTTGAAAGATATTCAGGACACACAACTGACCAGGGGAGTACACATATCCTGCATCGCCTTTGCCGGGCCGTCACCAGGTAACCGTGCCTTTGCGGAGTATTTTAATCAGCGTATGGCAAAGGACTTTCAGCGTATTGCCAACTCACTGGACATTGTCACCTTTGCTTGGCAAACCAATACACTGCATAAGGCCTTTAGCGCCTATTTCCCACCTCTCATACCCACTGTGCCCTTAATTATCTTGTTAAGACAATTAGTGAATAAAAGTAACGGCAAAGACTATTTGCAGATCGGCACCGAGCCAATTGTGCTACCCGGTGAATTGAAACTACTTGCCTTTCCCTATCTGGTTCAAGCGATTTATCAACAC
>JBLHIW010000054.1:0-15670 GCA_047618055.1 Paraglaciecola sp. | reverse complement strand
GCAATACTGATTGCACACCACGAGCTGTATCGTAATGCTCTTGACCAATAACCAATGGGTCAAGCTGACGTGAAGTAGAGTCAAGAGGGTCAACCGCCGGGTAAATACCCAAAGAAGCGATATCACGGGACAATACAACCGTTGCATCTAAGTGAGCAAAGGTAGTCGCCGGGCTAGGGTCAGTCAAATCATCTGCCGGTACGTATACCGCCTGGATTGAGGTGATTGAACCGGTCTTAGTTGAAGCGATACGCTCTTGTAGCACACCCATTTCTTCAGCTAGTGTAGGCTGATAGCCCACGGCTGAAGGCATACGACCCAGTAGAGCAGATACTTCTGTTCCAGCCAGTGTGTAGCGGTAGATGTTATCTACGAAAAACAGTACGTCACGACCTTCATCACGGAATTTTTCCGCCATGGTCAAACCTGTCAAGGCAACCCGTAAACGGTTTCCTGGAGGCTCATTCATTTGGCCGTAAACTAGGGATACTTTATCCAGTACGTTTGAATCGTTCATTTCATGATAGAAATCGTTACCCTCACGAGTACGCTCACCTACACCAGCGAATACAGAGTAACCACTGTGCTCGATAGCGATGTTACGGATAAGTTCCATCATGTTTACAGTTTTGCCTACACCGGCACCACCGAACAATCCAACTTTACCGCCTTTAGCGAACGGACATACTAAGTCAATAACTTTGATGCCTGTTTCTAGCAGTTCAACTGAACTTGATTGATCTTCATAGGAAGGGGCTTCACGGTGAATAGACATACGCTCTTCTTCACCAATGGGGCCTGCTTCATCAATTGGGTTACCCAATACATCCATGATACGACCTAATGTGGCTGTACCAACTGGAACCTGGATAGCTTCACCGCTGTTTTCAACTGCCAGGCCACGACGTAAACCGTCAGTGCTACCCATTGCAATTGTACGTACAACGCCGCCACCTAATTGCTGCTGCACTTCCAGGGTCAGACCTTGCAAATCACCTTCGGTGATACGCAATGCGTCATATATTTTTGGAACCGAATCTTGTGGAAACTCGATATCCACAACGGCGCCAATGATTTGGACGACCTTACCTTGACTCATGTTAATTCCTCTTAAATTCTAAAACTGTTGCCTACACCGCTGCCGCGCCAGCTACTATCTCGCTGATTTCTTGCGTGATCGCCGCTTGACGTGCTTTGTTATATATCAATTGCAAGTCATCAATGATGTCACTCGCATTGTCCGTTGCTGCTTTCATCGCAACCATTCGGGCGGCTTGCTCTGACGCAGAATTTTCAACTACGCCTTGATATACCTGAGACTCAATGAACCGTACCAACAACATATCTAAGATAGGTTTTGGGTCAGGTTCGTATATGTAGTCCCAACGATGCTGTAATTCTTTTTCTTCAGATTTAGGCAAAGGCAACAATTGATCGATCTGCGGCTCTTGCGCCATAGTGTTCACAAATTTGTTAAACACCAAATATAAACGGTCGATTTTGCCTTCATTGAAGGCTTCTAGCATTACGCGCACCAGACCAATGATATCTTCAACACTCGGTGCATCACCGATGCCTGATTCAGCGGCTAATACACTGCCACCAAAACGATTGAAGAAAGCACAAGACTTAGCACCTAAGGCTGCAAAATCAACTTCAACATCTTTTTCTTGCCATGCTTTCGCTTGTTTCACAACTAACTTGAACTCGTTGCTGTTTAAACCACCACAGAGTCCACGGTCAGTTGAAATAACGATATAACCCACGCGTTTAACTTCGCGCTCGGCAAGATAAGGATGATGATATTCAAGTTTAGCGTTAGCCAGGTGACCGATCACATTTCGAATATTCTCAGCGTATGGACGGCTTGAAGCCATACGGTCTTGCGCCTTTTTCATTTTAGACGCGGCAACCATTTCCATTGCGCTAGTAATCTTCTGCGTATTTTTAATACTGCCGATCTTACCTTTTATCTCTTTACCGCTAGCCATAAACTCTATCTCCGATTCAACGTAGTAACCGCCGTGCTAAATACATAGCCCAGCGGTCTAATTGACTACCAGGTTTGGGTTGCTTTAAATTTAACTAAAGCTTCGCCTAAAGTGGTTTCAATGTCGCCGTTGTAAGAACCTGTTTCGTTGATATTGTTCATCAGCTCAGCGTATTCACTGTTCATAAAAGAATGTAAAGAGGCTTCAAAATCAAGTATTTTACTTAATTCGATGTCCTTTAAATATCCTTTTTCAACAGCAAACAATGAAATACCCATATCCGCTACTGATAGCGGTGAATATTGCTTCTGTTTCATCAATTCCATTACGCGCTCACCGTGCTCTAACTGGGCACGAGTGGCTTCATCAAGATCAGAGGCGAACTGAGAGAAGGCTGCCAATTCACGATACTGAGCCAGGGCTAAACGAATACCGCCGCCAAGCTTCTTGATGATTTTAGTTTGCGCTGCACCACCTACACGAGATACGGAAATACCGGCGTTAACAGCTGGGCGAATACCCGCGTTAAACAAATCAGATTCTAGGAAGATCTGACCATCGGTAATCGAAATTACGTTGGTAGGTACAAAGGCTGATACATCACCTGCTTGAGTTTCGATAATAGGTAGGGCAGTCAAAGAGCCTGTTTTACCTGTTACTTCACCCTTGGTGAACTTTTCAACATATTTGTCATTAACACGTGCTGCACGCTCAAGTAGACGCGAGTGCAAATAGAATACGTCACCAGGATAGGCTTCACGACCTGGAGGACGGCGTAACAACAATGAAATCTGACGATAGGCAACTGCTTGCTTAGACAGGTCATCATATACGATCAACGCATCTTCACCGCGGTCACGGAAATACTCACCCATGGTACAACCAGAGTAAGGAGCCAAATATTGTAGTGCTGCAGATTCAGAAGCGGTCGCCGCAACCACAATGGTATGAGCCATTGCGCCGTGCTCTTCCAGCTTGCGTACCACGTTAGCAATGGTCGAGGCTTTTTGGCCTATCGCTACGTAAATACATTTAACACCTGAATCTTTTTGATTGATGATGGCATCAATCGCAAACGCAGTTTTACCTGTCTGACGGTCACCGATAACCAATTCACGTTGTCCGCGACCCACTGGGATCATGGCATCAACAGATTTATAACCTGTTTGAATGGGTTGGTCTACCGATTGACGTTCGATAACGCCAGGGGCAATTTTTTCTACCGGTTCAAAACCATCTGCATCAATCGAGCCTTTACCATCGATAGGAGCACCTAAAGTGTTCACTACACGACCTAATAATGCACGACCAACGGGTACTTCAAGAATACGACCAGATGATTTTACCTTAGTGCCTTCTTGTAAATCAGCATAAGGACCCATAACTACCGCACCTACAGAGTCACGCTCTAGGTTCAATGCGATAGCGTAACGACTACCAGGAAGCTCGATCATTTCGCCTTGCATTACATCTGCAAGACCATGGATACGGATAATACCGTCGGTTACACCAACGATAGTCCCTTCATTACGAGCTTCACTTACTACTTCGAACTTCTCAATACGTTGTTTGATCAGTTCAGCAATTTCAGTGGAATTCAGTTGCATGCTCTTTTCCTCGTTATGCTTGTAACGCGTCTGCTAGACGGTTTAATTTACTTTTTACAGATCCATCAATAACTGTGTCGCCGGCTTTAATTAATACGCCGGCTAGCAGATCTGAATCCACGCTACAATTTAGCTTAACTTTTCGTGCAAGACGCTTTTCAAGAGACTCACTGATAGCTGTTTGTTGTTTTTTATTAAGTTTGACCGCTGATGTCACATCAACGTCAATCTCTTTGTCGAACTCAGCTTTGAGCGCGTTAAACAACACAGAAATATCAGGCAGTGCTTGTAAACGTTTATTTTCAGCCAATACTTTTATCAAGTTTTGACCCTGTAGGTTGAGCTGTTCACCACAAACACTATTGAAGATCTCTGCTAATTTCTCAGCAGCAACGGCACCAGACAATAATTGTTGAATGGATTCGTTATTTGCTACTTCAGTAGCAAATGCTAGCATTTCTTGCCATAGGGCTATGGATTTAGTCTCAACCGCGGAATCGAACGCAGCTTGCGCATAAGGGCGAGCGATAGTTGTCAATTCAGACATGGCTCATCTACCCCTTATAGCTCAGCGACAAGTTTTTCAACTATGTCACTATGTGCTGCAGCATCAATTTGACGCTCAAGGATCTTCTCAGCACCGGCAACAGCCAAAGCAGCAACTTGCTTACGCAGTTCTTCTTTGGTGCGGTTACGTTCTGCTTCAATTTCCGAGTAACCCTGAGCGATGATTTTTTCACGCTCTGAGTGGCCGCGCTGCGTTTCTTCATCAACAATCTGTGATCCACGCTTTTTGGCTTGCTCGATAATTTCAGCTGCTTGAGATTTCGCCTCTTTCAACTGCTCAGTCGATTTGTGCTGAGCTAGTTCCAAGTCTTTTTCGCCACGTTCAGACGCAGCAAGACCATCAGCAATTTTTAATTGGCGTTCTTCAATAGCGCCCGTAATGGGTGGCCATACAAACTTCATGCAAAACCACACGAAGAAGATGAATGCTATTAATTCGCCAAGTAGAGTGGCATTGATATTCAAAACCGCTCCTCCTCTATTCGTTGTTGGACAGTTAGATGCAAGTGCAGCTTAAACAGCGTACTTCGCGCTTTCAACAAACAATAAGAACAATGCGATAGCGACACCGATCATCGCGATTGCATCGATAAGACCGGCTACGATAAACATTTTAACTTGAAGTTGTGGTGCTAGCTCAGGTTGACGAGCTGCTGACTCAAGAAATTTACCACCTAGTAAACCGAAGCCAATCGCTGGCCCCAATGCACATAGACCTATCAAAATACCAACTGCGATATAAAGATTACCTAAGATTTCCATAGATTTTCTACCTTTGTGTTTTAGTTAAGTTTAAAAATAAAAACGTTGTTAAAAATTAATATTCGGACATCCTGTCCTTCACCCACAAGGGGCCGACTAACGTCGTGCTAATTCTTTCCTGAAAAATTAGTATTCCGGACGTCCTGTCCTGCATCCTTCGGACCGGCTAAAGCCGTTCTAAATTTTTCCAGCAAATTTAGTGGTCTTCACTCGCCAGACTTAAATACACAATGGTTAACATCATGAAAATAAAGGCTTGCAATGGAATAATCAATAAGTGGAATGCTGCCCACATAAAGTGTAAAGGTAACTGCCACACACCCATGGTGCCCGCGATCAGAATAAATATAAGTTCGCCAGCATATAGATTGCCGAATAAACGTAAGGATAAAGACAGGGGCTTAGCTACCAGTGATACGACTTCCAATATGAAGTTGAACCAATATAACCAGGGCGTGTTAAAAGGGTGAGCATAGAGTTCTTTCATAAACCCGCCAAAACCTTTGATTTTGATGGAGTAGAATATCATCAGTGCAAATACACCCAGGGAAAGCGCAAACGTCATATTTACGTCAGTGGTGGGAACCACTTTCATATATACATCGTGAGAGTCATAACCTAATTGACCACCAATAAATTGGGCTAAAGAGGGCAAAAAATCAACCGGGATTAAATCCATAAGGTTCATTAACAATACCCATACAAAAATGGTTAGGGCTAATGGCGCTATTAAAGGACTTTTTCCGTGGTAGGTGCTTTTAACCGTATCATCAACAAATTCAACGACTATCTCAACACAAGCCTGCCATTTACCGGGTACACCAGTAGTGGCTTTTTTCGCTGCAGCGCGAAAGCTTAAAATAAATAGAAATCCCAGTAACACTGACCAAGCTAACGTATCGACATGAAAGGTCCAAAAACCTTCACCGACTGATGCATTGGTTAAGTGATGCTGAATATAACCACTAATGGTTTGTTCGCCAGCAGATCCTGCCATGTTCACATCCAAATATATAAAGTTAAAAATCTATATCTACAGTCCCGTTAATGCTTAACACGACTCACTAAAATAATAATTGGCCACTGTGCCAACAGTGTTAGCACATAACTCACTAACAGGGGCATTGCTTGTATACCCGTCCACTGATACGCCATCATGAATATTAGGATGGTCAGAAGCAGCTTCAGCTTCGATCCCTGGTTAAAACTCCGTACTACCAGTTGATTCCGGCTGGCACCGGCATATTTAAACGCTAGGTGGGCAAACACCATCCCGGGTAGCAAACAGGCCAGTGCACCACAAACTGCTGATATACCGCTGTTTATACCTAAAAACACGCTAAACATCGTACTTGCTATAATGGCGACAATAAGCTGGAAAAAAATAACCTTACCGGCCAATTGTCGACCTACTTTGGTCAAATTAGTCGGCATATTATCCCTCTCAACATCTATTCCTCTACAAAAAGCGCCGAAAGTATACTTATCTGGTGAAAATTATCAACAACTAAGGGCTTTTTGTTAGTGTAAAATAATCATTACTCAGGATCATGCAACACCCCATATTTTTGTGGGGACTAGACTCTCTAAGGGCATGGCAGCTTTTTAATTATATTTACTTGATATGTCCCAGGATGCCGTCAAGTTCATCCAAACTGGAAAAATTAATCACCAGTTTACCTTTACCTTTGGCATTATGGGCAATGCTGACCGGGGCACCCAAATTTTCTGACAACTGGGTTTGTAAGCGTTGTACATCTGGATCGGGCTTAATAGGCGCTTTAGGCTCCACGGGCTCGAGTAAACGACGCACTAAATTTTCCGTATCCCGGACGGTTAAACCTTTACCTGAAACTGTTTGCGCTGCATCGTGTTGGGCTTCACCTTCAAGGGCTAACAAGGCTCTCGCATGGCCCATTTCGATGTCACCATGTTCAAGTAACAACTTTACGTCCTCATTAAGATTATTCAGTCTTAATAAGTTAGTCACCGTCGTTCTTGATTTACCGACCGCGGTAGCCACTTCCTGATGGGTTAAGTCAAATTCATTCATCAAACGCTCAAGAGCCTGGGCTTCTTCCATGGCGTTAAGATCTTCACGCTGAATATTTTCGATTAAGGCAATGGCAACGGCGGACTCGTCCGGCACATCTTTAACTATACAGGGAACAACATCTAATTCTGCTAGCTGTGACGCGCGCCACCGACGTTCACCGGCAATAATTTCATAAAGATGTTCCGCCAGTTTGCGCACCACAATAGGCTGAATAATCCCCTGGGCACGAATTGAGGAGGCAAGATCTTCCAGTGCATCTGCCGCCATATCTTTACGGGGCTGATATTTACCCGGTTGCAGGTACTCGATCGGAATTTTAAGCAGTTCACTGCTATCTGTTTGCTGCCCGGAGTCGAAGGAATTAGCCGCGTGACTGGTTGCCAGCAGGGCATCTAAACCTCTGCCTAAACCTCTTTTTTTCGAAGACATGTAACCCTCATAATTAAATTTTCTGCTTAACTTACTTTGGCAATATTATTTTTTACTACGCCGCAGAATTTCTCCGGCCAGGGCTAAATATGCTTTGGCCCCGGTGGATGATTTATCGTAATACATGGCTGGTGTGCCAAAACTCGGTGCCTCAGCTAAACGCACATTACGTGGAATAACCGTGCGATAAACTTGCTGGCCAAAATGACGTTTAAGCTGCTCTGATACGTCGTTTGCAAGACGATTTCGCGGATCATACATGGTACGTAGCACCCCTTCAATTTTCAAATCAGGGTTAACCACTGAAGCTAATTTTGTAATGGTATCCATTAAAGCCGTTAAACCTTCTAAGGCGTAGTATTCGCATTGCATGGGCACGAGGACTGAATCAGCAGCGGCCATGGCGTTAACAGTCAGTTGATTGAGGGAAGGGGGGCAATCAATAAAGATATAATCGTAATAATCACGCACCGGCGCCAGGGCTTTACGTAAGCGTAACTCTCTGGCAAACACTTCCATGAGCTTAATTTCGGCGGCAGTAATATCGCTGTTACCGGCAATTAAGTGGTATTTGCCCGTAGTCTCTGTCACGACTACTTCACTGATTGGCTTTTCTTCTACGAGTAATTCGTAGCAGGTATTTTTGGCCTCGTATTTGTCGACACCACTGCCCATGGTCGCGTTACCCTGAGGATCTAAATCAATTAATAACACTTTGCGTTTAGTCGCCGCCATAGACGCTGCCACGTTGACCGCCGTAGTGGTTTTACCTACGCCACCTTTTTGGTTGGCAATTGCTATGACTTTTCCCAAAATCGAATTCCAGTATTATTATTTTTGTGGGTATATTACGCTGGTAAATCAATAAGTTTTATTGATTAGCTCTGCACGTAGCATAAATTCTAAGCAAGGTTTTTTTGTATTTTAATCAGATGCCTATCGCCTTCAAGATCTGGCACCTGTAATTTAATAACGTCGACCAGATTATATCCAGCGGGTAATTGCCTGATTTCTTCTTCTGGCAATTGCCCTTTTAACGCTAAAAAAGTTCCTGAAGAATCTACCAGATGTTCGCACCAGTGCAACATATCTTTTAGCGACGCGAAGGCACGACTGAGCACACCGTCAATGGCTAAAGTCGTTTGATAATCTTCCACTCTGGATTGTACAGCTTGAATATTAGCAATTTTTAGCTCATAAGCCACCTGCTTCATAAAGCGTACACGTTTACCCAAGCTGTCGAGCAAAATAAATGTTTTATCCGGATGTAATATGGCCAGTGGGATACCTGGCAAACCGGGACCCGTTCCAACATCAATATAAACCTGTCCGGTAATATGTGGCGCAATGACAACAGAGTCCACCAGGTGCTTTAATACCATATCCTTTGGATCGCGTACCGAGGTGAGATTATAAGCCTTATTCCACTTATCCATCATCAGTACGTAGTCAATTAATTTTTGTTGTTGCTGCTCGGTAACGGCAATATCTAATTGGCTGAGGCTATGCTGTAGCAGGCTCAGTAAGGTTTCATGTAAGGTAGACATCAGGCGGATATTCTCGGGGATTTTTCGCCACTTGCGCTGAGTAAGCCATGTTTCTTTAAAAATATCAGTAACAAAGAGACCGCAGCCGGGGTAACACCTGGGATACGTGCTGCCTTGCCAATAGTTTCAGGCCGGGTATCAGATAACTTATCCACCACTTCATTTGACAGACCGGATATTTGGCTAAAATCAAAATCCATCGGTATTAGGGTATTTTCATTGCGCAAGGTTCTGGCTATTTCGTCTTTTTGTCGTTCAATATAACCGGCATATTTGATTTGAATTTCAACTTGCTCAGCGGCTTGCAGGTGGTTAATTTTTGGTCCTAGCGATGCCACTTCCATTAACCTTTGGTAGGTCATTTCCGGTCGACGGATAAGATCCTCTAGGGTATTTTCTTTAGTTACTGGATTTTTAAGCAGCACATTTAGCTCCTCCACCGCAGGATGATTAGGGTGTACCCAGGTTGATTTTAAACGCTGTTTTTCCAATTCAATCACTTCTAATTTTTCATTGAAGGCCTGCCATCTGGCGTCGTCAACTAAACCGATCTCCCGTCCTTTGGCCGTCAGACGAATATCTGCATTATCTTCCCGCAGTAACAAGCGATACTCGGCGCGGCTGGTAAACATGCGATAAGGCTCTTTGGTGCCCATGGTGGCCAAGTCATCGATCAATACCCCCACATAGGCTTCATCACGGCGTAAGACTAATTGGTCTTTATCTTGACACTGCAACGCGGCATTAGCTCCCGCGACTAAACCTTGTGCGCCGGCCTCTTCGTAACCGGTAGTGCCGTTAATTTGCCCAGCAAAAAACAAACCACTAATAAATTTTGTTTCCAGGGTTTGTTTAAGATCCCGAGGATCAAAAAAGTCATATTCGATAGCATAGCCTGGCCGTACGATGTGGGCTTGTTCAAAACCAACAATTGAGCGAATAAAATCTAATTGAACATCAAAGGGCAGACTGGTAGAAATGCCATTTGGATACATTTCAATGCTGTTGAGTCCTTCGGGCTCAACAAATATCTGATGGGAATTTTTATCTGCAAAACGATGAATTTTGTCTTCAATTGAAGGGCAATAACGTGGGCCGATACCTTCAATTACCCCGGTATACATGGGTGAGCGGTCAAGGTTATTACGGATAATATCGTGAGTTCGTTCATTGGTATGGGTGATGAAACAGGATACCTGGGCTGGATGATCTTCTGCTTTGCCCATAAACGATACTACGGGGACGGGTGTTTCGCCCTTTTGTTCCTGCATCACTGAAAAGTCTAGCGTTCGTGCGTCAAGACGAGCGGGGGTACCAGTTTTTAGGCGATCTACTCTGAAGGGTAAAGCCCGTAAACGATCCGCTAATGCGATCGACGGAGGATCGCCAGCACGGCCCCCTTTATAATTTTCCATACCGATATGTATGGTACCGCCTAAGAACGTACCTACGGTCAATACAACCGTTTTAGCACGGAATTTAAGGCCCATTTGGGTAACGACACCGGCTACCCGATCATTTTCCACGATCAGGTCATCACAGGATTGTTGAAAAATACTCAGATTAGGCTGGTGTTCCAGCATATTTCGGATAGCTAAGCGATACAAGGATCGGTCTGCCTGGGCGCGTGTAGCGCGCACTGCAGGACCCTTGCTAGAATTTAAAGTACGAAACTGGATCCCGGCGCGATCAGTGGCTGCAGCCATTGCGCCACCTAAGGCATCGATTTCTTTTACCAAATGGCCTTTACCGATGCCACCAATTGCCGGATTACAGGACATCTGGCCCAGAGTTTCAATGTTATGGGTCAACAACAAGGTCTTGCTACCCATGCGTGCGGCTGCCAAAGCGGCTTCAGTACCAGCATGGCCTCCGCCTACCACGATCACATCATATTGTTGTTGGAAAAACATTTGCGAACCTCTTTTGTAATCAAATTATCCCTTCCTAACAAAAAGGGGGGCGTATTCTATATTGAAATCCTTGTAAGATAAATGCTTAAAATATCTTCAAATATTGGATTATGTTTTGCTTAATCTTTATAAGATCTATTTAGATCTTTACTTATTATTACTATTATTAAGTAAGCGTTTTTCTGTGTGTAACAGCTTTTTAACCATATAAAACAATGTGTTATGTAAAGTGTAACTAGGTGGTGATCCCTTGATCAAAGGGGTATAAGTTGGGGGTAACTAGGGTAGTTATCCACAGATGAATTATCCCCTAATTCTATACAGTGCTTATTAATAGCTTATAAACTGCTTATACATAAAATTATACACAGACGTAAGTAAGTTTTGATCTAACTGTGGGTAAGTTGTGATCAAAGATCATAAAATACAGTTAGATCAAGGATCATTGTTTATTTGATCAAAAATGCCTTAAGGGGTTTTATAGGGCTATCTGTGGCCTATATTTTTTAGGTTATTTTTATACCACTGCCATTAATAGTGCTTTTAATTGGTGATTGTTTGAGCAATTAAGCTATTTCTAATTTATTTTTGCTCTGGCACCGGGTGTTGAAGCCAGGCCTTAAGCTTAAATATCTGGGTAAATAAGCGATCAATAGGATCGCCAGCAGGGTTAAATTGGCGTTTTCGCTTCGGGCTTGTTGTTGTTTTGTGTTTAATAATTAAGCCCATTTTTCGTGGTCAAGGTCAGGATCTTTGTATTAATGAAACTTGTTATCTGGACAACAGTACAAAAAACTTAATTTCTCAGATGGGAAATTGAAACGTCAATACGGCTATAGCTTACTAAAAGAAGACACGAATGACTGGAGCTTCGCAATTGAGTCCATTAGTATAAGAAAATTAACGTTTATATATGAACAACATAATGATAAAAATCTGCATAGTTCTTAGTTTATTCTTACTACAGATAGCGGTATTCGCTAGCCCTGCACCCCTTGTTTCTATTCCAACTCATGATCGTTTCTTCTCAAGTATTGCTAAGTATTGCGGCCAGGCATTTGTAGGCAAAGTCACTGTTGATAATCAACCAAGTTCCGCTTTTGACGCACGCTTAGTGATGCATGTTCGCAAATGCACTCAGGTCGACATACAAATACCCTTTCATGTAGGCGATGATGCATCTCGTACGTGGATAATTACTAAAACCGGTAGCGGGCTTAGTTTAAAGCACGACCATCGCCAAGAAGATGGCAGTGATGACCCTTTAAGTATGTATGGCGGGCACACCTTAGATGCAGGTTATGAACAAATGCAATCTTTCCCGGCGGATCAATATTCTAAAGAATTATTTGTCAATACGGGCATTCCCCAGTCGGTTGGCAATACCTGGCAAATGTTCATTTACGATGAAAAATTCAGTTACAGGCTTATTCGCCAGGGACGGGAGTTTAATGTAGATTTTGATTTAACTAAGCCGGTAGACGTGCCGTTAGCACCATGGGGTTATACGAACTAGAGTCGCCTTTCCCGTCTATTTTGCTGGGTTATACCAATCCATCTTAATATCTACTTACTGAGGGAGTAGATGCCGAGGTATCCAGGTGGATTGGTATTATTTGACCTGATTAGGTCTATAACCGGATTGTGCTCTAGACTCAATTTGTGGGGGGACAATTTCTTTGCGTCTGCTGGGGCCTGAAAACTTCACTTTGTAGGTGTCATATTCTTTTATGGATTCAAAGCAGTATGAACCCAATGCTTGCTCTAACTCGGCTAAATTATGGTTGGTGATCAAAATACAATTTTTATTGTTGGCTAAACGCTGCCTAAATATATTGCCTAACCAACTTTGAGCATTTTTCTTCAAGGTAGATTCATTTACACAGACTTCGTCGAGTATTAATAAGTCCACATCCAATATTTCCTGATTAATTTCCCGAAATTTTTGGCCAACGTCATCCTTGGCATTGTAGTCATAAGAGAAAAACCGCATTTCCAGCACACTGGATAGTTGCCGATATAAAACAGATATTTCGTATTGCTCGATAAGTTCATGAGCGATGGCACCGGCGGTATGAGATTTCCCCCGACCGTAATCACCATAAAAGATCATCATATGGGAGCCGCTCTTGCGCCAGTTGATATCTTCATGGGCGGCAATAAATGATTTGGCAATGCTGACTGCTTCAATGACATCATCACTGTCTTCAATCAGGTTTTCAAAGGTCCACTTCGGGTTGAGGTCGGAGCGTCCGTGAATAGCCTGTATGCGCGCTTTTTTACTTTCTTGCTGCATACGTTTGACATCTCTATTCGCCAGGGCTTCATATTCTGTTTTTAGAGATTGGTAATCAGTATAGTTTTTTGGCACATGGGAACGGCCAAGTGCCTTACCTAACTGCTGGATCTTGTTTTTTATGCTGTCCATCTCGTTTTTAAGACTCTCTGTTATGGTTTAGCGTATTTTTTATCACGATTATTTTTATTTTTTCGTACTATATTTGGCGACCAGATTCCTGGCATTTTCATCGGCTACCAGAGCTGCCTTTGGAGTAACAATTTGGCTACCCACTTTATGTACCGTTTTGATGCCCCGTGCCAGGCGTTTATGTTTCAGGTTAAAGACAAATTTTTGCGTCCATTGAAAGGGGCTAAAATTTGACTCTGGTCTGCCTAACCAATATGCAATAAAATCACCTAGCTCGTCTCCTGTGTAGGCACAGTCTATAATGCCTACCAGTTTAGCCAAGTCTTCCAGAAGTTTCTCGTTGGGAGACCAGTTAAGTGCCATAGTATGCCATTGTAAATGTAATTTGGCGTAGTCATCGGGTAATATCAGCATCAGGGGCAAGATGAGTTTTTTGCCATTGAAACTGTGATTGAGCTCTACTTCCTGATTAAAGTTGATCAGTCCAACACTCAGCAGCTCTTTAACCAGGGCGTTTATCTGTCGTCCTAAGGTGTACGTTTCTTCTTTGCCATTAAGTAGTTTCAACAACTGCTTATAATTAAGCGCGGGTATGACGCCGTCCACAGTATTGGCGTAGGGTCGCAAACCCAGTATATATAATATCCGTGCATCATTACTGATGCCTTGGATCAGTGCCGTTTGTTCTGTTTGATTGAATATCAGGTCCAAGGTTTAGGCCTGGGTAGGTTCGGCTAAAGAATGCAGCCAGCTGTCCAGCCAGGCGATAGCAGCATCTTCTGGAATAGGGTGATTCAGTACGTCAATATGCAGGGCTGGATGTAATAGCTTCGCGCCTGCGGCAATTAATAGCTCCTCTATTTGCATAGCACCTTTGCAATAAGTGTCATAACTGCTATCGCCCAAACCCACTATAATAAAATTAAGGCCACTTAATTTGCTGTGTTGAAGCTGCCTAGCAAAAGCTTGAATATTATCCGGTAAATCACCGGCACCGTGGGTAGAGGTACAGATTATCCATGTTTGGGCCTGATCCAGTTGGTCTAAATTGGGCTCAAGGAAAATCTCTGCAGTATGTTTAAACTTGTCGAGCTTTTCTTGTAGTGCGTCAGCCACATACTCACTGGCTCCGAGCACGCTGCCAACAATTATTTCAAAATGGGCCATTAATATTATTCGCTTAGACAAGGTAGCTTTTATTGTACCTCTCAAGCTCGCTGTGGACTATCTTTTCACTAATACCTTTACTCAATGGAATGGATATCGATATCCCACACGGCTAATACGCCATCACTGCTTAGGGTGTGAAGCACAGTATAGTGTCCATTTGCCATGGCCAATACGGTTGAGGTGGATGAATGTGAACCCACCTGCCATTGATTTAATTCTTTACCAGATTTCACATCCCACAAAGTGATACTGTGCCCAGGAGACGCGGTAATTAGTTTACGCCCATCGTCAACAAATAGTGATTCTTGAAAGGTTCGCGCAGGGCTAATGTAACTAATTTTTCGGCTTATTGTAGGGTCCTGCAAGTCCCAGACTATTTGGGATTTTAGTGCATCAGATAAAAACACTTTGCTACTTTTTTGATGCAATGCCAGGCTGGTGATCCGGTAATTTTGCTCTCGTTCGTTTAGGGTAAGGCCAGTTTTAGCTTCCCAATAGACTACTGAGCCATCCGTTGAACTGGACAATATAGTTTGCTGATTGTCACTTATTTTAATATCAGCGATGGGGCCTTTATGGTGAGTGAACATGGATTGTTGTTTGTTTGGTAGATCAATATGAATGATGCTGCCATCACTTAGGCCTAACCATACATCTTTATTCGAGAGGCCTAGGGTTAATACGGTAATGGTAACACCGTTATCCAAGCCCCGTGGTTGCCAATTAAGTAAGTCTTCTCCCTTGCTCACATTTAAAAAAGAGACGTAGTTTATACCGGCAACGGCGGCCCACTGTTTATTCCTCGATAGGGCGGCGTAATAAACCGTTTCATTTATGTCAAAGTCCCGCCATTCCCTGATCAGGGAATGGCTCTGGTTATCCCACAGAGACAATACGCCATCAATGCTGAGACTTAGGGCCTGAGCGCCGTCGGCGCTAAGCACGGCATCAACCAAAGGACGTTTGCTGTATTGGTATGTGAGTGTGGGTTGTTGCATTGAGCCCCAAGGCTCACAAGCCAGCAGACAGCTTGCCAATAGTACAAGAATGCTGGCTTTAAGTAAGGTCATGGCAGGATCGCTAATGAGCTTATTTACCTATACAAAAGGAGGAAAATATTTTACTTAGCAGGTCGTCAGAGCTGAATTCGCCAGTGATCTCGTTTAGATGATTTTGGGTAATGCGCAGTTCTTCAGCTAA
>JBLHIW010000053.1:0-15831 GCA_047618055.1 Paraglaciecola sp. | reverse complement strand
ATCATCTCAAAGACTACAGCATTATTGTGGGTGGCTATGTAATTACTTTCTAATTTGAAAATCAATGTGTATGGCCCTATTGATTCGCTTTAACTAGTGCTAGTTATTAGGTGGCCACTGCTGTGCGGCATGGAGCACACGTAGAATACGGATCATATTGACGTCTTCTTGATATACAATTATGTAGTTTGACCAAGCCACTAATTCTCTGGTCTCTTCAACCCTGCCGCCTCTCCCCATTTTAGGGAATTCAGTTAATTTTGTGGCCTTTTCCTCGATATCAGTCAATAAATGAAGTGCAGCATCTGGGTTGTCGTCGGATATATAGTCAACTATTGCCAACAGGTCTTCACGTGCTAGCGCTAGCCATACCAAATCAAGCACGACGCTTCCTTTCAACCAAAGCTTTTGCCTCATCCATAACGTCATTGTGTGAAATGGTTGGGCGAGTATCAGCAAGTGCCTCATTCACTTTGGCACGAAACCATGCATCATGAGCTTCAGGATCAGCCGTTAGGCCGATCGGTAAACCACCTTCTTTGGTAACACGGGTAAGTAAAATGCGTACCGCATCGGAAACAGTCAATCCGAAGTGAGCAAGTTTTTCTGCTGCTTCAATCTTAAGTTCATTATCTACTCGGACATGCAGCATTGATGAATGAGCCATGTGGATTCTCCATTTGTTTAATCCCTCAATTATTATGTAACTCATTTGCGATACAGTCAAATTTTAACCACCTCAAAAAGTATACTTTTTGATATACCTGGACAAAGCTTCAATAAACAATACATATATAATACTGACGTGGTTGAATAGATCCGACTACTTAAGTTAAGGCATAATAAGCTTAACTGGAGATAGGTAATGACAGCACGTCAGAATGACTATTTCGCTCGTAACTAATGTTTTAAAAATCGAATATGAGCGGCAGCAATGAGCTGAAGCGGTCATACGATTGAATGAAACCAGACTGTCTTCAATTCGCTCTTAAGAGTCAGTCACCATGATAGAGCGAACGGCTCGGGGGCGTGAACCAAGCTATCAGTTTAAGCAATACTGTTGTAACAGGTTTTTCTCAGAATGAGCGTTTCAATGTAAATAATTACGTATGACCGCTTTCTCCTAACAAGAGCAAAATGACAAAATAAAGGAACCACTACATGTAGTGGTTGGTGGAGCTAAGTTGATAGCCCTTCTAATTACCCATCAACTTTGACCGTATTTTCCAATTGAATAAGATCTTGTTTGGCTTCGGGTATTAAACGGCTTAGCACAATACTGGCGGCCATATCACCGACCACATTAACGGATGTGCGACACATATCCAAAATTCGATCAACCCCCATGATCAGGGCGATACCTGCGGCGGGGATCCCAACGCTTTCCAATATGGTTGCCAGGATCACGATCCCTACCCCCGGCGTACCTGGCGTACCGATTGATGCACCGGTAGCCATAACGACCACTAGGATCATACCGGAAACACCAATATCCACGGCAAATACCTGGGCCAAAAACAGTGTCGCCACCCCCTGATATAACGCAGTACCTGCCATATTGATGGTGGTGCCAAGGGGGATAACAAAACGGCTTATGCCCGAGCGAACGCCCAGATTTTGTTCGGTCACCTTAAGGGTCAGTGGCATGACTGCAGCAGAACTGGAAGTAGACAATGCGAGTAACATAACCTCCCTGGCGGTAGATAAAAACGCACGAGGACCAATGCGACCAACAACCCCAATAACCAGCAGGTAAACCAGCATTAACAACAATAATCCTATTAAGACGGTTGCCAGGTAAACCGCAGTAGCCATCAACGTTGACAGGCCCACCCTGGCGCTAATACTGGCCAATAAACCAAATACGGCGTAGGGCACAAATTTAAGTACCCAACCAACAATCACCATACAGACGGACTGGATGGCTCCCAGTAATTCAAGAATGGGCTTACGCTGAGAGATGGGTAGCGCGACTAACGCAACACCAATAATCACCGCGCTAATGACCGTTTGCAACATATTGCCACTGACAAAAGTCGCCAGTGGATCTTTAGGAAACAATCCCGTTAGCAGTTCGGGGAATTCCCTTAGGGAAGGCAAGCCCGGCGATACCGTGCCATTAGCCACAATTGGCGTGGCAACAATCGTCTGTAAAAGTGAGCTATCAATATAACTGCCGGGCTGAATGATAAGCGCTGCGCCAATCCCGATGGCGACCGCAATCACGGTGCTTAGAAGAAAAAACAGCACACTGGATAGACCCAATTTACCCATGTCCTCACTGCTCTCGCCTGCGGCAATCCCTCGTATAACTGATGCGACGATAAGGGGAATAATGACGAACTGAATGGCCAATAAGAATATCTTACCTGGTAAGGCAATCCAGCCAGCAATAATTTCAGATGTATCTTTATCAACCAGGCCAGTAGTGGGGCCTATCAAAACCCCGAATCCTACCCCCAACACCATCGCAATAATGACCTGCAACCATAGCCTGCCGGTAACCAGAGCACTAAGGTTAGAACTTAAATAAAGCAGTGACCGGGATAATTCCATTGTCTTATAACCATATTTTACCTTTAAAATACACTAGCATGACCAATGCTATTGCCAGCATCGAGCCTAGCGCCATGGGGTAGCCCCAATACCACTGCAATTCAGGCATATTCCAGGGACTTGATCCGCTATTAAAATTCATGCCATATATACCGGCAATAAAGGTCATGGGAATGAAGATTGTGGCAATCATAGTGAACACTTTCATTACTTCGTTCATATGATTACTGACACTTGATAAGTACAGGTCAACCAAGTCCATGGTCATATCTCGGTAAGTCTCGGTAATTTCAACCAGTTGGACGGTATGATCGTGCACATCACGTAAATACAGCTTACTGTCGTCACGAATGAGGCCTGATTCATCACGTAACAGTTTATTGATAAGCTCTCTTTCGGGCCAGATTATACGTTTAAGTGCCAGTAAGCCCCGTTTAAGGGATCTACATCCTCAAGTTGTTCCCGTCCCGGTTTATCCATCATTTTTTCTTCACGTTCTTCTATCATTTCGCTGTAGCGCTCCAATAAGGGGTACAGCTCATCTACTGCCTGGTCGATCAAGGCATAAGCTAAAAAATCTGAACCTGATTTGCGTAAACGATTTTTACCTATGCGTAAGCGACGCTTCACGGGCTCAAATACATCCCCCTGCATTTCCTGAAAAGTGATAAGTAATTTGTCGGCGATAAACATCGCTACTTGCTCTGCTTGTTCCGGGGATTGGCCTTTGGCCATTTTGAACACCACAAATAAGTGATCATCGTATTGTTCCATTTTCGGCCGCTGGCCAAGATTGAGCAGATCCTCAAGTGCCAACTTATGCAAGTTGTACTGCTCTCCAAACTCCCTTATCAATTCAATATCATGCAGACCGCTGACATTAATCCATGTGATCACATTGTCGTTTGCGCTGCTTAAACTACGATCAATATTTTCAAGTACGATGTCTTTACACAGTTCTTCATTAAATTGAATGAGCTCTACCGCGGTATTTTCTAACAATTTTATTTTTGGGGCGAGCAAGGTACCTGGCGCCGTTCCGGGCTCATCGTGGTGTCTTTTTAAGCTTAGCATTCGTATCTCTTTAAGCTGTTTTGTGAACATTACATGACAAAGAATCCTTATATTGCATCTTGTGGCTTAGCCATTTTATGCCAAAGGATTATCCCTTGCATTGCTGCAGAACATGCTGAGAAATAATGTCCCAGGCCTGTGGCGCACTATCAACATAGCGAAATAACTGCACATTTTCAGGGTCAATCATGCCTTCTTCGACCAGTACATCAAAATGCAAAACCCGCTGCCAGAATTCCCTGCCAAACAATAGGATGGGTAAAGAAATAATTTTTTTGGTTTGCAACAATGTCAGCGTTTCAAAAAACTCATCCAGGGTGCCAAAGCCGCCGGGGAATATGACCAAAGCCTGTGCCCTGAGTAAAAAGTGCATCTTACGCATCGCAAAATAGTGAAATCGAAAACACAAATCAGGACTAATGTAGGGGTTGGGTTGTTGTTCCTGTGGCAGAACGATATTCAAACCAACAGATTTGCCCCCTGCATCGTGGGCCCCTTGATTTGCAGCCTGCATTATTCCTGGGCCACCACCGGTTATGATATGTAATTTAGGGACATTGCTCAGCATAGATTGGGTGGTAATCAGCCTAGCCAGTTCCCTGGCTTGCTGATAATAGCCTGCCTGCTTTACGCTATTTTTAGCCAGTCGTACCTTATATTGCAGTGCAATATTTTTTGGCTGCTGTTTTTGCCGGCGTTCGGCTTCCTGCAGTTGCACCTTTGCTGCTTTGGGGTCTAAGGTACGAGCGCTACCATACATCACCACGGTATTTTGAATATCATGCTGATTAAGGGTCAACTCGGTTTTGCTGTGTTCCAGCATCAACCTGACTGCACGCATTTCGTCGCTCAGAATAAAATCCTGATCATCATAGGCCAGGCGATAAGCCGAGCTTTTCATCAGCAGTTCAGTGGCATAGGGATCTTTCGCTCGTGCCAAATCTTCCGCTGCAGAAGGGAACACCGTTTTAGCGCTTTGTGGTTTTAGCACCATTTTATTGCCACTTAAAACGCAATGCAGTGGCCTAAGGCCGGTATGTGTGCGCTGATCTGTTTGTCATCCCATAGTTTTTGCGACAAGGCATCTAAGGCTTCAGGATCACCGTGCACCAGCACTACAGTCGGTAAGTCAATAAAGTTAGCTGCCCACTGGACCAACTCACTTTGCCCGGCATGGGCAGAGAAGCCGCCCAAGGTTTCTATTTGCGCTTTCACCACATAGGTATCATTAAAAATCTTAATACTTTTTTTACCATCGACTAACAGTCTGCCTAATGTTCCCCGTGCCTGATAACCACAAAATATCAGGGTGTTACGGCTGTCCCATATGCGCTGTTTAAAATGATGACGAATACGTCCCCCCGTACACATCCCACTTCCAGCGATGATAAGTGCGCCCTTTTTGATGTTATTAATTGCCATCGAATTTTCCGGCGTTATGGAAAGAAACAAGCGGGGAATAAAGTCTTTAATAATCGAATGGGCTGAGGGTGTAGCGTGTTCTATTTCTTCGCTATCCAGTGAGCTAAACCAGCGGTCATAGACTTTGCTCACCTCAATCGCCATAGGACTATCGAGTATCACTTGCCAGTTCTTTAATTCTCCACTTTGATGTAATTGTCCTAAATAAAACAGCAACTCCTGGGTACGGCCCACAGCAAATGCCGGTATCATGATATTCCCCCCACGTTTATGGGTATCTAGTAATATTTGGCGAAGCTGTTCGACAGTGTCTTCAATGGGCCGGTGATTTCGGTCACCGTAGGTCCCTTCCATCAGCACAATATCTGCCTTGCTTATCACCGAGGGGTCCTTCATTAACACCGCATTTTTATTCCCCAGATCGCCCGAGAACACCAGCGTTTTTCTTTTTCCTTTTTCTTCAAACACCACTTCAACAATGGCTGAGCCTAGTATGTGCCCGGCATCGTAAAAGGTAACATGGGCCTGGGCCGACAAGGCAAAAGCCTGTTGGTAGTTTTTTGATTCACATAGGCTGAGGGTTTTGGCGACGTCTTGTTCGCTATATTGTGGCTCTAAAGGATCCTTTCCCTTTCGCGCCCGTTGTCGATTTTCCCTGCTTAAATCACCAAGATAAATGCCTACCGAGTCAAGTAACATTATCTGCAGCAAATCTGCGGTGGCATCAGCACAATAAATTGGCCCGGTAAAACCCTCGTGAACCAGTTTGGGTAGCATACCACTGTGATCCAAATGGGCATGAGAGAGCACGACTGCATCTACAGTTTTTGGGTCGAAGAGGAATTTTTCCCGGTGTATCCTTCGCACCGAACTTCCCCCCTGATGCATGCCGCAGTCAAGCAAAATTCGACCTATCCCAGGAGATTCAAGCATATGACATGAGCCCGTCACTTCCTGTGCAGCGCCGAGAAATTTTATGGTTGCCATTAGCTAAGATCTCCTGATAGTTACCTAATCCACTACACCATAGGCGTATTAAACTGAGCTTGATCCAGGTCAAGAGTGCCTTAGGTTATCGGCCTACAGTTTGGCTACATCACCCATTATTTGAACTGCTGATGACAGTAAACATACCTGATCCAAGTCAGAATACGGGTACGAGTTTAAACAGCAACTCAATCACTTTTCATGGGTTCAATATGTACCACAACATCTTGAATATCGAATTTATCCGCCAGCACTTTTTCGATATTGTCAGCAATAAGATGCGAATGTGTGGTCGATAATAGTGGATCAACCATAACAATAACGTCTGCTGAACGCCCCTTACTGCCGGTTCTTGAACGTACCCGGCGAACCCCTTGCACATCGGTAATATCATTCACCGCGTGTGAAACGACCATAGGATCAAGATCACTATGATCGACCAAAATGGGTATAGCTCTTTGAAAAAGTTTAAATGCCAGGTACAAAATGATGGCCGCCACCATGATGGCAAATACCGTATCCAGCCAAAAATACCCTTGCGCAGCCAATTGCCAGCCGACGATTATCGTCACAGTCGTCAGTACATCACTAACAGTATGACTAGCGTCGGCGCGCAATATATCCGAATCCAGACGTTTCGCCCAACGGCGCTCCCACAGGCTTAAAATGGTATTAACGAGCAAGGTTATCAGCATGATGCCCAGACCTACGGCACTTTGCTCCACGGGCTGACCAAAGCGCCCAAAAGCATTAACCACCACTTCGAAAGCCACTACACTAAGCAAGGAAGCCAAAATAAAGACCGCTAACTGCTCATACTTTTGATGGCCGTAAGGATGATCCCCATCGGCGGGCCTTTCTGACATTTTGACGGCCATCCAGGCGACTATATTATTGGCGACATCCGTTAGGGAATGCAGGGCATCGGCCATGATTGCCGCAGAATTAGTCATCAAACCAACAGCCAGTTTCAACAGCATGATGATCAGATTGACGCTACCTTCGATCAGCAGAACTTTTCTGACGTGCATAGCTTGATCTTACCGTGGTTAACATTGTGTTGATCCTCGCTGTTTTTGTTAGTCGGGTATTGACCCCTATCAAGCTGTCTTGCTTTTAAGAAATTTATCAACAATTGTTCTGCATCAATATCAGTCACTGAACCAAGCCATACTATTAGCCGCACACAAGCACTAAACAGCAACGCTCCTAACCAGAGGTCAATCCCAAGGTGAAAATCGCATTTTTTAATACCAAACCCTATGACCGGGAATTTTTTGATCTAAGTAATACTGCACACGCTCATGAAATCGATTATTTTCTACCTCACCTTAATCTTCAAACAACGGCTTTAGTCACCGATCATGAGGTGGTATGTGCATTTATAAATGACCGTCTTGATGCCCTCGTATTAGCCGCCCTGAGGCAAAAAAGCGTAAGTCTAATTGCCCTGCGCTCTGCAGGTTTTAACCATGTGGATTTAAGCGCTGCAAAGGAACTTGGCTTGCCTATAGTGAGGGTGCCCGCCTATTCACCCTTTGCCGTAGCAGAGCATGCAGTGGGTCTTTTACTGTGTTTAAACAGAAAAATTCACCGGGCATTTAACCGGGTGCGGGAAGGGGATTTTTCCCTGCATAATTTAATGGGTTTTGATTTACATGGCAAAACCATAGGGGTGATAGGCACAGGTAAAATAGGCTTGGCCTTTATTGATATTATGCGGGGTTTCGGTTGCCGGGTGCTTGCCTATGACACCGTTGAAAACCAGCAATATGTCGCTTCAGGCCTGGAATATATGTCCCTTGAAAAGCTTTGCTCCCTGGCAGATATTATTTCTCTGCATTGCCCCCTGACCCCCGACACCCACCATATGATCAACACCGAAACCCTTAACACCATGCAAGACGGTGTAACCATTATTAACACCAGTAGAGGAAAGCTTATCGACACTCAGGCGATTATCGCGGCCTTAAAGGTGGGTAAGGTCGGTTTACTCGGCTTAGACGTTTATGAGGAAGAGGAAGAGCTGTTTTATGAAGATTTGTCATCGACGGTGATCCAGGATGACCAATTATCGAGGTTGCTGACCTTTCCAAACGTAATTATAACCAGCCATCAGGCCTTTTTCACCCAGGAAGCTATGAGCAAAATAGCAGAAGTGACATTGAGCAATATCAGTAACTTCGCCAAAGATGGCCTACTTGAAAACGGCATAAGCATATGAACAGTAACAAGCAAAAAAAAGATCCCATACGCGTGGGGATATTAACAGGCGGGGGGGATTGCCCGGGCTTAAATGCGGCGATTGGCGCAGTGGCCAAAAGTTTAATCCTTAATATTAACGCAGAAATCATCGGTATCGAAGATGGCTTTGCGGGTTTAATTGAGCGGCGGGTGAGAACCCTGTCATATGCAGATTGTAGTGGAATTTTGTCTTTGGGCGGCACCATCTTAGGTACCAGCAATAGTGCAAGCCCGATTAATTACCAGGGCAAAGATCATCGGGTCCAGGTGCTCTCCTATTATCATGAACTCGGTTTAGATGCCTTAGTCGTGATTGGCGGTGATGGTACCCTGTCCGTAGCCTATGAAATGTCAAAGTTAGGTATGAATATCGTTGGTGTGCCCAAAACCATAGACAACGATTTAATGTGTACCGATAGGACATTCGGCTTTGATACCGCCGTTTCCATCGTCACTGACGCACTTGATCGCTTACGCACCACGGGCCAATCGCATAAGCGGGTTATGATCCTCGAAACCATGGGCCGTTATGCCGGATGGATTGCCCTTCATGCGGGTATAGCGGGCGGAGCCGATGTGATCCTTATTCCTGAATACCCTTACCACATCGACAAGGTGGTCAAAGCCTGCGAATTACGGGCAAGTGATCAGCACTATTCGATTATTGTGGTCGCAGAAGGTGCGATGCCCGAAGGCGGACATGCCACCATACGGGAAACCTTAAGCGCTAGCCCCGATCCGGTGCGCTTAGGCGGCGTAGCAAATAACCTGAAGCTACAGCTAGAACCCCACCTGAATGCAGAAATCAGGGCAACCTGCCTTGGTCATATTCAACGGGGGGGCTCGCCCACCGCTTTTGATAGGATATTTGCCTGCAATGTGGGTCGTGAAGCTGCCGCCTTAGTGATCGAAAAACGTTTTGGCCGAGCCGTAGTGATGAAGGATAACCACCTGAGCCATGTCATGCTCGAGCACGTCGCCCATAAAACCAGACTGGTTCCCCCCGATGATATGACCCTTCTGACCGCCCTATCCCTGGGAATAAGCTTTGGCTAAGGGAAGTGCCCACCTTAAGTTCGGTAGCGCTAAACGGATAATATTTTCAAAAAATTCAATTATTGATCAAGGTCAATGAGGACAAAACACCAAGCCTGATAATTCTTCCTATCTATGGGGTGAGTTAATAATGACAACGACAACACGAAACAACGCACCATCCAATATAATGAGCTATGCCGATAAGGATCTCGGCCTTGTTGTGGCAATACGCGGCAGTATCGTGGATGTGAGGTTCAGCACCTGCCTTCCTGCTATTCATACGATTCTTTATGCACAAAATAAAACCTTTGTGCTTGAAGTGCTATCCCAGCTCAATAGCACTTTAGTGCGATGTATCGCGTTAACCTCGACCCAGGGATTGGCAAGGGGCACACCAGTAACCAACTCAAAACAAACCATGAAAACCCCGGTGGGAAATAATATATTGTCCCGCATGTTTGATGTGTTTGGCAATCCGATTGACGGCCACCCTGCCCCCACAAATGTCGACTGGCGTAGTATTCATCAGGCACCACCCGCCCTGCAAAATCGTTCCAGCCGTTCAGAAGTATTTACCACCGGCATAAAAATTGTTGATGTTCTGGCGCCGTTAGAGCGTGGCGGTAAGGCCGGTTTATTTGGTGGCGCCGGCGTAGGTAAAACCGTCCTGCTCACCGAGATGATCCACAATATGCTCGGCCATCAACAAGGCGTCAGTATTTTTTGTGGGATTGGTGAACGTTGTCGTGAAGGGGAAGAGTTATATCGGGAGATGAAGCAAGCCGGGGTCTTAGATAATATGGTGATGCTCTTTGGCCAAATGAACGAGCCTCCCGGTAGTCGCTTTCGGGTGGGACATGCGGCACTGACCATGGCCGAATATTTTCGTGATGACCAACATCGGGATGTATTACTGCTAATTGACAATATTTTCCGTTTTATTCAGGCCGGTGCAGAAGTATCTGGTTTGATGGGGCAAATGCCATCACGCATGGGCTATCAGCCGACTATGGGCACCGAACTCGCTAGCCTTGAAGAGCGCATCGCCAATACTGATAACGGCGCGATCACCTCTATTCAAGCGGTGTATGTGCCCGCAGATGACTTCACCGATCCTGCTGCAGTGCATACATTTTCCCACTTATCCGCCTCATTGGTACTGTCACGCAAGCGAGCCAGTGAGGGTTTGTATCCGGCCATTGACCCACTGCAATCCAGCTCAAAAATGGCCACGCCGAATATTGTTGGTGAGCGGCACTACCTGCTGGCACAGGAAATTCGCCAAACACTGGCCCAGTATGAGGAACTAAAAGACATCATCGCCATGCTGGGTTTAGAACAACTGTCCAGCGAGGATAGAGAGTTGGTAAAACGAGCACGCCGACTAGAACGCTTTTTCACCCAGGCCTTTTTTACTACCGAGCAGTTTACCGGCATTAAGGGCAAGCTGGTGAGTTTGCAAGATGCTCTGGATGGCTGTGAGGGCATTTTACGTGGCGATTTCAATCACTATCCGGAAAGTGCCTTATATATGATTGGTGGGGTGGACGATGCCAAGATATCAAAAGCGACTAAGCAAACCGGGGATAGCCCCCCCTCCCAAACACGTGCAGAGGAGCCCACATAATATGCAACTTAAGATCCTGCTGCCCTATGCGGTATTTGCCCAACATAACGATGTTGCCAGAATAGTAGCGGAAACCGCTGAAGGCTCCTTTGGTATTTTACCCCAGCGCCTTGATTGTATGGCGGCCCTGACACCAGGCATTTTAACCTTCGAAACCCCTGCCACGGGGGAAGTGTTTATCGCGGTCGATGAGGGCATATTGGTTAAAACAGGTGCGCAAGTATTGGTCTCTGTCCGCCGGGCATTTGGAGGCGTCGCTTTAAGTGAACTGCGTGAAGCGGTGAAGGCCCAGTTTCTTACCCTCAATGATCAAGAAACCGAAATGCGCACGGTACTCGCCAAGCTCGAAACGGGATTTTTACGGCGTTTTTCTGATCTGAGTTTAAACAAATAGCATGGATAATGATCATGAAAACACCAAAATTCCTACCAAGACTAATGAAACGCTGGTTCAACAAGTCGGCGTAAAAGCCGAGCGAAAACTCAAGGCAAGGCGCCACTCTTCGGCTGGCGTATGGTTTGGCTTGGGCATGATGGGGCTAATTGGCTGGTCAATTAGCGTACCAACCTTATTAGGTGCCGCTCTGGGCTTATGGCTTGATAAATATTATACAGCACAACGTTCATGGACCTTAGCGCTGCTATTGGCAGGTTTAACCATTGGCTGCTTCACCGCATGGAGTTGGGTAAATAAAGAACACCAGGCCATGCGTCACACCAATGAGGACCTCAACGAAGATGACAAAGAAGAGAAAAAATAATGAATACAAACTGGCAAGCATTACTCGGCTCGCTACTGCCATTCATCACTCCCTTTGTGTTGGGCATGGGTATGGGCAGCCTATTTATCTTCGCATTGTGGTTTAGTGTGCAAAAAGGTGTGCTATCACCCCATCCGGTACGTTGGTTTTTAGGGGGAGTATTGCTCAGGACAAGTGTCACACTCAGTGCCTTTTATCTCATTGCCAACGGAGACTGGCAGCGTCTGGTGGTTTGTTTGTTGGGTTTTGTCGTCGCTCGCCAGTGGTTTGCTAAGCGACTGGCCTATCAGGCGCAAGGCAATGAAGGGCAGGGTCATGCATATTAGTCCCGATGAGCTTATATACTGGCAATATGGCGTGTTTAAACTCAATGCCACCATTGTATACACCTGGCTATTGATATTTATCCTGGTTATTAGCGCCACTTTGGTTACGCATACCCTAACAAGTCGTCTTGTCCCTTCCCGTTGGCAAAATGGTCTGGAGATAATAGTACTTACCATAGAGCAGCAGATTAAAAGTATTGGCCTGGATCAACCGCGACCGTATATGCCTTTCCTGGGGAGCCTTTTCTTATTTATCGCCAGCGCCAATCTGCTGAGTATTTTTCCGGGTTACAACGCACCCACCGGTTCACTATCCACCACTATCGCCCTCGCCTTGTGTGTCTTTATTGCGGTCCCTTATTTTGGTATTAGAACCCGGGGATTAAGAAGCTATTTGGCCTCGTATACCCAGCCGGCATTGATTATGTTGCCCTTTAATATCATTGGTGAGCTGTCCCGCACCTTAGCACTGGCGGTGCGCTTATTTGGCAACATGATGAGTGGTGCAATGATCATCGGAATATTGCTGGTTATCGCGCCCTTGATTTTTCCTGTGGTGATGGCGGCACTGGGTTTACTAACCGGTATGGTGCAGGCCTATATATTTTTTGTGCTAGCCGGCGTATATATCGCTGCAGCCATCAGCTTGGCACAACCACCTAATACACACAAAATAAGATAAAACCATTACACATTAGGAGAACAAACAAATGGATAACTTAACAATCATTGGGATGGTATCAATTATCACCGCCGGCATTACGATTGCGATTGGCTCCATAGGACCGGCACTTGCAGAGGGCAAGGCGGTGGCCGCCGCTCTGGGTGCCTTAGCCCAGCAGCCAGATGCATCATCAACCATTACCCGCACCTTGTTTGTAGGTTTGGCGATGATTGAATCAACGGCAATCTATTGCTTTGTGGTAGCCATGATACTGCTCTTTACCAACCCGTTTTGGAACTACTTTATCGATAGGTCTACCGGAGGGTAAGCCATGCCTATTGACTGGTTTACCGTTGGCGCTCAGGTCATGAATTTTTTGATTTTAGTTTGGCTACTTAAGCGTTTCTTGTATCAACCTATTCTTGATGGGCTGGATACCCGTGAGCAGAAAATCCAGCAGATTTTAGCTGAGGCTGACCACACTCAGACCCAGGCTGTTGAACTGCGCGCCGAGTTTGAGCAGAAAAACCAGCAGATTGATAAACAACGCAATGTCATCCTAAAACGTGCTCAGCAGGAGGCCATCAATGAACGTCAACAACTATTTGACCAGGCCCAACAAGCCGCCGATGACATGCTGAAAAAACGCCTGGAAAGCCTACAATATGAACTGCAAAATTTACATCAGGACATTATTCACAAAAGCATAGAGGAAGTGTATGCCATCAGTCGAAAGACATTGAGTGACCTGGCAGACATAAACATTGAACAGGCCATGCTGGATAAGCTATTGAAACGCTTAAATGAGCTTAAGTCGGAGCAATACACTACGCTAGTAAGTGCCCTGGACAGAACTAACAATGAGGTAGTCGTACGCAGTGTTTTTTCCCTAAGCAGTGAGCAGAAGCAAAGCATCCAGCAATGTCTGGATAATAAATTATCGCCTCAGGGCATTAAATCTATTCAACTAAACTTTAGTCTGGTGCCGGAACTGATCAATGGCATTGAGTTAACGTTTAGTGGCTGGAAATTGGCCTGGAGCGCTAACGACTACCTGCAAACCTTGCAGCATAGGGTGACGGAACTAAGCAATATTAAGCCGCCACCCCATAAGAATTTATCCGGGCAGAACCCACAGGCCAAGGCCCTGCCATGAGGATAAGGAAACTGGATGATGACTGCCTTATTTAAGCATACTCTGCCCGGGGCATTTGACAAACTGTTCTTCGATTTTCAACAGGGACGCGAAAGAGTGCAGCCACACGTTGTCCCCATGGAAGTAGGCATAATCAGTAGTGTGTCCACCGGCATTGCGATAGTAAAAGGCCTACCCGGCGCCGGTTTCGAAGAATTATTGATATTTCCTCACCATATTTATGGTATTGCTTTTAACGTGGACGAAGGGGAAATTGGCGTGGTGTTGTTAGGGGATTATTCACGGCTAAGTGCCGGTGATGAGGTGCAACGCAGCGGGCGGGTAATGGATGTGGCGGTGGGTGAAGCATTACTCGGTCGGGTGATTAATCCCCTGGGCCACCCGGTAGACGGTAAACAAGCCTTAAATTTACAACTACGATTGCCCATTGAGCGTCCAGCTCCACCGATCATGGCTCGGGATCCGGTTACGGAGCCCTTACAAACAGGCCTAAAAGTAATTGATGCCCTATTACCGATAGGCCGTGGTCAACGGGAACTGATAATGGGTGACAGGCAAACCGGCAAGACCTCCATTGCCATCGATGCCATACTCAACCAGAGAGGAAAAGGCGTGGTTTGTATTTATTGCGCCATCGGCCAGCGAGCGGCCTCCGTAGCGAAAACACTGGCAGTATTGCGGTCCAAACAGGCCATGGAATACACCCTAATGGTAGTTACAGAGGGCAACGACCCACCCGGTTTGGACTACATTGCACCCTATGCCGCCACCAGCATAGGCGAATATTTTATGCAGCAGGGACGGGATGTACTGATAGTGTACGACGACCTTACCCAACATGCCCGCTCCTATCGTGAGCTATCCCTATTATTGCGCAGGCCACCGGGGCGGGAAGCTTATCCAGGTGATATTTTTTATATTCATTCCCGTTTACTGGAACGGGCCACCCATTTAAATGAACAACAAGGGGGAGGCTCACTCACCGCTTTACCTATTATTGAAACCGAAGCACAGAACATGTCAGCCTATATCCCCACCAATCTGATTTCAATCACCGATGGTCAGATTTACCTATCCCCCGCCTTATTTGACTTAGGCGTATTGCCCGCGGTTGATGTGGGAAAATCTGTTTCAAGAGTAGGGGGTAAAGCTCAGCGGGCGGCTTACAGAGGCGTAGCTGGGGATTTGAAATTAGCCTATGCCCAATTTGAGGAACTAGAAACCTTTGCCCGTTTTGGCGCCCGTTTAGATGACAACACGCTGAAAATCATTGAGCATGGACGACGGATCAGAGCCTGCTTAAAACAAACAGAGACCTCGCCCCTGCCCGTTGCCGCACAAATCACCATTTTACTGACCCTAAGCCATGGGTTATTTGAGCCGGTTGCCCTTAATCAGATGAGCAAAGCACAGTCCAGCTTACAAGCCGCCGTGGATGATTTCCCCCTTGAGCTAAAATCACGTCTGGAAACCGCAGACACCCTAAGCGAAGCAGACAAACGCCAGATCCTTGAGATCGCAAAACAGCAGTTAAGACCCTATATCCTAAACGACAAAAAACAGTCTTCGTCTGAAAAAATAAAAGGTAAATTAAATCAACAAGTAGAAATAAGATGAATGAGTCATTGGTTTATCTACAGCGCAAAATAAGTAGTGCAAGGGATCTGAAATCAGTGGTACGTACGATGAAGGCAATGGCCGCAGCCAGTATTGGTCAATACGAAAATGCCGTGCGTTCCCTGGATGATTACTACCTTACCGTTGGCTTGGGTTTGACCGCATATTTTCACAGTGTCCGGCAAGAAGGTGCAAGTAAACGGCACCCCTTTATTCCTGCGTCCAAGGTAAACAAGTCAAGTTCATGCTTAAATCAGGGTAACATTGGCGTAATCGTCTTTGGTTCTGATCAGGGCCTCGTAGGGCAGTTTAACGACTTACTCGTGACCTTTGTAGAAAGCGAACTGGCCAAACATCCT
>JBLHIW010000052.1:0-15914 GCA_047618055.1 Paraglaciecola sp. | reverse complement strand
CCTGGATCCTGGTTTTGTTAACTGGGCTTTACATATTAATGGCCAAGATACCGTCCGTATCGCGGTAGGGGACAATTTGTTAGATAAGGATTGGCTAGCCGATCTTATCCGCTTAAATAAATGTTTTATTGTCCGTCGTTCTGCCAAAGACAAGCGGCAGAAGTTAGCCGATGCCAAATTACTCAGTGAATATATACAACATAGTTTACACGCTGAAAAACAACATATTTGGCTAGCGCAAAGAGAAGGGCGAGCGAAGGATGGCAATGATGTGACTAACCCGGCTATTCTCTCCATGCTGGCATTGAACAAACCAAAGGGCGTGGAGTTTTCTGCCTACATCAAAACGCTGCGAATTGTACCGGTATCCCTATCTTACGAGTTTGATCCCTGTGATATCAGTAAAGCAGAAGAATTACATGAAACACAAATCAAGGGTGCCTATGACAAGGCCGATCACGAGGATCTTAAAAGTTTAGTAGCTGGGATCTTAGGTGACAAGGGTAGAGTACATGTGCACTTTGGCAAGGTGTTGGAAGAGGATTTTGTTAACGCCAGGCAAGCGGCAGACTATTTGAACAAACAAATAATCGCCGGTTACCAGTGTTTTGCCACCGCAACTGCAGCAGCAGATATGTTGGGGCTGGACAATTTGGATACCAGCACCGACTTCGACAAGCAAAGCATGTTGTTGGCTAGACAATACCTGCGAGAGAGAACCGCCAACTTAGCGCCTGAAATAAAAAACAGATTATTAAATATGTATGCGATGCCCCTTATCAATCAGCATTCCGGTGGCGATTTTTCTTAACACTTGATCTCCCGACATAAAAAGCGCAAATGGTGCTTCTTAAAAGCGTAAATATTGGGGCTTCGCCTAGGCCACTTTATCTTTTTTCAAGTCATCAAATTGACGGTTAAGATCGTATTTTTCATCGGTCACAATTTTTTCTAAGGTTTCGATACGCTCTTTCAGTGCCGCAAGTTCTTGTGCGCTCTGATCCGATACCTGAGTCTCTTTATTGTCTTTCTTTTTAGCCCGTGGCCCGTTGACTAATGCTACGATTGCCCAGCAAACCAATGCTACTATTGCGATGGCGGTCATGTTCATAATACTTCCTCGTCTATTGAGTATGTGATGTATAAAAGTGTATTCGTATATAAGTTGTTTAGCAAATAGTTGGCCAACATTTAATTCGATAATAATCAGTAGCTTACCTGTAAAAAAATAAGGGTATGGATTGTATTTAGCGAATTTAACTAAGTATTTAACACTTTTCGCCAACTTTTATTTCATACTGAATTTTCAATAGAGATCATATGTCGACAAAACAAGATGAGCTTTGGATGCAGCGGGCCTTATTATTAGCCGATAAGGCCGCCGAGCAGGGTGAGATCCCGGTCGGTGCTATTTTGGTTCGAGATAATGACGTGTTGGGTGAGGGCTGGAATCAATCGATTACCCTTAATGACCCTTCGGCTCATGCGGAAATGCAAGCCATTCGTCAGGCCGGGATGCGGGCGGCTAATTATCGGCTGGTTAACACTACCTTATATGTGACCTTGGAGCCTTGTCCCATGTGCTCAGGTTTACTGGTGCACAGTCGTATTCAGCGTCTGGTGTTTGGTGCGTCTGATCTGAAATCAGGTGCAGCAGGTAGCGTGATGGACTTAGTGGGCGATCAACGCTTGAATCATCAACTTGAGGTGGTTTCAGGGGTCTTGGCTGAGCAATGTGCCGATAAATTATCCTCTTTTTTTCGTGTGCGCAGAGCCGAAAAAAAACAAGCGAAACTAAGCGCTTTTAAACAGGGTTTGCCTTAGCCAGCTTCCTTAATACATTGCTCGAATTCCATTACCTGAAATTGTTGGCGCCGTAGCACAATTTTTTTATGGACACGCTTGAGCAATTGTCGACGGCGGCCATTGTTTTGGAATTTACTTTTGTTGATGGCGTTTGTTCTTTTTCTCATTACTGCTCCTTAAGAAACTATTTTTGATAGAGCATGGCAATAGAGCATTAGTTTCATTAATGATCAAAAATACCATTGGCAAATGAATCAATCATGTCAGGGGAATTAAACCATGCTTCGTTAAGCTGAATTATTTAGTGCGTTGTTTGAGTATTCTCTATTGCTTGAGAAACCAATACGGCTTGTTCAAGGCTTTCTGGTTGTTCTTCATCCAACCACACTAAAGTATCGTAGTAACGGCGGATGTTGTCGACATAACCGACCGCTTCATGGCCCCGGGCATAGCCATAACGTGTGGTTTTATAGTACTTCTTTTTACGCAGTTGCGGCAGACGTTTTTTGACATCGACCCACATATCCGGATTACCCCCTTGTTTGTCCGTTAATACCCTTGCGTCTTCTAAATGGCCCAAACCCACATTATATGCCGCCAGCGCAAACCAAAGGCGATCAGGTTGTAGAATACGATCCGGAATACGCCCCAATAACTTCGCAATATATTGAGCTCCGCCCCGAATACTTTGTTCAGGATCAAGGCGGGAAGCGATGCCCATCTCTTTGGCTGTCGTAAGCGTGAGCATCATCATCCCTCTTACCCCCGTAACCGATCTGGCTTTGGGGCGCCAGTGGCTTTCCTGATAACTCATCGCAGCCACTAAGCGCCAGTCCATGTCTCCCGAGTGAATTTCAAACCAGGGACGAAACGCAGGCAGTACTTCTTTGGCTGAACGAATAAATGCCCGCGTATCCACATAGTTGAAGGTGCGAACATGGCCAAAATATTTATCTTCCAGGGCGGCTAGGGTCCCGTCGGTTTGAATAAGACCGAAATATTCGATTAAGGCTGCGAGCAATGAGTCATCTCGCTCTTTATTGACTGCCCAAGCCACCCCCTGAGATTCACTTACGGAAAAGCCAATACTCAGTTCAGGATGGCGGCGGCGCATTAAGGCCAAAATATTTGAATCCGCCACCGTATAGTCCAATTCTTCATTGAGAACCATTTCCATTAGCTCTTCAGTATCGTTGTCATCTGTCTCTTGCCAGGTGAGCTCATGGTATTGCTGTTTAAATTTGCGCAGGGACTCACTATGGCTACTGCCGGATATAATGGTTAATTCACCGGTTAAGTCACTTATTTGTCTTGGTCGAATGTTTCCCTGCTTAAAGACTAATTTTTGACTGATATTTTGGTAGGCAGGGCCGAATTTATATTGGGCATTACGCTCGGGGCTGATGCTGATGCCTGCGGCAATGACATCCAGATGTTGGATTTCAAGCTGAGGAAATAATTCGTTTAGATTGTAATAGGGAAAGACTTCCAGTTTCACGCCCAAATAGTCAGCAAAGCCGACAGTCAATTCGTATTCGAAGCCAACCGGACCGTTAGCACCATTGTAGTATGTGGTTAAACCATAGGTAGTCCCTACTTTTAATACGCCGGCATCCAGTACTTCACTTAGGCTACTGGATTGTTGGGCATCACCACATCCGCCAATGAGCAGTGCCGATAATAAAAATAAGCAATGACGAAATCGAATAAACTGTGCTCCTGCATAAAATCCTTAAGTCTATTGTGAACAAATTATTAACTTTCATCCAGTCATTTGTATTGTGATCTGTTGACTCTTTCTGTCTATGTTTGTTCATAGCAATCGTGTTTTGATTGTGGCACTGGTTTTTGACTCTATTGGATTAAGTTAATGCGCGAAAAAATATCAACGGGAGTGATTTAAACGACATTAGCAGACCCTGAGAATTAAAGTTGTATTTGTATGTCTTCGGCGCTTATCAATTCGTCTCATTTAAACTATAATCCGCGCCTTAAAAATTCCTCAATAGTTGATCCCTTAAGCCGTGATGCTGATGGGTCTCGTAACTTGGTGACAGCCTTATGTTAGTTCTTCGTGGAGCGCCCGCTCTTTCTGATTTTCGTATCAATAAATTATTAAGTCAATTAGCGGATGCCAAGTTGCCCGTTAGCGGGGTTTACGCAGAATTTGTTCATTTTGCCGAGCTCAATGAGCCTTTACTGGATAACGAAAAGCGCGTGCTTGATAAATTGTTAACGTACGGGCCAAATATTGAGGAACACCAGGCTCAGGGGCACTTATCCCTTGTTGTGCCTCGTCCTGGCACCATTTCGCCCTGGTCTTCGAAAGCCACGGATATTGCCCACAATTGCGGTTTAAATAAGGTTAAACGTCTTGAGCGTGGGGTAGCCTATTATCTTGATGCAAGTGAGTTGACGAACATACAGTTAGCTCAACTTAACGGGATCTTGCACGACAGAATGACCGAGTCAGTGTTGAATGGGCTGGATCAGGCAAGTGTTTTGTTCAGACAAGAGCCACCCAAGCCATTGATTTCGGTGGATATTCAATCTAAAGGCCGTCAAGCGCTGGTGGATGCCAATATCAAATTGGGCTTGGCTCTGGCCGAAGACGAAATTGATTATCTGTTTGAGAGCTTCCAGACTCTGGGGCGCAATCCAAATGATATCGAACTCTACATGTTTGCCCAGGCTAACTCGGAGCACTGCCGACATAAAATCTTCAATGCCGACTGGACGATTGACGGACAAGAACAAAGCAAGTCATTGTTTAAAATGATAAAAAATACCTATGAACAATGTGGGGCCAACGTACATTCGGCTTATAAAGACAATGCTGCCGTAATGGAAGGTAGCTTTGCCGGTCGTTTTTTCCCCCAGGATAACAACAACGAATATAGCTACCACCACGAAGATATCGATATTTTGATGAAGGTGGAAACCCATAACCATCCTACCGCCATTTCACCATTTTCTGGCGCCGCGACTGGTTCAGGTGGCGAGATCCGTGACGAAGGGGCTACGGGGCGGGGTTCTAAGCCCAAGGCCGGTTTAGTCGGCTTCTCTGTTTCCAATTTGCGTATCCCCGGTTTTGAACAGCCCTGGGAAATAGATTATGGTAAACCGGATCGTATCGTGAATGCCTTCGATATTATGCTGGATGGACCATTAGGGGGCGCGGCATTTAATAATGAATTTGGTCGTCCGAGTATTTTGGGCTACTTCCGTACTTACGAGCAGCAGGTTAATAGTTTTAATGGTCTTGAGGTCCGTGGCTATCACAAACCGATCATGTTGGCTGGCGGAGTGGGCAATATTCGTAAATCCCATATTCAAAAGGGTGAAATTACCATTGGCGCTAAGTTGATTGCCTTAGGCGGGCCAGCGATGAATATTGGTTTGGGCGGAGGCGCCGCATCATCCATGGCCTCCGGACAAAGTACTGAAGATTTGGATTTTGCGTCTGTGCAGCGGGGCAACCCGGAAATGGAACGCCGTTGTCAGGAAGTGATCGACAAATGTTGGCAACTGGGTGAGAACAACCCCATTCAATTTATCCATGATGTCGGTGCGGGTGGTTTATCAAACGCTTTCCCCGAACTGGTGAACGATGGCGGACGAGGGGGGAACTTCGAATTACGTGATGTGCCCAATGATGAACCGGGTATGAGCCCCCTTGAAGTGTGGTGCAACGAGTCACAAGAACGTTATGTCATGTCGGTCGCCCCGGAAAACCTTGAGCTGTTTGCTGATATTTGCCACCGGGAGCGCGCGCCGTTTGCGGTAGTCGGTGAGGCCACCAAAGCGCAGCACCTAAGCATAAATGATAAGCATTTTGAGAATAAGGCGATTGATCTGCCGCTGGACGTACTGTTGGGTAAAGCCCCTAAAATGCATCGAGACGTTGTTTCCAAACAACTTAAAGGCACAGCGCTGGATACCTCTGAGATGGTGTTGGCAGAAGCTGCCGAGCGAATTTTACGTTTACCGACGGTGGCAGAAAAAACCTTTTTGATCACCATTGGTGATCGCTCTGTTACGGGTATGGTGTGTCGGGATCAAATGGTTGGCCCCTGGCAGGTGCCTGTGGCAGATGTTGCCGTCACCGCGGCAGCCTTTGATACCTATCAGGGTGAAGCCATGTCCCTGGGCGAGCGCACGCCCATTGCATTGTTGAATTATGCTGCATCCGCGCGAATGGCGGTTGGCGAAGCGCTGACTAATATTGCCGCTGCGGATATTGGTGACCTAAAACGAATTAATTTATCTGCGAACTGGATGGCTGCAGCGGGTCATCCAGGGGAAGATGCCGGTTTATATGAAGCGGTAAAAGCGATCGGGGAAGAATTATGTCCAGCTCTGAATCTGACGATCCCGGTCGGTAAAGATTCCATGTCCATGAAAACCAAGTGGCAGGATGAGCAGGGAGAAAAATCAGTTACGTCGCCCCTTTCTTTGGTGATCACCGCCTTTGGCGCCGTGCAGGATATTCGCCTTACCTTGACCCCGGAGCTGAAAACCGACCAGGGTGAAACGGTATTGATGTTGATTGACCTGGGACAGGGAAAAAATCGCATGGGCGCATCCTGCCTTGCACAAGTCTATCAGCAACTGGGTGATCAGGCTCCGGATGTGGATTCAGCCGATAGTTTGAAAGGCTTTTTTACTGCCGTACAACAACTGGTAAATGAAAAACGTTTACTGGCTTATCACGATCGCTCTGACGGCGGTTTGTTCACGTCCATAGTGGAAATGGCCTTTGCCGGAAAGACCGGGGTGGATATTTCCCTGGATAGCCTAAATGGCACTGCTCTTGAATTATTGTTTAATGAAGAATTGGGCGCGGTCATTCAGTTTGCCCTCTCAGAGCAAGCTGCGGTATTGGATGTTCTGGCCAGTAATGGATTAGCGGATATGGCCCATGTTATCGGCACGACCAATACCCGTGACCAGATACGTTTCAGCCATAATGATCAGCTTATCTTAGAACATAGCCGGGTACATTATCGCCAGATATGGGCAGAAACCACGTTGCATATGCAACGTTTGCGTGACAACCCTCAATGCGCGGAACAAGAACATAAGGCTAAAGCGGATAGCCGGGATCCGGGTTTACATGCCAACTTGAGTTTTGATATTAATCAAGATGTTGCCGCCCCCTATATTGCTAAAGGCCTTGCACCAAAAATTGCGATCTTGCGAGAGCAGGGGGTGAATTCCCATGTAGAAATGGCTGCTGCCTTTGACCGGGCCGGGTTTAGTGCGATCGATGTACACATGAGTGACATACTGGCCGGGCGGGTGTCCCTCGATACCTTTAAAGGCTTGGTAGCATGCGGTGGCTTTTCCTACGGCGACGTATTAGGTGCGGGCGAAGGCTGGGCCAAATCGATTTTATTTAATGCCATGGCACGGGATCAATTTGCCGAGTTTTTTGCCCGACAAGATAGTTTTTCATTGGGTGTGTGTAATGGTTGTCAGATGTTGTCCAACCTTAAGCAGTTGATCCCTGGAGCAGAGCTGTGGCCACACTTTGTGACTAATCAGTCAGAACGTTTTGAGGCAAGAGTCGCCATGGTGGAAGTGCAACGCTCTGCTTCAATTTTCTTTGATGGGATGCAAGGCTCACGTATGCCTATTGCCGTCTCTCACGGTGAGGGGCGGGCGGAATTTAGCACTGAGCAGGGTTTGCAAAATATTCAAAACAGCAATGCAATCGCTTTGCGTTATGTGGATAATTATGGAAAGGTGACCGAGCAGTATCCGGCTAATCCTAACGGTTCGCCAATGGGGATATCAGGATTAACCAGTAATGACGGGCGGGCGACAATTATGATGCCCCATCCTGAGCGCGTGTTTAGAACCGTGGCCAACTCCTGGCATCCTGATGATTGGCAGGAAGATAGTGCGTGGATGCGTATGTTTAGAAATGCCCGGGTCTATCTTGGCTAAGATGACTAACATCATAAGCGACTGACTTATCTTACTGTTGGCTGGCACAGTATTAGGATGTTTTTTCAAACATATTCGTATGCGTTTTTTTGCTAAAAGTTATGTAGGCCTTTATTTATAAGGACCTTTTGTTTTATAAAAAGCATAAAGGGCAAGTATTTTATACTTGCCTGAGGGTTTTACTATTGCATTTATTCGCTGGGTGGATTTTATTAAATAAAAACTTGTGTAGGGAATAAATAACGACTAATATTTAAGCGCTTTATTGACAAGGCATTATTGTTTTGCATGTTAATACCCGTGAAATGTACCAGTGAATAATAAAAAAATAAGAGACGTTTTATGAATCGTTCATCAAAAGGGTTTGGCTTAGCCGGTGTGCTAGCCACGGTAGTTCTTTTAATTGTAGCAGCTGTTTTCAGCGCCTCAGCCAAGTCTGAAATACGGGACGTGTCCTTTAGCAATGCTCACTTTGAATGTGGTCTTTGTGTTACTACTTTTCAAAAGGTGATTTAGCGCTTCTTCAGTTAGCTACAGCATAGGCTTTTTTCCCTGTGTAAGGCCCGGTATTGGTCTTATGATTCTTGTGTTGCTGTAAATCACGTCAGTGAGTGCAGGACCTCCATGCTGAAGGCCGCACAAAGGCTATGCTTCTATATCAATGCCATGGTGAATTGAGATCTCGTTTATGATCAGTCACCGTGCTCTGAAGTGAGGGGCTTGTGTACAAACTGAAATTTAAGTCCTTAAAAATCAATGTTATGGCACTTTATATCTCCCCAGTCGTAATTCTTTCACATTTCTTTTACCCAAATATTTTTATAACTTAGTCGTTCAAGAGGGTCGATGGCCTCGAGCCTTAGTATGCTTAAGTCGTTTTTATGGAGCTGCAGTTCATTTCCAACCGACTTGGGTTTCAATCGCCGGGCCTGGATTTGTACCTTTGTCCAGAACGTGATTGAGGTGTTTTTTTAGCGATTTAGCGCCTCTGCTTATCCCGATGAAATCTGCATTTTGAGTGTTTTATTCAAATTTCCTGGGCGCTGCAACGCATTATTTTGCTACCACCGTAGGCAGGATGCGTAGTCTATTTATTACAAATTACTTATCGTAATATTCCTCCAAAGTGTTCAGTTACGCTGGCGAATATGCCACAATTTACTTACAAAAGTCTTACCAAGCATGGAAAAAATAATGAGATGTAAACTGTTATCGACGGCAGTATTAGCAATGGTATTGCTAAACGCTTGCTCCAAACCCGCGACTACCGAACAACAATCTGCGGAGACCCAAACCAGTAAAGTGCAAGCCGCCATGAAAGAGGGCTCCCAGGAAAGTATGCAGGAAGGAAAGGACTATCACTCTTTTGCTAATCCGAATGAAGTTAAGGTCACCCATTTAGTACTGGATCTTACGGTCGATTTTAGCCAAAAAGTACTAAGTGGTGAAGTGGAAGTGGTATTTGAGCGGGTCAAGCAAGATGCTCAGCAATTAATACTTGATACCCGTGATCTGGATATTCACAGTGTGAGTAACAACGGCCAGACAATCCCTTTTATCCTTAAAAGCTCAGATTCATTCCTCGGTGCCCCGCTGACAATAGATCTTCCCCCTGGTATAGATAGGCTTACGATTGCCTATACTACCTCGCCAAAGGCCTCTGGCGTACAATGGTTGACACCTGCGCAAACAGCGGGCAAACAGCAGCCATTCTTATTTACCCAGGCACAAGCCATTCACGCTCGCAGTTTTATTCCTTTGCAAGATTCACCACAGGTACGGGTGACCTATGAGGCCACCATCCGCACGCCTAAAGCCCTGTTGGCGGTAATGAGTGCATCCAATGATCCAGATACAGTGCGCGATGGTGTCTATGAGTTTTCCATGCCTCAACCCATTCCTGCCTATCTCATCGCTTTGGCGGTAGGAGATTTGCAGTTTAAAGCGATGGGAGAGCGCACCGGGGTCTATGCTGAACCCGCGCTATTAGACGCTGCGGCGGCTGAGTTTGAAGATACAGAATCCATGTTGATCGCCACAGAAACAATGTATGGACCGTATCAATGGGACAGATACGACCTGCTGATCTTGCCACCATCCTTTCCCTTTGGTGGCATGGAGAATCCCCGTCTTTCCTTTATTACACCGACTGTTATCGCCGGAGATAAAAGCTTAGTCTCGTTGATTGCCCATGAGCTGGCCCACTCCTGGTCAGGTAATACGGTGACCAACGCCACTTGGCGTGATTTGTGGCTAAACGAAGGTTTTACCACTTACTTAACCTACCGGATTATGCAAATGGTTTATGGCGATGAGCGCTTCGCTATGGAGTCGGTCCTAGGGCAGCAAGATTTGCAGGCCGATATTGATAGACTGCCAGACAATGACGAAATACTGGCGATTGATTTACGGGGGCGGGATCCTGATGATGTGTTTAGTAATATTCCCTACGAAAAAGGGGCGTTATTTTTAAAGGAATTAGAACAAAAAGTAGGGCGTGAAAATTTTGATGTATTCTTACTTAACTATTTCGAACATTTCGCTTTCAAAAGCATAACCACCGATGAGTTTATTGCTTACCTGGAGCAAACCTTACTTAAGGACCATGCTGATAGTTTGTCTAAGGCACGTATTGAACAGTGGATTTTTGACGCGGGCATACCACAAGGGGCACCGGTTGCTGAATCTGATGCCTTTGTCGTGGTTGATGCAGCCCGCAATGCCTGGTTAGCTGGAAACCTCTTTGCATCGCAAATCGATAGCAGCGAGTGGGTGGTGCATCAATGGTTGTATTTCCTAAATAATATGCCTGAAGTGCTGAGCCAGACGCAACTTGCTGAACTGGATGAAGCATTTATGCTGACCATAAGTAAAAATAATGAAATCGCCCATAGTTGGCTATTAATGGCGGTGAACAATTGGTATCAGCCTGCCTTTACCCGTCTTCACGAATATCTTGTCGCCATTGGACGCAACAAGTTAGTTAAACCCTTGTATAAAGCCCTGTCGCAGACCCCAGAGGGAAAAGTCTTAGCCCAAAAAGCCTTTGCTGAGGCGAAATCGGGCTATCATCCCCTAACTGTTAAAGCCAACAAGGGCTTCGTTGAGTAATATTCGCTAGGGTAGACTAGAGGGGTCGCTGATCTTATGTTCGCGGCCCATTTAGTTTACTTGGTGGCGAAAGGTAGATATCAAAAACCTCCGGCGCAGGTGTAGAGCGGGGAAGGGGTGACGAGGCCTTGATGATCCTAAGTTCTTTTTCAGTCTCAGCTTGTTTTTTAACTAGTTTTTCAATGCGATTGGTTAAATTATTGTTGGCAAGGGCCGTAGATATAAGCCTCTCTTTTAGACCCTCAACTTGTAATTCCAGGTCTGTAATAGCTTGTTTAACTCTTGCAGAAACGCCATTGATTTGGCTCAAACTGGCGGTCTGCCCATCAAGTTGCTCCCGTAACACATCCAGTGAACTCGAAGTGCCATTTATATCTGCTTGAACCGCGCTAAGGTTTTTGTCGACATAAGCACCTTGGGTTTTAAGATCCGCAGATAATGCCGCAATATCCGCCTGGTTTCGTCTCCAGGCAGAAGCCCATAACTTGTCCATTTGCGCCCAGAGATCCTCGGTTTTAGTGCTTAATTTGGCGACTTTAACCTGCAATGCAACCGCTGATTCACCCATTTCTTCATCGGTTGCAGATAATCCTCCCTCCAGCTCTGCGATACGATTTTGGGCAGTTTGCAGCACAACTTGCTGCTCATATGACCAATAAATCATAGGGGCAAGCACTAAGCCGAGCAATAATATTAATGAAAACCATGAAGGGGAATTACGCGAAGAGTGGGTTTTCTCTTGAGGTGATTCAGGGGGGGGTGACTTACCCTTGTTGGCTTTCCCGCGGGTGCGTTGAAAAGACTCCATATCGTCTTTTTCTAATACGATTTTCGGCATATCATCAAACTGTTCTGGTGCCATCTGTGTTACCAATATCCATAAATTTTTACTTCGATAACACATTATACCTGTCTAAGGGCAGAAATCGCCAGCTAAGAGCATAGACAGGAAAATTACCTGAGGTGTATTACTTCATTTTAGTCCAGTCGATGTAGGTCTTATTATCTGATTAGGCCATTAATACAAAAATAAGGGTACTTAACGTAATATGCTGGAGCCTGTGTGCATGGGCCTAGAGGGAATGGTGCTCAGCTCATCAAGGTATATTGCTTTAGGGATCAGACGTTTGAAAAATGTTTTAGTTAGAAAATATTAAAAATAGCCAGAAATGGAATGGGTACATTGGTTATTCTTTCCTTGAGTCTTGCCCGTGTTTTTAACTATAGTAGGGCTGTATATTATATCGGAAAGCCTATGATGGATAACAAATTTGAGAAAAGGTATCTGCGGGAAAAGGAAGCGCGGCGAAGTGCAGAACGATATCTTGAAAAAAAATCGCTAGAGTTGTACCAGCGTAATACAGAATTAGAGTTATTAAAACAAAACCTGGAAGATGAAGTTGAAGCCCGCACTCTGGAGGCTCGAGTCGCGACGGATACTGCAAATCGGGCAAATTTGGCGAAATCTCAATTTCTGGCTAATATGAGTCATGAAATTAGGACCCCCCTTACAGCGATCATTGGCTTTGCAGAATTACTGCGCCGTGACAAGCCCGTTGAACAAGAAGCGGATAAACATCTCACGACTATTATTCACAATGGTCGCCACTTAACTGAGTTGTTGAGAGAAATTTTAGATCTTAGTAAAATTGAAACCCAGAATTTAATCCTGGAAAAGCAACGTTTTGACTTGCCACAGTTATTGGCCGAGCTACGAGAGTTACACTTAGTACATGCCCACGCAAAATCTCTACAGTTGAACTTTGAAATAAGCGCAGGCATACCCCATTGGATAATCGGTGATCCGACCCGAATAAAACAAATACTGCATAATTTACTCTCTAATGCGATTAAATTTACGGCTCAAGGAAAAGTTGATTTTGTCGTTGAGGTTTGTAAGAAAAATGCAGAGATAATATTTCAAGTAACAGACACAGGTATGGGCATCTCCGACGAGAAAAAGCTATTAGTGTTTGATAGTTTTAAACAAGCAGATACCAGCATTAATCGTCAGTATGGAGGCACAGGGTTAGGCTTGGGTATCGCTAAGAACCTGTGTAACTTGATGGGTGGACAGCTAAGTTTAGTGTCGCAACTGAATAAAGGTAGTACCTTCACAGCATCCATTCAGTGTGTAAAGATGCAAGGCATTGTGTGTGAATTGCCGACTATTGTTTACGAAAAAAAAGAGCGATTAACCGAAATTCCTCAACTTTTTGGCCATGTATTACTTGTGGAAGATACGTTAGTGAACCAACAGTTGATTACCTATCATCTAGAAATGACCGGAGTGGTAGTAAGCCTTGCTGAAAATGGCCAACAGGCCATAGAACGGGCTATGTGCCATGAGTTTGACCTGATTTTAATGGATGTTCAGATGCCGGTGATGGACGGAAAGGAGGCTATCAATGCGCTAAAACAGTTGGGCTACAACCAGCCAATCTATGCTTTAACTGCGAATGTCATGCAAAGTGATATTGAAGAATACCGGCAACTAGGATTCCAGGATACCTTGTCTAAACCCCTAAATCTTGAGCAACTGTATGCTGTACTTAGAAAGCACTTAGCAAAAGAAGCTAAGATAAGTACAGATCCACAAGTCCGGCAATCTTTCAACCGTCGCATGGATGAATTAAGGCCTATGTTTATTACCACATTAGTTCAGCAACTGGATGAGTTAAGAGACGCTGTTGCGCAACAAAACATCTTAAAAACACGTGAAATATTGCATATTATTAAAGGCAGCGCGGGCAGTTTTGGATTTCAAAAACTAACGGATTTAGCTAATGATGCCTTAATAAGTATTAGACGTAATCAACTTGATTTGGCAAAGCCCCTTGTTGGGCAAGTAGTGTCGAGTATTGCAAAAATTATCAAACAAGAGGGGCTGTATGAAAAGAGTCATTAACATTTTGATGGTCGATGATGTGGAATTTAGCCGGGAATTGCTGCGCAGTGCTGTGCTTGCGTCTATTAACGATGAGAGTTTGTCCATTGATCCTCAATTTTTTCATGTGGCAAATGGTAAAAGTATTATTGAAATCATCAAAAACAAGGGAATTCATATCGTGTATTTGGATATTGATTTACCGGATGAAAATGGTTTAGAGCTGCTCAAGGGTATCAAGAAGATTTTCGCGGGTGTAACGGTGGTGATGGTTTCGGGGGAAGGGTCATCAGAAAACGTTATGCAGGCAATTAAAAATGGGGCCAACGGTTTTATTGTAAAACCGTTTAATACTGCGCGCATTCACGAGACATTACGTAACTACCTCAACAAAGGGGAGTCATAATGAAAGGTGTCGTGTTTACTGAATTTATGGATATGGTGGAGGAAGTATTCTCTGCGGATATACTTGATTACGTAATTGCACAGAGTGATTTGCCCAATGGTGGGGCATATACTTCCGTTGGAACCTATGACCACCAAGAAATAGTACGTATGACGGCCAATTTAAGCCAGCAGGTTAATTTGCCCATAGAGGTATTGTTAGAAAGTTTTGGCCAGCATTTATTCGCTAGATTTACGCAGTTGTATCCAACTTTTTTTGAGCACACTACCCACGTTTTTGAATTTCTAAGAAATATTGACTCATATATTCATGTTGAAGTTAGAAAGCTTTATCCAGAAGCGGAGTTACCCCGTTTTTATCATGAACAACAGGATGACACTACCCTAGTCATGTATTATCTGTCCTCAAGGCACTTCGAAGATCTAGCGATTGGTTTGATAAAAGGCTGTCTGCAATTTTTTAAAACTAAAGGTGAAGTCAGCCAAATATTGGCCGTTTATGAGGGCAAGGAAGCGGTTAAAATTACGATAAAGCTTATAGAGTAAAAACGTATGCCAAAGTCAAAAAAAGCATATTTTTTGGCGTCCCCACCTGGAATCGAACCAAGATCTAGCCCTTAGGAGGGGCTTGTTTTATCCATTAAACTACGGGGACGCAGAATGAGTTCGTATTATGTCTCAGTAGGCTGAGGAATAAAACCTTTAGCGTCTCGCGACAAAGTCGTTTGCTTGAATATTCGCCAGTGGCAACTCAGACGCCGAGATAACAATGGCCGTTTGCGCAAAGACCTGGCTGACGATTACTTTGGCGGGATGTAAATTATACTGTTGGTGGATTTGGCCTTGTGAGTCGTAAAATTGGCTTAATTGAAACAAGGTCAAATGATCGCCTTTGTTTACACCATCCTCACTGCCAATATTGACGGTTAGCTGACCGTTGCTGACTTGTAATACCTGACCATAAGCTGGCAGGCAACTGAGAGACTGGTCAATTTTCTGGGCCGCGTCTTGCAGCAAGGAGTTAACACTTAAGCCAAAGGAGGAACGCCACAGTGCCTGACTGTTAGTCCCCACTGTTTGGTGCAAGTCAAACTCCCACTCTGCGCTAATAGTGTGCTGCTGTTGAACAATCACATCTCCCGTAGTGCCATCATACAGCTCCATATTCAATGAAAAATTCCGACTGGGATGATGGCTCTTCCAAAATGCCAGTGCGCTAGATTTCTGCTGCTCTACTGCAAATTCAGTGATCTCAGCAAACAGTACAAACTGAGCATTGACTTTACGTGCCAGGCTTAAAGCCTGCTGCTTTCCAGCCGATACTTTTGGGTAATGGTAGTAGGGCTCAATCCGTACGATTTCTGAATACTGAGAAGCTTGATTGAATTCCTGTTGCAGTTTGTCGGCGACCACCCGGCCAAAGTCATACATACCCCCCACTACCGCCTGTTGTCTTTGCTTAAGAGGATACCAGGTGGTCACTATTTTCTTTCGATAGTCGGATGCCGGGCATTGGGCATCTTGGGGGAAAATATCTGCCCGCACCGATACGGTGATAAAGCCATCTTGGTATATTTCATCAATTAATTCGATGGAATTGACCTCTCCCGCGGCGCGGATTTCAAGACGGTCATCTTGCAAGAGGCCATTGGCCATGTGTTGCACGCTGTCAACAGAGGCACCGGCAAATAGCAGTGCTTGCTTGATCGCTTCTTGAGTAGCTCTTTGTCTCGCCACTTCTTTGTTGCCATTT
>JBLHIW010000051.1:0-15919 GCA_047618055.1 Paraglaciecola sp. | reverse complement strand
GGTCAGATTGACCTTGCTATAAAGTATCTAAAGCATACATTGGAAACCTGGCCAGCCTCAGGGGCTAGCTGGTTAACCTTAGTATCTATGGCAAAAATACACCTGGATGATCCTGAGTTCCAACAAATTTTGAAGGCTAAATCCACGGCGCTTATGAGTAATAACCCACGGGTAATATCACCTTTTTACGCAGCACTGAGCAAAATTTATTTGGACAATAAAAATTACCCTTTAGCTTTTGAAAATGCTCAGTTAGCCAGTAGTGAATGGGCCAAATTACACAAGTATGACAGCGATCTTGATGTGAAATCGGTGGCAACAATAATTTCAAATACCAGGATTGGTTCTACTCAGCATCAGTCCAAAATCACCTGCAATATTGACAATCCAATCTTCATTATAGGTCTGCCTCGAAGCGGTACAACCTTGTTGGAACAAATGTTATGTAGCCACAGTCAGGTAGCCGATGGTGGTGAGTTCAATGGGGTTGAACGTGCTTCACGAATGCTAACGAAGGGTGCAGTATGGGCGAGCGCAGCAAGCCATTTTGACCTAAGTGACATTGATGAAAAACTGCCTGCAATGCGCGAAACTTACTTACGTTTTGCTAAACAGCGATTTGGCGACAAGGGCATAATTGTTGATAAGAGTTTAAATAACAATCGCTACCTTTGGCTAATCAGAAAAATATTTCCAGCGGCGCCAGTCATATTTATGGATAGAAATAGTCAAGATACGGCTTGGTCATGTTTTCGAACCCATTTTAGTCAGGGACTCGAATGGAGCAATAACTTAAGCGACACCGCACAGTATTTTAACTTGGAAAAGGAGTTGAACAGGCATTGGCATGAAATATATGGAAATGAACTGTGTTCTACTACCTATGAAGCGTTAATAAACACCCCTACAGACGCGATTAGTGATGTGTTAAATTTTTGTGGCCTTAAATTTGAGCCATCGGTATTAGATTTCCACCAAAATAAGCGTGCGGTATTAAGCGCAAGTGTTTCGCAGGTTCGAGGAAAGTTGAATAATAAATCCCTCAATTCAGCCGCAAAGGTAGAAGAAAGGATGCAGGTTTTTAATGACCATTTTGTCGATAATTAAGCTATTATTAAAAGAATCTGTACATATGTTAGAACTTTGTAAAATGCAAATTAAATATTTGATAAAATGTTAGGGCATCGGATAACGAGGTTCTTGACAATTTGCTAACATCCGTGTGAACATTCCTAGGTCTTAGCCTTTTGTATTACAATGGTTAAGCCCTTATAATTATGCAGCTTTAAAGCCCCTTGCTAGGTAATATCATTTCGTAGCGAGGATCCAAAACAAGAAAATTGGTTGGGAATTATGTCCAAAATGAGCAAGAGAAACCTTATTGCCTGTGCCGTCATGGGTGCTTATGCACTTGGTAGCAGCGCCGTTGTCTCTGCAGACCCGTTAAACGATCTTCATAAAGAAGAAGCGAAAATTCACGTGGCCGCAGCGAAATCCCAAAGTAAAATTAATAATTTGTATGAGCAATCTCAAGAGATACTAGCAGAATACAGACAAGTTGTTGATGAGACGGAAAATCTTAAAGTCTATAACGATTACGTAGCAACCTTAGTCGCTGATCAGCAACGAGGAATTGCATCTCTGCAACGTCAAATTGATGGTATCGAGGGTGTGAAACGTGGGGTTGTGCCACTTATGTTCCGTATGATCGACAGCCTGGAACAATTTATTGATTTAGATATTCCAATCAATATGGAAGAGCGTAAAGACAGAATCATGCGCCTTCGAGATGTAATGGGTAATTCAAATGTCACGACCTCTGAGCAGTTCCGTCAGGTTATCGAAGCGTACCAAATTGAAAATCAATATGGTAAAGGTATTCGTACTTACCAGGGTAAGTTGGATTATCAGGGCACTGAAATTACAGTCGATTTCTTCAACCTTGGTCGCACGGCCTTACTCGCTTTATCCCTTGATCAAAAGAGTGCCTGGGTGTGGGATAATGAAACACGTGCCTGGCAAGAACTCGGTGATGAGTATGTTAGTTCAGTGGTAAAAGCTGTTCGTATGGCGGGTAAGCGTCTGCCGGCTGATCTTATCAAACTACCCATTAAAGCCGCGGAGTAATATCGATGAAAACTGTATTTAAATCTATATTGGCCGCAGCATCGATAGCGTTGTTCGCGTCGACTGCTCAAGCCGCCACTTCTCTAGAAGCGTTATTAGAAGAAGTTAAAAAAAGTCGTGTATCTGAAGCGCGCATTAATAAAGCCCGTGAAGCCGAGTTTAAAGATGCCCGTGCGGACAAACAAGCTTTGTTGCGTAAAGCTGAGGCTCAGCGCAAAGCAGAGCAATCTCGTGGTGATGCATTAGCAAAACAGTTTGCCGACAATGAAGTTAGTTTGATTGAAAAAGAGACCGAGCTTGATCAAGCAACAGGTACCTTAGGTGAAATGTTTGGTGTGGTTCGCCAGGCCTCTGCAGAAGCCTACGGACAAATTTCCACCTCAATTGTTAGCGCTGAGTTCCCCGGCCGCGGTGAATTTTTGAAGCGTATGTCAGAAGAATCTAAGGGTCTTCCAAATATTCAAGAATTGGAAGATTTATGGTTTGCACTACAAACTGAAATGACCGAATCTGGGCAGGTTTCTCGTTTTAACACCGAAGTCATTAGTTTGGATGGTGGTTCTAAGATGCAGGAAGTTGTTCGTGTGGGTACCTTCAATTTGGTTGGTGAGCAAGGTTACCTTATTTATGATGACCAAAATGAAATTGTTCAACCTTTAGGTCGTCAGCCAGACGGATATTTAGTTGACTCTGCGCAAGATTTACGTGCAGCTACATCAGGTTTAATCCCATTTTATGCTGACCCATCTAGTGGCGGCATATTAAGTCTTCTGAAAGAGAAGGCGACGATGATTGAGCGTTATCATGCAGGTGGTGTGGTCGGTTATGTCATCACCGTTATGCTGGCACTGGGTTTGTTGATTGGACTGTATAAGGTCGTAACCTTAACTCTTATTAGCGGCAAAATGCGCGCACAGTTGAATAACACCAGTAACCCTTCAGCAGGCAACCCGCTTGGTCGTATCCTTAAGGTTTATCATGACAATAAATCTGCAGATGCTGAAAACCTTGAGCTGAAACTTGATGAAGCTATCTTGCGTGAATTACCCAGTATAGAAAGTGGTATCAATATTATTAAAATATTTGCGGCCATTGCTCCTCTATTGGGCCTACTGGGTACGGTTCTAGGTATGATTGCTACGTTCCAGCAAATCACCTTGTTTGGTACCGGTGACCCAAGATTGATGGCGGGTAGTATCTCTATGGCATTGGTAACCACTGCCCAGGGTATTATTGCGGCGCTTCCCTTGTTGTTAACCCATAGCATCGTGGCAGGACGCAGCAAGTCAATTGTGCATATCCTCGATGAACAGTCTGCCGGCATAATTGCCGCGCATGCCGAGACGGAGAAAGCTTAAGATGTTATACCTGATAGAATTATTTGAATCTGTCAGGGACTTTATCGCTGCCGGTGGCGACGTGCTTTACGTCGTCGCGTTTGCTCTCTTCCTGATGTGGGTGTTTATGGTTGAGCGTTATTGGTATTTAACTTCCGTGTTTCCCAAATTGAGAGATGAAATAATCTCAAATTGGGACGCCAGGGAAGATACTACCTCTTGGTATGCGCATAGAATCCGTGACACATGGATTTCACAGGCGTCCGATGGCCTTAGCTCGAGAATGCTGTTAATCAAAACCCTCGTCGCTATGTGTCCTCTTATTGGCCTTTTAGGAACAGTTACAGGCATGATTGGTGTTTTCGAAACTATGGCGACGCAGGGTACTAGTAACCCTCGTCTTATGGCTGCAGGAATATCAATGGCTACAATTCCTACCATGGCTGGAATGGTTGCCGCTTTATCTGGTGTGTTTTTCAGTTCTCGTCTTGAGGCGAAAGTGAAAATGGCCCGTGAAAAGCTGGTTGATAGTCTGCCCCATCATTAAAAGAGGTTCATATGGCTCGAAAGAATCGTGTTGAAGAAGACGCAGAGATAGATATGACTCCAATGTTGGATATTGTATTTATTATGTTGATCTTTTTTATAGTTACTACAGTCTTTGTGAAAGAGGCCGGTATTGAGGTTAATAAACCAGGTGCAAGCCAATCAATTATGCCGAAAAACGCCAATATCTTTATCGCTATTACTGAAGACGGTGACGTTTGGATGGATAAGCGCGAAATAGATATTGATAGTGTTCGCGCAAACCTTGAGCGTCTGATGGCGGAACAGCCTTCGGATGTGCTGATAATCCAGGCAGATAAGAATACTGATCATGGCGTGGTTATTGACGTTATGGATCAGATTAAAGCAGCGGGTATTGATCGTATTTCTATTGCAACGGAAGGTGGTTAATATGCGATTACTCGTTTCTATTTTACTTGGCGCTGTCATAGCCTTCGCATTGTTTGTGGTGATGGCTAAATTGATAGCCAATTCCTCCAGACCAGCGGAGAGTGTGCCACCTGCTCCAGTGATTGATATTGTTATGGATACGCCGGACGATTCCACCCAGACTCGTAACAGGGTCCCACCACCACCGCCGCCGCCGCCACAACAGCCTCCAAAGCTTGAGCCGGTAGAACCGGACGTTGCGGATGCTAATACTGACGGCTTAAGCTTTAACATGCCAGCTGTTGATATTGGTGGAGCATCAGTCGATATTGGCGGTGTGGGAGCCATGGCTCGTGATGGTGATGCAACACCTATCGTACGGATTGAACCTAAGTATCCGGTTCAAGCGGCCCGTGATGGTAAAGAAGGTTGGGTTAAGCTTTCGTTTACCATTAACGAAGTGGGCGGTGTGGAAGATGTTACGGTTATCGAAGCAGACCCAAGACGTGTCTTTGATCGGGAAGCTAAACGGGCACTTAATAAATGGAAGTACAAGCCCAAAATCGAAGATGGTAAGCCGATGAAGCAGTTCAATATGAAAGTTCAATTAGACTTTAAGTTGGATCAATCATGATGAATATATACATTAAAACATTATGTGCGTGTGCAGCTGTAGCTGTCGTGACACTTACATCAAGCCACACATTAGCTCAAGGCGCGGCGATTGTTTGTCCCGATTATAAGCGTGGTCCGACAAATATTCCTGGTGCACGAACCGGTAAAAAAGTTCAAAAGGCATATGAAGCGTATAACAATGATTTGGTCGATGAGGCCTTAGAGTTACTTTACGACATTGACACCTCTCAGGCCTTTGATCGCGCCTTTACGGATCGTTTTATTGGTAATTTACTCGCTACTAAGAGTGATACAGGTAAAAAATCCCTAGAGTATTTAGTGAAATCGGTACAAGCGAAAGAACTAAATGACTCTGAGCAGGCTGGCACATTGCGCTTGATTGCAGATTTAAGTATGCAAGAAAGAGAATATGCCGATGCGATAAAGTGGTACAAACAGTGGATGGATTTTACTTGTAAGGAAGATGCTGACGTATACCTTCGTATTGGGCAGGCATACTACGAGAACAAGCAATATCCTGAAATGATTGGCCCACTCGATAAGTCAATTGCCCTGGATGACAAGCCTAATAAAAATGCTTATGCCTTGAAACTGCAATCTTATTACGCACGTAAGATGTATAAGGAGACTTTAGGCGTAGCGGAAACGGTCGTCGCCATATTTCCGGATAACAAAGCTAATTGGACTTCGTTAGGGTTCTTTTACATGTTAGTGGAAGACTATAAAAAAGGTCTTTCGACCTTCGAAATGGCCTTGAATCAGGGTTATTTAACGAAAGCGTCTGAAATTAAGGCACTGACTCAACTGTATGCGACTAATGACATTCCTTATAAAGCCGCCGTGCTTTACGAGAAATATTTGAAGTCTGGCTTGATAAAAAAAGATCAAAAAAGTTTAGCTAGTTTGGCTAACACCTGGCATCAAGCTAAGCACCATAAGAAGGCAGCAGATTATTACGGTCAAGCGGCTGTATTGAGTTCGGATCCAGAGCATTATCGTAAGCAAGGTATTCTATTACTGGCTGCTGAAGACTACAAAAATGCGGGAAAAGCCTTACAAAAAGCCTTGGATGAAGGGGCTGACAACAAAGGTCGTATCCATATGGCGTTGATGGAGGCTAGCTTTTATACCGGCGATTTCAAGACAGCACATATGCATGTTAAGGAAGCCAAGAAGGATAAATCAACTGCCCGTAGTGCAAGAAGTTGGGAACCTTATATAAAAGAGAAAGCTAAAAATCGTGGCATAAAGATTTAAGTTCTGTCTTTAACTTCACCCTTTAAAAAGCTCCCTCATTTTGGGAGCTTTTTTATAGTTACTCTCCGGTCCTTAAATATTTTCCTAATAGCCAATCGCGCTTTATCTTGAATGTGGTTTTTCCCAATCAGTTTAAACTCCGTGCATAAAAGCTCGCTATTTTTATTCTGCATAAGCAAGGAGAGAAGGAAAATATAGTCCTCTTGCAGGCTATTCGAGTAATTTTCCATACATTGCAGCAGTAATTTATACAAGGTGTGCTCACATGACGCCAGGGGCCGCTGATGATTGATAAATTGCTGGATGATGCTTATGTCATTATCGCTCAACGCTTCGTCATGAGCTTGATTGACTAACAGGGAGAGTAGTATGCGAGAGCTACTATATTTGAACTGTCTTGAACTATGAAATAATAATTCCTTTTGAAAGGCTTTCTTCAAGGTGATCGTCAGCGCTGATGCTTTCGGGCTGAGTCCTTTGAGGACGATGACACTATGCTCCCCACTTGCTGCGTCTCGCTTTAATCCAAGCTTCACCGGGTCAAATTGGTTTTTTTTCCAGAAATTGACCAGAAAAGACGTTGCACCAAAGGCGCTGCTTAATAATTCGATGTTTTGTGCACGGGCCTTTTTCTCTATCTTGGCGATTAAAAGTTTACCTAAACCTTGTCCTTGAATTTCAGGCTCAATCACAATTCTGACGATACGCCATTGTGGTATGCCACACAACGCTTGTATTCCCGTATGAAAAGCCAGATTTTGCGCGACCAAATGTCCCTTGACCCTTCGGGAACCGCAGGCAATATCCTGGGCCACTTCGCTCAGAGACGTCCCCCCTTCCTCAACCACGAGTGCAACACCAAGTAAGCTGTCACTTTGTCTGAGAACAAAGACCTGTTGCTCTGGGGCATCTAAGAGCCTCAGCAAATCATCTGGGCTTGTTTGGTAATGGGCGTTAACCAGTAACTGAAATACCTTTATTAGCAGGTCTGGGTTAGCCATAAGTTGAGTTGAACTGAGGGCCGTAACGTCACACTGGGCCTTGTGAGCGTGTCCCAAGGTGCATTTTTCAACCGGCTTATCCATGAGCATAGTGGTAAACCAAAATTGCTCAAGAACGTCACCTTGGTACCAGCGGATGGGTTGTGAGAGATGCAGTGATTTCCAGTTTGAATTCACCTCATCCAAATATTTTTTAAAGCGCAGCTCAAAACCTCTGCCGCTTCCCTCGTAGCCATGTAGTGTGGTGCTAAATACGAGGCGAGAATGTTTTTTGTGGATTTTTTTTAATATGGGAGTGGGCAGCGCGGCGGCTTCATCAATCATCACCATATCAGTCGTAAGCCCGTGCTTAAGTAAGTCGTCGGCGGGAATAAATCTGAGTCTTCCGTGCTCTGTCGTCAATGTTTTGCCATCAAATGTCGCTTCAGGCAACAATACACGGGCATGTTTAAAGACTTGTTCTACTGTTTTGACCGTGGGCGCAGTAATGACGATATCTTTGTGGTGATTTTTTATCAAACTTGCGGCCGCTATGCCCAGGGCCGAGGACTTTCCTCTGCCCCGGTCTGCAGAAAGGACATAGGGGCGACGCCTGTGACCCAGGGCTGTTTTAATGATGGCTTGAATCGCTAAGCTTTGTTCTTCTGATTGGCAGTTTAAGCTTGCTAATTGAGAAGAGTGTGGCGCAGCAGGGGGGCCGGACCGGAAGGTCCGCTCAGTGAGTACCGCAACATGCTTATCTTTTGTCACTTGCGTAAGTAAGTGCCGAATAAAATAGCTCTGTTTAAGCCTATTTTGATATCCAAAGGATATTCTTTGTTCATTTTGGGGATCAACAAAGGTCGGCCACTGATTAAAGTCAGGACATAGCAGGATCATCAATCCCCGCGATTGTATGGTGCCACTGAGTGCTAATACGGCGTTGGCTCTAAGCCCTGAATAGCAATTGTAAACCAGGGCTGGAAATTCCTGACCAAGGAATTGGCGATAGTGACTAGCCGCAATTTGAGTGTGTCCCTCACCACCGTGGCCGGCCCACAGGACAGATAGGTACTGACACCCCTCGATGACCTGTTCTGCCTGTTCAGTTGCCCAATTTTCAGGACCACTTATGACGAGTAACTGTCGATGGCAAACCTGTTTGGCTCTGCACTCAAGCCATTGATTGAATTGCGCTTGGAAATCCACTCTTCTACTTACAATAGGATGTATAATTGGCCTAGTGTAACAATGTTAATAAGGAATACGAATGCGCTTTTTATCCCGCAGATTAGTCATGCCGAGCGATCTAAATTACGCCAACTCCCTGTTTGGGGGGCGTGCTCTTGAATGGATCGACGAGGAGGCGGCTATTTATGCCATATGCCAATTGGAAAGTAATGTTTTGGTCACCAAACATATTGGTGAAATCAGTTTTGAGTCACCAGCGATGCAAGGTGACGTGGTTGAGTTTGGGCTGGAAACTAAAAGAGTGGGCAAAACGTCTATCACCGTTACCTGTCTGGTGCGTAACAAAGTAAGCAAAAAAACCATCTGCTTTGCAGATGACATCGTGTTCGTTCGCGTCGATCCTGAAACAAGACTGCCTGTGCCCCACGGTAAAACCCTAAAGGGATTAGAGAGACAAACTAAAGAAGAAATAGGCTTATTGGTCTAATAATTAATCCAAAATCTATTTTGACTTAGATAAAGGCTGCTCCATGATAAGTAAACCTGTAATGTTATTGTTGCTCAGCTTAGGGCTTTTTTCTTGTCGTATGGCTCCCCTTAATACCGGTGCCTATAAGGTGTTGCAACAACATGCCTTACCCGCTGAATTGTCTGAAAGTTCGGGCTTATATTGTTCAAAAGAGGGGGGCATATATACCATCAATGATTCAGGTAATGAGCCTGTGGTTTATCAACTGAGTGAGGACGGGCAAATAGAAAGCATGCTCTCCCTGAGCGCCAAAAACGTGGATTGGGAGGCTATCACCGGCGACCAAACGCATTTTTATGTGGCGGACATTGGCAATAATAAGGGAGACCGACATTTTCTTACTGTATATAAATACGGGAAACAGATTCAGTCCTCTGCCCATCCAAAGGCAATCGAGATCGGGTATAAGTACAATTATCCGGCAGATAACGAATATTTGCACCATGACTTTGATGCAGAAGCCCTGGTTGCTAGGGGGCAACACTTGGTGCTGTTTTCTAAAAGCTGGAAAAGCCAGGTGTTAAATGTTTATCTGCTGGACAAAGAGACTGACCAACAAACACTACAAGCGTTTGCCACCCTCGACAACTTGCCGGGCGTCGTGACGGGAGCGGATTTTGACAACAAAAATCAACGTTATGTTTTGGTCGGGTATCGGCGAGGGCCTCTTGGTTTGGCTGAGCCTTTTGTTGCGGTATTAAACGTGGACTTTGAACTACAATACTGGCATGAACTTGAAGGGTTTGCACAAGTGGAGGGAGTATGTGCTCATCCCAATGGCGAACTTTGGTTTACTCAAGAAGATTCTTTTTTTGGTGAAAATAAGCTGGTGAAAATACAACTTGCCAGTGAAGATTGATTTATACCCATATTATCAGCTCAATCTCGCTGATTTGAGTTGAAGTTATACTTGCGATTGAGGGTATTATTGCTAAAATGCTCGGCGCTAGCGCTTATACAACCGAGCCTAGTCACCAAGGGGTGCCGCAAGGCTGAGATTTGTTTCTTGAATAGAAACATTAACCCTTACACCTGATCCGGATAATGCCGGCGTAGGAATGGTAAGACTGTCTGCTTTCCCCATTTACCTGCCGTAAAGCCGGATCTTTTCAATTAGCTATGAAGAGATCCTAGTATGTTACTTTGTAAAAAAAACCTGTTTGTCAGTACCATGAGTTTGTTCTTGTTCTTGTTCAGTTGGGTGTCGATGGCACAAGAAAGCGAGGAGATTGAATCGATCATTGTCCACGGTGCCATCAGTGCTGCACCACTGACTGAAATGGCTACCAGTATATCTGTGTTAACAAGGCATGCTATTGCACAGCGCCAAGCACAGCATCTCGAAGACATATTAAACCGTGCGACCAATGTTAATTTTGCCAGTGGCGCCAGCCGAGGTCGATTTATTCAGATCCGCGGGATTGGAGAACGAAGTCAGTTTGTGGATCCGATTAATCCATCGGTAGGCTATTTGGTCGACGGCATTAACTATTCAGGGATGCTGGCCGGTGCCAGTGCATTTGATGTTGCTCAGATTGAGGTGTTCAAGGGCCCCAACAGTGCCCGCTTTGGCGCAGATGGTTTAGCCGGAATGATTAATGTCATCAGCGAGGCCCCTACAGAGCAAACGGCATTCGATGCACAGTTGGGTATAGGAAATTACAATAGCTGGAATATGGGTGCGGCATTGGGTGGAGCCATAAGTGATTCAGCTAATTATCGTGTATCGGTAAACCAAAATACCAGTGACGGTTTTATCAAAAACCAATGGTTGGTGCGTGAAGACACCAATGGCATAGATGAGCTTTCCGCCCGGGCAAAGGTGAATTGGCGGGCCAGTGAAAATCTGCAAATTAATACCGTTTTTCATTTGATTGATGTGGATAATGGTTATGATGCCTTTTCATTGGATCAAAATCGCACTAGCTTATCCGATGAGCCAGGTTTTGATCGCCAAGAAAGTCAGGCATTGGCGATATTCGTCAATTATAAGGCAATAGACTGGGTAAATTTACACTTAACCCTATCCCATTTAAAGGCCGATCTAGCTTACGGCTACGACGAAGATTGGAGTTACCTTGGTATTGCGCCGGGCTGGGAGTACTCATCCACCGATCACTATTTTAGAGATCGTAAAGACAACAGTATTGAACTTAAATTACACAGTAAAACCGACCAGCGAAATTCTTGGGTACTCGGTTTTTACTATGCTGACAAAAAGGAAGATCTTAAGCGCGACTTCTTTGATTTTGGTCTGTGGGCAGACGCTTCATTTAACAGTCAAGTAGAGCGTAAAGATGCGGCATTATTTGCCCACTACAAGCACATGTTATCCGACAGTCAGTGGATAACCAGTAGTCTAAGATTAGCTTCCCAAGCCTTTGGGTATGTAGATTCACAGCAAATAAGCGAGAATATCGACGATAACAATTGGGGTGTGGAACTGAGCCTTCACCAAAAAGCGGGCGATAACAGCCTGATTTATCTAAGTCTATTACGCAGTTACAAGATGGGGGGAGTGAATGGCCAGGCCTTAGGTAAATTAGATGACGCAGGATTGGAAGGGTTTAGGCAAGCACTGTTAGATAACGCAGTCTTTGCTGGGGAATCACTGATTGGTGTGGAGTTTGGCGTTAAAGGCCAAAATCAAGATGGCAGTTTTACCGTTGACCTGAGTACCTTCTATCAATGGCGTGACGAGGTGCAGTATAAAAACTCAATCGTACAAGATCAATCCTTCGTAGACTTCTATAATAATGCTGCACAAGGCACAAACTATGGCTTAGAGCTCGCTATCAATGCTCAAATATCTGAGCGCATCAGTGCTTTTTTAAATGTGGGTTGGTTAAAAACCGATATTGAGGGGATCACCCGACAAGACGGCAGCCTTGTCGACAGCCGAGATCAGGCTCATGCTCCTCAGTATCAGGTAAATACGGGGCTTAATTGGCAGTTAAGTAATGAACTTAGCTGGTTGTTTGAGGCAGACGCAAAAGATGATTTTTATTACTCCTTTAGTCACGATCAGCGTTCAAGCGAGCTGTTTTTAGTGCATAGCAGTTTGGATTTAGAGTTTAGTCGCTGGCAAATAAGCCTGTATGCGCGAAATCTATTTGATAAGGAATATGCAAATCGTGGGTTCTACTTTGGTAATGATCCCCGGGATGAATATACAGCCCATACCTATGAACAGTTTGGTGAGCCTCGCCGAATAGGGCTTAATGTTAAATATCATTACTAATAAACTTATCGCCATATAATATCCGGGGTGGTGATTAAAGCCGCCCTGCAACGTTTTGGAAAAATAAAAAATGAAACTCGTCGCTGAAATATCCATGTATCCGCTCAATGAGCAATATATTGAGCCAATCCAAAAATTTATCGATAGGCTCAACTCTTATCCACAAATCAAGGTAGTGACTACTGCGACCAACACCCTGGTCAGTGGCGAGTATCTGCCCACTATGGCGCTTTTGGCCGAAGAAATGCATCACAGTCATCAGGAAATTGGCCAGGCAATATTTGTGTGTAAATTTCTTAATGGTGACAATATGAGTGCGGATATTTAATGGAACCGCTGCTCACTGCACTCGCCAGTCACTTAGCCGCCCAGTCATGGGCGGAGTTAATTGCCGTGCTATTGGCCTTAGCCTATGTGTGGCTGGCAGCCCGGCAAAACATCTGGTGTTGGCCTGCGGCTTTGCTTAGCACTGGCATATACACCTGGTTATTTTGGGCGGTGTCCTTGCCTTTTCATACTGTGCTAAATGCCTACTACCTCTTGATGGCGGTTTATGGCTGGCTGCAATGGCGAAAACCAGATAATGAGCAAGGCATAACAAGCTGGCCACTGCATTGTCATTTGCGTTGGCTTGCTATTTTGGCTTTATCATCCCTTGCCCTAAGCCAGTTTGCCACTATGGTACTCGATGCCCAGCATCTATATTTGGATGCCTTTATTACCGTTTTCAGTGTATTTACCACGGTATTGGTCGCCCACAAGGTATTGGAGAACTGGTTGTACTGGATGGTGATTAATTCCTTTGCCTCGTATTTATATTTTATGAAAGATATGCACCTTACTGGGCTGTTATTTCTCGGGTATCTCGGTTTTGCCCTATACGGCTATGTTAGCTGGAAGAAACCATTAAAGCTGCAAAGCGACTTACTTTGATTATATCGTCGTCATGGTTATTTTTAACACTCTATGATGGAAAAATCATATAACAGCACTACCTTTATAACTACCACAAGCACCCAAATACAATCCCACCAGATAAATATAGATTATTGCGGTGAATAGGCAGGAAAATTTTATGGTTAGCAGAATACTTGACGAGCTAAGGGAAACAAACGTTTTCGATGAGCCATTAAACGTTAAATTAATACCTGGCGGTGCCGTCAATCGGAGTTATCACCTAAAAGCCGGGGCCACCCATTATTTTTTAAAAACCTATGAACAGAATCACTTTTCTCCCAGTGATAGAGAGTCTCTGTACGTCATGCAAATTCAGTTGAGTAAACATGGCATCGCACCGGCACCTCATTATTTTTCGCGTGGCCACGATTTTCAAGTAGAAGACTGGTTTGAGGGCTCAGCATTGGATAAAAGCGATATTCCCCGGCCACAAAAAATCGCATTGCTTGCCGATACACTTTACAAGATACACACGCTACCGGTTTTCGCCTTATCAATTAACTTCCCCCGAGATTGGCAAAGCTACATTGAAATGTCGGGTATCAGGGTAAGTGATGAATTACAGCAGCGTCTGAATGAGAGCACCCAATGTTGGACAGACACTCACCAGCACGACCAAGTTTTGTGTCACAACGATCTGGCGATGGAACATGTGTATTGGGGCAAAGACGTCGTCGTGTTTGATTGGGAATATGCTGCTTGCGGTAATCGTTATTACGATTTGGCCTCGTGTGCCACGATAAACAACCTCAGTGAACAAGAGACACAAATGTTGCAGCAAGCCTACAGTGGTGTTTCTAAGATACCGTTTGCGGATGTGGTCAAAAAAATGGAGGAACAAGTTTCGCTGGTAAATTTAACCAATGATCTCTGGTACTTAGCCGCCAGAGTGCAAGCGTTCTAGCGTTTGTTGCGCAATTAATGCGCACTTAAGCAGATTTCATCTCCCTTAAAATGGAAAGCCCTTTACCTTTTGTTAGGCATAAGTATAATTCAGCACTTCAGCAGGGGCGTAGTTCCAATTGGTAGAACAGCGGTCTCCAAAACCGATGGTTGGGGGTTCGAATCCCTCCGCCCCTGCCAATTTTTCAAAGAGTAAGATCAAGCTCCTCTACTTTCTCAATATTCATGATAATCTACAGCGATGAATAGCAAAGCAACATTTTCTCTTTCCGACTACCAGCGAGCCACGCTTGCAGAAATGGGGATAACTGTCTGGTCTGAGCATGAAACCCCAGCACCGACTCCCCAGGACGAGTTACATAGTTTGATGGTAAATAATAGCAAAATTGAGCCGATAAGTGCAGCGTCTAACATAGCATCCGATCCATCCATACTTCCGCGTTATTCTTTGCCTGAGCATATACTGTTCCCTGAACATTTCGCCATACACCCCCTGTTTACCGATATTTTAACAGCCATGGGTTTACAGGAGAAGCCACGTCGTGCCATGGATGATAGTGGTGTAAAGCAATATTCAGATTATCTGCTGGTTTGGCAGGTCGCAGACCATATCGTTTTAGATGGCACAACATTAACCACACCAGAGTTATCTTCCCTATCTTGTGTTGAGCCCAAAAAGCAACTGTGGCGAGCCTTGCAGGCTTATAAGCAACAAAATAGACCTGCGTAAATGAAGGATGCCTTTGTTCCTTTAAGTTTAGAAAACTATCAGGATGCCTACCAAATCCACACCACAGGGCATTTTAAGCCCTGGTCCCAATCGGTTTTTGCAGATTGCATCACTCGCCCTTACTTTGCTTATCAATTACAAGATAATATGCAAACCATAGGCTATTACCTCAGTTTACAAGTACTGGACGAAGCCACATTGATGGATATTACCGTGGACCGAACTCGTCAAGGGCAGGGGTGGGGGGGGGAAGTACTTAAGCACTTTATGCACCAGTGCCAATTGCGTGATGTGTCGACTATTTGGTTGGAAGTGCGCCAATCTAATCATGCCGCCATCCACTTATATGAAAAGGCAGGATTCAGCTTGGTAGAAAAACGTGTTAATTATTACCCTACGGCTAATGGCCGCGAAGATGCGCTAATGATGCACTGTGTCATAGCACAAGAAGGCTAGAATATTAACAGAAGCCGTACTGAATAGGCTAAAAATCAGACATGGAACCCAAGGGTTCCATGTTTATATCTCTAGCGACGTACCGCGCTGATATTAAGTTTTTCACTCGTATCTTGTCTCTCTACAGCAAGTTTAACAAATTTTGACGAGTTATAATTGCACCCCACACACATGGCAATAAATTGATTCATGCTCGGGCTGCCAATTTCTTTTTCCCAATTTTCATAAGTTTTACGAGTTTTTACTTTTGCTAACAGGGCCATTTTTACGGTTGTTAAACCCGTGTCTTGTCTCATTTTACGCAAATCCGAACCGGTGATATACATGTTTAATCCTTTATCATTATTGAAACTACAGCAGAGCCAAGCGCAACAGCTAAATAAATTACTCTGCATTCTACTTAACTCATTGAAGTTTAAAACAGCGAATGTGGATTGTGCTCCACAAGATGAAGTAATTACAGATGAAGACTAAATGATTGATTATTAAGGGTAAAAATAGACTGTTTTAGGCCCTGATTCAAGTTATGCCCTTGTGAGTTGTATCAATAAATATAGATGGGTCTCAATTTTAGTGAATTGCATGGCAAATCAAGAGGACGTTTGTATTGCCCGCGAACTAAAAATGATTTGTGATGTT
>JBLHIW010000050.1:0-16058 GCA_047618055.1 Paraglaciecola sp. | reverse complement strand
TGCAAGGGGCCTATCATCAGGACAAGGCTGAGGTTGCTCACGCTGCGCTGGAAATAGGCTTGTCCAGCGCAGCCTTAGCGCCAAACGTCCAGAGTGTGGTGAGTGAATTGTGTTTTCAGGCCTGTGAGCCCTTGTATGGGGCTTCGCCCTATGACTTCGCCAATACGGATCTCGCCCATCGGTTACAGGAACAAGGTCTGGCCCTGGGGCTGGAAAAAACCTATGCCCATACGCCCCCTATCGATGCGATTTTTTTGCACCGTAAAATCGGTGGCTTATTTTTACTGGCGATAAAATTAAAGGCGAAGATAGATGTGAGGGCCCTATTTGCCCCCTATGCAAATCGATAAAAAGCCAGCGGAAGCTTATACCTATATCCGTATTCGGTGATAAAAATGAAAAAAAATCACCGCAGAGGCACAGAGATCCAAGAGGAAAAAACGATGAAATCATTCAGTCTTAAACACCACTCCCCTCTGTGTCCTCAGTGTACTGTGTGGTGAAAATCAAAAGACAGGTCACCACAGGGGCAACAGCCATTACGGGATGAATTTCACTGAGGTTTGCAGATAGTTGGAGTCAAGATCCAGACCGCCATCATCAACAACGTATTTACCCAATTCCACGCCGTGGTTTTTTCTGCCTTTGTCTTAAAGGGAGTGATGACAATATCTGTCGCCAGCGTGGTACCCACATAACGACCGGACTCACCCAGCATTGACTCAAAGCGGATATCATCTTTACCTACCGCGTTTATTTTGCCGGATAAACTAAATGCGGCAACCGTATCATCAATACCACCCTAGTCGATTTTCCTCAGTAATCCCGCAGCAATAACCGGGCCCCGTTCAGCTGCAAAATTATATCTGGCGACAAAATTCGAAACCTTAATATCTAGGCTATTATTCGCCCCCGCCACCGCCATAACAATCCATTTTGATAAAACCGTTCCAATCGCCGTGAATATACAAAGGTGGAAGCGGCTTACTTTTATATTTAAACCCAATTTGGACGTATCTACCGCATCAGGATTATTATCAATCCAATAATCCTGATAGTCTACATCGCCACTGACATAGAAAATGTCCGTTTTTAAGTCACCTAAAAACTTCATCTTGTCACCGTTTTGAAGTCTAATTCAAATGCATCTGCATTTGCTGCTGTACTCATTAGGCTTGTGCCCACCAGCAAGGTAGTAAACGTTATTATATTTTTAATATTCTTATTCATGTTTTAATCCCAGTGTGAAAAATTTCCTTAACTTTGTACTAGGATTGTCAATTTGCATATACGCTGTTGGTCTATAAGGGCAAAGTCCTATTTCTAAGTTTTGCTAGAAGCATAAAGTATCTAATTCAGGTTTTTAAAGTAGATGGAGCGTCAACATGGTAGATAAATTATATCCGGTGCCGGAGCAGGCAAAAAAGAATAGCCATTTAACTGAGCAGGCTTATCAGAAACTCTATAAGCAGTCCATTGAGTCACCGGATGAATTTTGGGCCGAGCAAGCCAAAAGACTCGACTGGTATAAAACGCCAAGCATCATAAAAAACACCTCCTTCGATGAAAAAAACTTACATATCAAGTGGTTTGAGGATGGTGAGCTGAACGTATCTTACAACTGCATCGACCGTCATCTTGCTCAACGTGCTAATGTCACTGCCATCATCTGGGAAGGCGACGATCCCCATTCTCACGATTTAATCACTTACCAGCGTTTGCACGACGAAGTGGCAAGACTGGCTAATGGCTTGAAAAAACTTGGCGTGGTCAAAGGTGATCGGGTCGCAATTTATATGCCTATGGTGCCACAAGCAGCCTATGCCATGCTTGCCTGCGCACGAATTGGGGCCGTACATTCGGTTATTTTTGGAGGTTTTTCACCTCATGCCATTGCTGATCGTATTGAAAACTGTGGGGCAAAAGTCATTATTACCGCAGACCAAGGACTGCGTGCGGGCAAGTCAGTACCACTAAAAGAAAATGTTGATAAGGCATTGGCAGAGCATGAATGCACTACGCTGGAACATGTAGTCGTGCTAAAACATACTGGTGTAAACATCAATCTGCAGAAAAAAGACCTGTGGTGGCACGAACTTGTCGCTGATTGTCCAGCTGAATGCGAACCAGAAGTCATGAACGCAGAAGATCCTTTGTTTATTCTATACACCTCAGGTTCAACAGGACGTCCTAAAGGGGTGGTACATACGACAGGTGGTTATTTATTATATGTTGCCATGACCCACGAATATGTTTTTGATTATCAACAGGGTGAAGTCTTCTGGTGCGCCGCCGATGTTGGATGGGTCACGGGCCACAGCTATATGATCTATGGACCACTGGCCAATGGTGCTACTACGGTATTGTTTGAAGGGGTGCCAACCTATCCGGATGTGCGCCGCATCGGGCAAATAGTGGATAAGCATAAAGTTAATATTTTATACACCGCACCCACTGCGATCCGAGCCTTGATGGCACAGGGGATTCGCGCGACTGAAGGGGTCAGCGGAGAATCACTGCGTTTGCTTGGCTCTGTCGGCGAACCCATTAATCCTGAAGCCTGGCATTGGTATCACAGCGCAGTAGGCAAGGGACGATGTCCGATTGTGGATACCTGGTGGCAAACTGAAACCGGCGGGATGATGATTTCCCCCTTGCCAGGCATAACGCCATTGAAACCCGGCTCCGCCACGCGTCCTTTATTTGGTATTCAACCCGCCCTGGTGGACAGTGAAGGCCTTGAACTTGAGGGCGTGGCAGAGGGTAATTTGATCATAAAAGACAGTTGGCCTGGCCAAGCGCGCACAATTTATGCTGATCATCAGCGTTTTATTCAAACCTATTTCACTAGCTATAAAGGTCACTTTTATACCGGAGATGGGGCAAGGCGAGATGAAGATGAATATTATTGGATAACAGGCCGTGTTGACGACGTTTTGAATGTATCCGGTCATCGACTCGGCACCGCCGAAATTGAAAGCGCTCTGGTATCTCATCCGGCCATTGCTGAAGCCGCAGTTGTAGGTTATCCCCATGCACTAAAAGGTCAGGGGATCTATGTCTATGTCACTCCTGTCGAAGGGATCGTAAGTGACGAGGCCCTAAGTCTTGAAGTCCGAAATTGGGTTCGTAAGGAGCTTAGCCCCATTGCCACACCCGATTTAATCCAGTGGACTACTGGTTTGCCAAAAACCCGTTCGGGAAAAATCATGCGCAGAATATTACGTAAAATTGCCGCCAACGAATATCAACAATTGGGCGACATATCTACATTGGCAGATCCATCCGTGGTTGATGCACTCATCAACCAAAGGTTAAATAAGTAACAATCGGCTACTTTATGGCAACCGGGCTGATCGCTGATGATCATCCCTTATACCGTGATGCTATACGAGGCGCCTTAATGGCCAACTTCGAGCAACTCACCTTGCTTGAAGCCGCTGGTCTAGACAAGACAGTCGAAATTTCGCACTAAAATAAACACCTTGATTTGCGACTACTTGATCTCCACATGCCAGGTAGTAGCGATCTTTTTGGCTTGATCCATATCGGTAAAATATTTCCTGATTTACCCCTTGCTGTGGTATCAGGACTGGACGATGTTGACATTATCTGCAAGGTCATCAATGTGGGGGCAATGGGTTTTGTACCCCAAAAGTGCTTAATTGAACATGCTTCAAAGCCTCATAACGAACAAATGCCCCCAACATTGGCCCATTGTTATGTGTTTGCCACCAGTCATAGCCAAAAAATGCTACCGGGATCAACGCGCATAATTTAATGATGGATTCAAAAAGAGATCGCCAGCATTAAACCCCGCCGCTATTGAGTAACATCAGTATGTTTGGGTCCAAAATAAATAGAAAACAGCGACGTAGGCAATAGTGGCTAATAAAGCAATGAACGTGACCAATAGGACAACAGTCTGTCTTTTACCGTAACGAGATGAGATAAAGTCAGCAAGGGTGCTGATGGGCTATTTTTGGCTTACCCGTGTAAGCTTTCATAAAAATCGATAACCAAATAAATATAACAAAGTCGGACCAAGAAAGATCGCCCGGTAGCCCCAGTTATCTCGTGTGGCTTCCCCTACAGAGGCAAAAAATGTCCAGGCCGTAGAGTAAATCGCTAAAGCCAAAGAATAAATAACCGGGGGGGACGTCCGCTTTTTCGCCCTGACAGAATGGCTGTCACCCCATCGTGCCAGCCCAAATAAACATGCCAGATAAGCGATGGCCTGCAAGAGCCAACCTTAGACCATGGTCACATTTACTGATGCCATTGCCGTAGCAGACGCATAACAGTCATGACACCCCGGGCAGGTTTCACAACGAAGAACGTATACCCAAGTGACCTCAAGATGCGGAGTTCAGCGGGAATGAAAATCGTTTAATACAAGGCGAAGGTATTGAGGCATAGCTTCCTATATCCAATACAAATAACCCCGTAGTTGGGGATGTGAAACTGACCCAAAGAGAGCTTAGGCAGAAACCCAATGCTGGGTTACAATATTTGAAAAGGGGGATGCCATTCCCTACATGTTGTGCCTGGCCCTGAATGCCTGCCTTGGCTCTGAATCTGCATCTTGAGGTCACTTGGGTATAAATAACATAGCTTAAGATCTTACTTGTCAGTCCTAAGTGCATCGTCGTATTCCACATTGTTAAATATAAGTCTAAAGTGATTAACATTAGCAAGCCAAGGGTGGAAAAAAGCCTCTGTTTATTAACATTATTTTTAGGAGTTTGACATGCAAGAAGACTTAAGTAGTCATGCCTACTGGAGAGCAACAATTGCCCTACTCACCAAGATACTCATTGTTTGGTTTGTGGCGTCCTTTGGTGCTGGGATTTTATTTGCCCCCGCTCTCAACCACGTCCACCTTGGTGCTTACCCTCTGGGATTTTGGTTTGCCCAGCAGGGCTCAATCTATATATTCATTGTGCTAATCTTTTACTACAAAAAGAAGATGAACGAACTTGATGTACGCTTTGACGTCCACGAAGACTAAGGACACATAATGGCACTTCAAACGACGATCTACATCGGTGTCGCCCTGAGCTTTTCGCTCTATATCGGCATCGCAATCTGGGCCCGTGCGGGCTCTACCAGTGAGTTCTACGTGGCCGGTGGCAATGTTCATCCAGTCATGAACGGCATGGCTACGGCAGCCGACTGGATGTCTGCAGCTTCTTTTATCTCTATGGCTGGGCTGATTGCCAATATGGGTTACGGCGGGGGCCTGTTCCTCATGGGCTGGACGGGGGGGTACGTGTTGTTAGCAATGCTGCTGGCACCCTACCTGCGCAAGTTTGGTAAGTTTACCGTTCCACAGTTCATCGGTGATCGTTTCTACTCTAAAAGTGCAAGTATGGTGGCGGTATTGTGCCTGCTTACCGCTTCACTGACCTACATTATTGGACAGATGACGGGTGTGGGTGTGGCCTTCTCTCGTTTCTTAGGTGTAACCAGCGAAATGGGTATCTATATTGGCATCTGCATTGTGTTTGTATACGCGGTGTTTGGTGGCATGAAAGGTATTACTTATACTCAAGTCGCCCAATACGTCGTGTTGATTTTGGCCTACACCGTACCCGCTGTATTTATCTCTTTGCAACTGACCGGCAATCCAATACCCCAGCTAGGACTTGGCTCTGACTTGATTGGACAAAACGTATCTTTGCTTGCCAAGCTGGACAGTGTGGTAACTGATTTGGGCTTTGGTCAGTACACCACTGCGCTGCCAGGCAGTACACTCAACATGTTCATGTACACCTTGTCATTAATGATTGGCACAGCTGGTTTACCCCACGTGATCATGCGTTTCTTTACGGTACCCACGGTAAAAGATGCCCGTTCTTCTGCTGGCTGGGCATTGGTTTTTATTGCTATTTTATACACCACAGCACCTGCTGTCGCAGCAATGGCTAAAATGAATCTGCTCAATACTGTCACCCCTGGTACTGTCTCGGGTCAGGTAGACGTCTACGCAAAAGACGCCGGCCTTGAATTCGAAAAACGCCCAGAGTGGATGAAGCGTTGGGAAAAGACTGGCCTGTTGAAGTTTAAAGACAAAAATGCTGATGGTCGTATTCAATACTACAATGACAAAACCACCAATACCGTAGTAAAGGCTAAGATGGATCAGGCTGGATGGAAAGGTAATGAGTTGACAGTTAACGCCGACATCATGGTTATGGCCAATCCTGAAATCGCTTTACTGCCTAACTGGGTAATTGCGCTGATTGCAGCAGGGGGTTTAGCCGCTGCGTTATCTACGGCTGCTGGCTTGTTAATGGCGATTTCCTCAGCCGTATCCCACGATCTAATTAAGAACATTTTTGTGCCTGATATCAGTGAGAAAAACGAACTTTTAGCCGGTAAAACATCCATGGCGGTGGCGTTATTGATCGCGGGTTGGTTGGGCCTCAATCCACCTGGATTTGCGGCAGGTACGGTAGCATTAGCCTTTGGTATTGCGGCCAGTTCACTGTTTCCTGCCATCATGATGGGCATTTTCAGTAAGAAGATGAACAAAGAAGGCGCAATTGCGGGTATGTTGGCGGGTCTGTTTATTACCTTGTTCTATGTGTTTGCCCACAAAGGGCTGTTCTTTATCAAAGGTACTGGCTACCTGCCTGCCATTGGTGGAGCCAACAGCTTCTTCGGGATCGCCCCTGAAGCCTTTGGTGCGGTCGGTGCGATGGTGAATTTTTCGGTCGCCTTCGCGGTAGACAAATTCACTAAAGAGCCGCCTGAACACATCCAGGCCATGGTGGAAGCGGTGCGTGTACCACGTGGTTCTAAATCTGTAGATGGTGCACACTAAAACGACGCCTTTCTTGGATTAAGCGCAGAGGTATTGCGCTTAATCCAAGAAAGCAGATAACAATGAAGGCCCTACTGGCAAGGCTAGTCGGGCCTTTTTAAGTAACAGTTGGCAAACGCACTTCGCCAGCCAAGCTCAGGGGAATAATATGGTTTTTGATGTCAGTGTGGCATTAACGTGGATTTTATTTTTGGCACTGTTTCCGATGGCGTTTGTGTGGTTACGCCGAGCGTGGCGCATAATGATCAAACGGGACTATTCTGATGTCGCATTAAAACAGGGTGTGCCGCCAACCAAGCCTGAAAACTTTGCGTGCTTTGAAATGCTGATTAATTTACTCGCAGGGATGTTGGCACTGTATGTCATTGCTCTGGTAGTAAGCGGCTCCGCCAGTTATGGCACCTGGAGCGCCATCGCCGGCAGCACTATTTGGTGCAAGTTTTTTGCAAGTTTTGGGCTCTCACGCCACGCCCATATGAAGCTGGGTGTCAATGCTGCCAAGCGCACACCATAAATCACCCGAAGTAGTGGGAATAAGATTTGCAAAAGATCCTTGTTATTACTGTTGCCATCGGCGCTGGCTAAATGACCTTTGCTGCGAACATGAGTTAAACTACAAGCTTAAAAAGCGGTCTACCGTTGGGCTTATGCTCTTTTGCTCAGGGTAATATACCCAAGTGACTTCAACTGGGAGCCTAACCGTGCCTATTATCCCTCAACAGATCCTCAATTTTCTGGGTAACACGGCCCCTTTTGACAGACTTGCTCGCTAAGCTCGCCGCCAAAATGGTGGTATTGTATGTGACTCAAGAGGATGCCCAGCAGTTGCTGGAGACGAATAAATTCGCCTTGTTTTTAATGCACAGTGGTCAGTTTTTGCTGAGAGAATCCACTGCACAACTTTGCTATCTAAGCGAAGGTTATTTTTTTGCTTACGACAACGCCTTGGATCAATCCCTGGGGGATTTTCATTTGGCAGTAGACTGCGCAGGCATAGTCTATAGATTACCCTGTGCCAATTTTAAACAGTGCCTTAAAACCCGTCCATCCCCTGGCCAAAGCCCTATACACAGGGGCGGTTAAGATTTTGTATTATACCCCCTAAGCCTGACAGCACAGTGTTTATGCTTAACCTTAAGCAGGAGCTGTATTTAAATGCCTATGCAGATTATTCAGGCTGGCTCTACTGTAAAGGTAAAAAAAAATAATTCACCACACCCTAAACTCATCTAAAACACCCATACGTTAAAATTATTCTCTCTTTGCCCTCGCTGCTCTGTGTGATTGATACCCGTCTATTTTGAAGCTGCAAGGCCAATGGCTTTGGCTATAGATTGTGTAAATCAAAAGACAATTCATCACCGCGCTCGCGAGATAAAAAAGTAAAAGACCTAATAGTTTTTTTTGATTTCAAATTATTTTCTCTGCGCACTCTGTGCTTAGCAATCTCACACATTGCCCCGCCCAGTCTGAGTAAAATACACAGGCATGTTATTTTTTTAGGGGCAAATCTATGGGCGAAATAAACGTTTTCATGTTGCTCCTTATCAACTGCACAAGCTGTTAAATTTCCCTGGGTATAGACTAATGGATAAGAAAAAATACAATTGGGTATGTTATATATTAGGCCTGTTGATACTCTTATATTCGAGGCTTTCTATGTTTTATAGAAGTGAAATTCTCGCTCGAAACAATATAAACATTGTTGGGCAGGGTGAACAAACATTACTTCTGGCACACGGTTTTGGCTGTGATCAAAGGATGTGGCGTTTTTTAGTGCCTTTATTGAGAGAAAAATATCGTCTTGTTTTGTTTGATTATACCGGCTCGGGACAATCCGAAACATCCAATTATGACGCTCAAAAATATTCCACCTTGGAAGGTTACGCGCAAGATATTGTCGATATTTGTGAAACGCTGGAACTGGAAAATGTGAATATAGTGGGTCATTCTGTTAGCGGTATTATTGCTGCTATCGCAGCTCAACAAAGCCCTGCTGGTATTAGTAATATTATTATGGTCTGCCCTTCACCCTGTTTTTTAAACTTGCCACCGGATTATATGGGTGGATTCGATGAACAAGATTTACAGGAACTTATTGGTTTGATGGACCAAAATTATATTGGGTGGGCAAACTATTTCGCGCCCCTAGTCGCAGGCACCGCCAATTCGGAAGTTTTCACTCAAGAACTGGCCAGCAGCTTTTGTTCAACAAATCCAGTGATGGCAAAAAACTTCGCCAAAGCCACTTTTTTCGCAGATTACCGTCATTTATTACCCGACATATCTCAACCAACATCAATAATGCAAAGTAATATTGATGCTCTGGCAAGTATATCTATTGGCCAATATATGCATAAACATATCCCTAACAGCACGATCTCTATTATTGAAGCCGAAGGCCACTGTTTACATATGACACACCCCCAACAGGTCGTCGACAATATAGAGGCATTTTTAGTTGAAACATGAGAAATTAAAGCATTTGGAAAAGGAATTTTTGTGTGGCTTATTAGTAACGGATGAAAGCCGAAAAATTGTTTTTGCCAACCAATATTTTTACACCGAACTGGCCTGGCAACAAAGTTCACTGCTAGGTCAACACCTTGAAAAAATACTGAGTAAATCTTCTCTTATTTTTTATGAAAGTTATATCGTGCCTGTTCTATTGACCGAGAAACGCTTTCAGGAAATACAATTAACCTTATTAACCGGCACCGGTGCCAGGTTGCCCGTTGTCGCCAGCCTGAAACTAGGAAGGGAAAATCAAGAACTGGTTTTCTGGAGTTTTTTAAACGCCACTAATCGCAACAAACTTTACGATGAATTAATTGAGGCTCGGGAAGCACTTTCGACACAGGCAAATGAATTAAAGCAGCTCTCTATTACTGATGAATTGACCGGGCTATTTAATCGGCGCGAGCTCAATAGACGGGTAATAATAGAGATAGAGCGCAGCAAACGATTTTCCGCCCCACTGTCGTTACTTATTATCGATATTGATCATTTTAAAAAAATAAATGACTGTTTCGGTCACGATCAAGGTGATATCGTATTAACTCAACTTAGCCAAGTATTGAAATTTGAGGTGCGAAAAGTAGATCTTACGACACGCATAGGCGGCGAAGAGTTTGCGATATTAATGCCCAATACAGATAGGATACAAGCTGCCACTTTTGCCAAAAGGCTACATACGGCAATCAATTCAGCAAGCTCAATGGCCAGAAGTATCACCGTCAGCATTGGTATCAGTGACTTAAGTCAAACCCCTGATAATTCTTTTGATAAATTATTTAAAAATGCCGACGACGCTTTGTATCAGGCCAAAAATTCTGGGCGCAATAAAACAGTGATTTATACCCAAGTGACTTAACCTTCAACCGCCGGGCATCAATGTTCAGAAACGGTGTGACTTTCTGAACATTGATAAGGATTTTCCCAATATAAACAGCATTGCATTGAAATATAATATTCTTCTGACTAAACCTCCGTGATTAATATAATTCGTGCATACATTTAACAATGTGTTCAGAATACGGACCCATCGCTTAGCAAATTATGCTTAACATTCCTTACCTTAAAGTGAAAATAGATGCAGATAAAACTAAGCGTCAGGCAAGCTCGAGTTATCGGTGTTTTGCTAGAAAAAGAAATCACCACACCTGATCAGTATCCACTATCCCTTAATGGCCTAACCCTAGGCTGCAATCAAAAAAGCAGCCGTGAGCCGGTGATGAGCCTCAGTGAATCCGAAGTGCAAACAGTGCTAGAGGAGTTGCGCGAAAAAAAGCTTACTTACCAGCAAAGTGGCTCGACTAGCCGGGTAGTAAAATATCGACACCGTTTTTGCAATACTGAATTTAGTGATTTGCAGTTCAGCCTTCAACAAAAGGCGATTGTATGCCTGTTATTGTTGCGCGGCCCACAAACACCGGGTGAATTGAGAACCCGCAGCAATCGTCTGGCGGAATTTTCCAATGTGGATGACGTCGAGCTTGCCCTTGAGCAAATGAAAAATCTCAATGGTCAGCAGCTGGTAATACAACTCCCACGGGAACCGGGCAAAAGAGACTGTCGCTATGCTCACTTATTGGGTGATCAAGAGCCCCTTCAATCGACCTTAGCTATTGCTGAAGATATCGACGCTGGCGAGCATATTACCCACTCCAATGTTCAGCAAGATAAAATGTATGAAAGAATGGCAGCACTGGAGCAGCAGGTAGGAGATCTCAGTCAACAACTTACCGAGCTGCGTGAATTGATTGAGATACTCAGTGAGTAGTCTTACATTGTGCAGCTCTGACATTGAATAAATTATGATCATTAGCGACAAGGTTTGTAAAACGTATACGGGGTTTGAAGCCTTAAAAAATGTTTCTTTTGACATCAAGCAAGGGGACATTGTCGGCATTTTAGGCAAAAACGGCGCGGGTAAAACCAGCTTAATGCGTATCCTGACGTCTTTTTTGCCTGCCACCTCAGGTAAGGTGATCATTGACGGACAAGATCTGGCAAAACATTCTCTGGCCATCCGGCAAAAAATTGGCTACTTGCCGGAGACCCCCCCCTTGTATACCAATATGACGGTACAAAGTTACCTCAAGTTTGCCGCACAAATAAAAGATGTCGCCATAAACCAGCAGCGCAGGCAATTACATAAAGTATTGGACGAATGCCAACTTGAAGGGGTGAGAAACCAGGCCATACATACCTTATCAAAAGGTTTCAAGCAACGGGTGGGTATAGCTCAGGCGATCATTCACGAGCCTAAAATACTCATTTTAGATGAGCCAACCAGCGGCCTTGACCCCATACAAATTCGCCAGGTCAGAGCCTTAATTAAAAATCAGCAAGGGCAGCGAACGGTATTGGTGAGCACCCATACCCTGTCCGAAATTGAAAACATTGCCGAGCGTGTCCTGATCATAAAATCTGGAGTAGTTATCGTTGATGAAACCTTGCATACCCTACTGCAGCCGAAAGATACAGCAAGTAGCTCAGCCCAAAGCCTGGAAGCGGTTTTTCTTAGTCTGCATCCGGAGTCGCTGATATCTGATCAAGCGGTGAGCACCGACCTCCTGCAGGAGAAGGCTGATGCCTAAAGTGATTGCCATCGCCAAAAAAGAGTTACTGAGTTACTTTAGTTCGCCGGTTGCCTATATTATTTTGCTTGGCACATTGAGCCTGTTTAATATTTTCTTTTTTATGATTGTTGATCAAAACAAAGAAGTATCCTTAATAGAAATATTCCAGGTCATGGAATTTATGTTTGTATTGTTGATCCCCATCCTGACCATGGCTTTACTTGCCGAGGAAAAATCAGCCGGTACCTTGGAATTTTTAATGACTGCGCCCCTGTCAAATACCAGCATCGTGTTAGGAAAATATTTAGGGAGCTTATCCTTCTTTTCCCTGTTGCTTGCCATGACATTCGTTTACTACGGCGTAATTGAATATTTTGGCTCGCCAGACAGGGCCACCATATTGACCGGCTACCTGGGAATATTTTTAGAAGGTGCCTTATTTATTGCCATCGGTTTAATGGCATCATCCTGGACAGGCAATCAAATTATTTCGGCCATGGTTTCTTTTGTTATATTGTTGCTACTCTACTCGGCTGATAACTTCAGCCCCTATTTTAGTGGTTCAATACAAACCCTGATCACCCAGCTCAGCACCCGCAACCATTTAGATCATTTTGCCCGGGGAATCATTTCGCCAATCGACATTATGTATTTTGTCAGTGGCATCATCGTCTGCCTTATTGTCACCCGTTTTAACATAGAAAACAGGCGGTGGCGCTAAATGCACCGTTCAAGCCTGAGTTTATTACTGCTCTTTGCCTTAATCAGCTTAAGTGGCGGCGCCGCTTATGCTTATATTGAGTACGCATTAAACATCCCTGCCCTGGTAATGCTTGCCCTTGGCGGCATCGCCTTACTCATTTACCTCTGTGCCCGTGTTAAGACGACTGGCTCATCCGCTAAAACCATGCTGCGCCAATGCAAACTTACCTTCATTACCCTGGCGCTTGTAACACTTTGTGCCCTGTTTTTACTCGGTACTAATTACCTGGCCTTTACCAGTTCAGTGCGATGGGATGTGACCAAAAACAAACAACATACCTTAGGGGCCAACACCCTGGCCTTTATTGAAAACCTGTCGCAGCCCCTTAGCTTAACTGCCTTTTTTGTGGGTGCACCACCCAAATACCTAGAAGACACATTTAAGGAATATGAACGAGCCTCTAAGGGCATGATCAGCACCGAAATCATTGATCCGGTAGAGCAAATTGCCTACGCGGCAAAATTTGGCAATGTGGTCAATGGCGATGAGAGAAAAGTCATTGTTCAATCGGGCAGTGAGCGTAAAGATGTGGACTTCAGTCAATCATCCTTATCCGAACAAAGGATAGGCCATGCTATCGCCAGTGTCACCCGCCCGCAAAAACGGCTCTGTTTTGTAAGTGGTCATCAGGAACGATCCATCAGTAATGGCGAAAACCAGGGATTAAGCACATTTAAGCAATTGTTGGCTAACAATAACATCCTCAGCCGGGAGTTGATGTTGGGTATCGAGCAACAGATCCCCCGGGACTGTGATCTGCTGGTCATTGCCGGTGCAAAAACCGAACTTAACGTCGAAGAAACCCTCACCATCAGCCACTATTTAAAACGCGGTGGCGATGCCTTGTTTTTGATTGAACATACCCTAGTCAGTACCCCTGACAAACCCATCACAGATGCACAACAGAATAAGAACCCGTCCTTAAATAACATTCTAAATCAATGGGGGCTTAACGTGCAGTCAGATATCGTGGTGGATTTAAGCAACCATGTGGGTGGTGATCCCGGTAGCCCGGCAACCAAAAACTACGGCCAGCATAAGGCGATTACCGATGGCCTGGATTATACCTTTTACATCCGCCCTCGCTCTATTCGCCTGCTAGAGCAACGGCGAAGCTCGATCAAATATGCCCCCATTGTATCAACGGCATCAGCCCAACAGAGTTGGGCAGAAAGCAATCGAAACCTGGATGTGTTGTTTGATCCCAGTGAAGACACCCCAGGCCCTGTGGCGATTGCTTATGTGCTGTTTGAGCCTAAACAAACACCAGAAAGCGCAGATACGCGGATCATCCTGTTCACGGATGCCGACTTCCTGAGCAATGCCTATATTGAGCAATACAGCAATGGTCAAATGGGTCTGAACGTCGTCAACTGGCTGCTTGAACTGGACTACAGCGCTGTCTTAGAGCAAAAAAACATTGAAGTAGAACGATTAGATTTAAGCAGTAAGCAGGGGCGTCAACTCTTGCTTATACTATTTTTGGGCCCGTTTTTAATCGCCCTAGCTGGGCTCTTGGTCTGGCGCAAAGGCAAGGCTTCATCAACATGTTCATCCTAAAGCTCATGCAAAATCAGTATAAATGCACACAAAAGGGAGTACTAAAAACATGCCAAAAATAGCCTTAATTCTTGGCTTTACGCTGCTGTTAAGCGCCTGTGATACCAATGAAGTAGGTGATGTGTCTTTGGGTTTGTTCACCACCAAAGATATCAAACTCAACACCTTGGTTGATCCTCTCGTGCCGGGCGTGACTTGCCATGTATCGAGCATAGAAGCGGATTTGAGTTTTTCCGACCCATCTGACAGCGCCATAGCCTGTCGCCAAACCGGCGAAATCACCTTTGAGATGATCGCGGCAATTGATAAATCCAAATCAGGTGAGGTAGTATTTAAAAAATCCAAAAGTATCTTTTTTAAGGCCATGAAGATCCGCCGTATTTATGATCCCCAGTCGCAAACTCTGATGTACTTGTCTTATTCCACCAAAGAAACCTCCGGCAGCTTTAAACACAGTTTATCGACTGTGCCCTTGTGGGGAACAAAAGCCTATTATCGCAATGGAACTTAGCCACCCTTTGGGTTTTTAATACTCCCTGTTGTCATTCTGCTATTTTATCAGGCAGTCAAATAGCGTTTAAATATCGGCAAGGGGCTTATACCACTACACTTGGATAGCTGCTCACTGAGCGAGGAGTAAAAGTCGTGTAATCCCGGCGTATTTACGCGTCTAAGGGATAAGCCTAAGCGAAGTAGGCACGCCCTTCAGGAAGGTCTGGCAAGCTCCCTAGCTGCTTCGTATTGTGCCCATCCCTGCGTGTAAGAGAGTAATAAAGAATCATACTCACCGGCTCAGATGTGCCCAGTACCGTCATTCGTATGTTAAGTTGGCTATCCATGCAAAGACAATGACTAAAAGCTATTTTTTACCACAGACGGTAAAGAGCTGTGAGTTCAATCGGTTTCCTGTAGTGCTTCACCCAGGGCATTGACTACACTATCAATTTCAGACGTTTCCACGGTAAATGGCAGGCCAAGTTGCACGGTGTCGCCGCCGTAGCGAACATAAAACCCTTTCTGCCAACACTTCATCGCAATTTCATATGGACGCAAGGTAGCTTGACCAGCTGCAGAATGAATGGTGAGTGCACCAGCCAAACCAAAATTTCTGATATCGGTCACATGCTTTGCGCCTTTAAGGCTGTGCAGCCTTTCCTGAAATTGGGGTGCCATCGATTCAACCCGTTGGACTAGTTTATCCTTGGCTAAAAGATCTAATGTTGCCAGCGCTGCCGCGCAGGCCACCGGATGGGCGGAATAGGTATAACCATGGGATAATTCCAACATATGTTCAGGACCCCCAGCGTCCATAAAAGTGTCGTAAATTTCCTGTTTAGCAATCACTGCGCCCATAGGAATAACCCCATTCGTCAACTGCTTGGCGACTGTCATGATATCCGGCACCACAGCAAATTTTTCAGCGCCGGTACTGGCCCCCATCCGACCAAAGGCAGTGATCACTTCATCAAAGATCAACAAAATATCGTGTTTGTCACAAATTTCACGTAATCGTTGTAAATAACCCACGGGAGGAGGAATAACCCCCGCTGAGCCCGCCATAGGTTCAACAATGACGGCTGCTATATTTGAGGCATCGTACAAGGCGATCATGTCTTCAAGATTATTGGCTAAATAGGCACCTTCCGCCGGCATGCCTTTGCTGAAAACATTGCCAGGCAACATAGTGTGTGGCAGGTGTGCCGCTTCAATACCTGGCCCAAAAATGGCTCGGTTAGGGCCAATGCCTCCCACACTAATGCCACCAAAGTTCACCCCATGATAGCCTTTGGCTCGACCAATAAAACGGGTTTTACTGCCCATG
>JBLHIW010000049.1:0-16196 GCA_047618055.1 Paraglaciecola sp. | reverse complement strand
CACGCTAGGCAGCTGCGTGCTGTGACGAAAAGGCAGTTATGGTTTATTGTCTCATCTAGGTGAGCCATTTTGCCAACGCATTCTGACTATAGTAGAAAGTTGTCGTAATCGCTTGTTCTTGGCTTTGTTGAGCGACCTCAAGCTGCCGAATAAAACATAGACTGAGTATCTGGAGGAGGTGATTGCCTGATTTTGAGCTTGAAGTACTCGGTACCCCGTATACCTCTGGCTCGTTTACGGATCATCCCTATGCTGACATTTCCAGCTTCGATCCCGGCAAGGGTATGTGAGATTGTGCCTGGCACAATCGCACATACCCTTGCAGTGCTCCTCAGAGATTTTGCATGCTTCTCCAAATAGAGAATATTTGATTGATCATCGATTTTGCACCCGCTCTACAATTGTTCCGCCATGATCTCATAAATGGGCTCATTCCACAGAGCCTGTAGCTGTTCTTTTAATCCATAAAGTGTGATTAAGTCCGTCATAATGACCAATCATAGTCGCAAAATTCGAGCTGCCAAGCTAGTCAGTTATTTGACTATGGTTTGTTGATGGGTATGAAATCACATAACGTAGTTGCATTCCCATACCTTACTCTTGGTTAACTTTTGAGCAGCGCTCTGTTATTCTGCTGGTTAGGTAAGTGAGGGGCATACCATGATTGGTCTTAATACAGATTCAAATTCGTCATTTTTGCAGCAAATTCAACAGAAGCAGGAATCAATACTTGAGAAGCTTGCTTCCGGCAAGCGCATTAATAGTGCCTCTGATGGCGCGGCCGCTCAACAAATTATTGACCGCTTAAGCACCCAAGTCGAAGGGGGGCGCCAGTCAATTTCCAATGCTTATGATGGTATTGCCCTAAGCCAGGTGGCTGAGAGTGGTTTGTCCGGTATTAATAATGATGTTAACCGTATCCGTGAACTGTCTGTTCAGGCCGGTAACGGCGTATTAAGTGAAGGGGATCGACAAGCGATACAAGCTGAAGTCAAGCAATTGCAAGAGAATATAACTGATAATATCGAGCAAACTGATTTTGCTGGTAAGCAATTGTTGACCAGTGATGGCAATATTGATTTTCAGGTCGGGGCGAATGGAGAGCAGAAGATTACCGTGGCCACTCAGGATGTGGCTAAAGGTTTGAGCGATATTTTGAATGTTGATTTAAGCACCGCATCCGGAGCCGAAGATGCATTGGCTGCGGCGGATAAGGCCTCGGTGTTTGTTGGAGAAGCACAAGCTGATTTGGGGGCTACGCAAAACGGCTTTGAGCGTGCTGCCCGTAATTTGTCCCAAAGTGATGTAAATATATCGGCAGCACGCAGTCGTATTCAGGACACTGACTTTGCCCAGGCTAGCGCCGACAATGTGTCGTCCGGCATATTGAATCAAGCCAATATTGCGGTTCAGGTGCAGGCTAATCAGCAACAGGGTCAGGTATTATCCTTGCTTAACGGCTAAAAATGTATACCCGTGTCCCTCTGCCGTCTCAAGACAACTCCATGGCTTTGGGTATAGTTTGAGAAAAGAACAGCCACTGTACTCTTCTTATGTCATCGCGTTCAGTTTGGGTAGATAACCAACCCTAGTGAGATTAATTAAGTGAGTTGAGCGTTTGTTGGCATGAACCGCCCTCTCGTATCTTTTTTGTATTGCTATCCCCCGATGAATGGTTAAAATCACCCCCCTTAGACTAAATTTATAATAATAAAACCAAATTGGGGAATGCATGAGTAAAATTCTGATTATTAGCCTTCATCAAGAACGAGCGCGTAATCTGAAAACCATACTGACCTTTTTGGGAGAAACCAGTCTGAGTATCTCCTTTGATGCGGCGCTAAAGACTTTAAATGCTAACGGACAATATGCCGCAGTATTTATCGATGCCGACGATTTGCAGGTGGTTGGCGACATTACGGAAAAGTTCTTATCTCAGCCCTTTGTGCTGATTGGCGACTCTGCTTCAATCCAATCAAATGCCAATATTGTTGGTTCTACCGAAGAGTGTGTTACCTACCCGGTGCTGACTCAAATGTTACACCGTTGTCAGGAATATCGTCAGTGTCAACCTAATAGAAAAACCAGCGTGCATAATAGAACCCTGCTGTTTCGCAGTTTGGTGGGCAAAAGTAAACAAATTCAACACGTCCGGCACTTGGTCGAACAGGTAGCACCGAGCGAAGCGAATGTCTTAGTGCTGGGAGAGTCTGGGACAGGCAAAGAAGTGATTGCGCGGAATATTCATTATCTTTCTAAACGTAATCAAAACACCTTTATTCCGGTGAACTGCGGTGCGATACCCGGCGAATTGCTCGAGAGCGAGTTATTCGGTCACGAAAAAGGTGCGTTTACCGGCGCGATTAGTGCTCGCAAGGGACGCTTTGAATTAGCCGAAGGCGGCACCCTGTTTCTGGATGAAATTGGTGATATGCCCTTGCAAATGCAAGTCAAGTTGCTGAGGGTTTTACAGGAGCGTAGCTACGAAAGAGTCGGTGGCACCAAGCCGATTAAATGCGATGTGCGGGTCATTGCGGCTACCCATAGAAATCTGGAAACTATGATACAAGAGGGAGAATTTAGAGAAGATCTTTATTATCGACTGAATGTGTTCCCCCTTGAAAGCCCGGCTTTACGTGAACGCAAAGAAGATATTCCCTTGTTATTACAGGAATTAGTGTCGCGCATGGAAGCCAATAACGCCCAAATACGCTTTACCGAAAATGCCCTAAGTTCGTTGATGGAACACAGTTGGGCCGGTAATGTACGTGAGCTATCCAACTTAGTTGAGCGTTTGATGATTTTGTTTCCCAATCAACTGATTGATTTACATGACTTGCCGGCAAAATATAAGCATCTTGATATCCCACCTTATGAGCCGGATTATCCTCAGGACTTATTGGAGCGTGATGTTATAAATGAAATGTTTGGGGCAGGCACGGAGCAAGACGAACAGGATGTTGACTACTCGGCCCAAGAAGAGAGCATTTCAAAGGCTTTACCCGAGGAAGGCCTGAACTTAAAAGCCTATATATCAGACCTGGAAGTCAGCTTGATCACTCAGGCCCTAGAACAGCAGGAGTGGGTCGTGGCCAGAGCAGCCAATACCTTGGGTATGCGCAGAACCACCCTGGTTGAAAAAATGCGTAAATATGACATTAGTAAAACTGAACTATCTGCAAAATAATCTGCTAACGTCATTTCGTTGACGTTACGTTTTCTGTGTTTTTTATTCTAAGCGCTTGAATATATTGAATTAAAAAACTGGCATGCCATGTGCTTTATTAATGCTGTAACCATTCTGTCTAAGTTTTGACACGAGGAATATATGGCATTAAAAAATAGGTTGGTAAAACACAGCGACGCGCAATTATCACTTGATAACGCTCAGTCAAGCATCACCGACACACTCAGCCCCAATAAGGCAGTGGATCAGCAGGAGTTGCTTCGTTTGCGTCATCAGGCGACTCGCCTGGAGCACTTACTGCAAGTTATGCCTGCGGGTGTAGTTGTCATCGATGGTCAAGGCCGTGTCAAACAAGCCAATCAACTTGCCCGGGAATTGCTCGGAGAGCCCCTTGAAGGGCAGGTTTGGAGAGCCATTATTCAGCGTTCTTTTAAGCCAAGAGCCGACGACGGACATGAAGTGTCTTTGCATGATGGACGCAAGGTCAAGTTATCGATTACCCCCCTGATGAATGAGCCTGGTCAACTTATTGTGCTAACGGATTTGACCGAAACCCGTCACTTGCAACAAAGCATCGGGCACCTACAAAGGTTGTCTTCACTGGGGAAAATGGTGGCAACCTTGGCTCACCAGATACGCACCCCTTTATCTGCCGCGGTGTTGTATGCTTCAAATTTATCGAATAACACTCTGGGTAAAGACGCTCGACAACAATTTAGCGATAAATTGCTGTCCCGCCTGCGGGATTTAGAGAGTCAGGTAAACGACATGTTGCTGTTTGCTAAAAGTGGCAGCGAACAGGTGGTCAGTGAGATATCTCTTAAAAGTTTATTGACTGAAGTACAAGGCGCAGCTGAGGTGATGCTAAACCGACAGCAAGCCAGGATGAACCTCAGCCTGCCTGAGCCAGATGTGCTTATTCTGGGCAATAAAACCGCGCTGGCTGGCGCTTTACAAAACTTGATCCACAATGCCTTGGTGGCGATCCCGCACAACGCGCGAATAAACTTGAGTGCCAAGCGTGATGAGGAGTGCAGGGGCTGGCTAAACCTGAGCGTGACGGATAACGGCCCCGGTATTCAAGCCGACAAATTAGACAAGATTTTTGAACCTTTTTATACCACACGTAGCCAGGGAACCGGCCTGGGATTGGCGGTGGTAAAAACCGTTGCCCAGTCACATCATGGTCAAGTATCGGTGCACAATATGGCCGATGGTGGAGCCTGCTTTACACTGCGTCTACCGGTTATGGGTGAGCCGTCAAATCAAGTTATTCCCCTTGATATACCGGCCTCACCAGATATTCAAACACATTACGCCAATGCGGCGGGGAGCTAAGGTATGTCTAAAACAAAGATATTAATTGTTGAGGATGATGCAGGTTTACGGGAAGCCCTGGTAGACACCTTGTTACTGGGGGGATATCAGGTCATCGAAGCCGACGGCGCAGAGCGGGCGATGATCACCCTGGGCGAGCAATGTGTCGACTTGGTGGTCAGTGACATTCAGATGGGGGGGATGAGTGGTTTGTCCCTATTGCGCAGTATTAAAAACAAATATCCGAATATGCCGGTATTATTGATGACCGCTTACGCCACCATTAATGATGCCGTACAGGCTATGCGTGATGGTGCAACTGATTATTTGTCCAAACCCTTTTCCCCGGAAGTACTACTAAATTTAGTGGGACGCTATGCGCCTGCGCAAAAAGTGGAGTCCAGAAATCCCATAGTGGGCGATCCATCCAGTTTTGAATTGTTGACCCTGGCGCAAAAGGTCGCCGCATCCGAGGCCACGGTAATGGTGCTGGGTCCCAGCGGCTCAGGTAAGGAGGTGCTGGCCCGTTTTATCCACGATAAATCGACGCGCAGTGCCGAAGAATTTGTGGCGATAAATTGCGCTGCGATCCCCGAAAACATGCTTGAAGCCACCTTGTTTGGTTATGATAAAGGGGCGTTTACCGGTGCTATACAGGCCTGTCCCGGTAAGTTTGAGCAAGCCCAAAATGGCACTATCTTATTAGACGAGATCAGTGAGATGGACTTGTCTTTGCAGGTCAAATTGCTGCGGGTGTTGCAGGAAAAAGAAGTGGAACGTCTGGGGAGTCGCAAAACTATTGCCCTGAATGTGCGGGTGATTGCCACGAGTAACCGTAATTTACGTGAAGCGGTGGAAGACGGTGATTTCAGAGAAGACTTGTACTACCGACTCAATGTGTTTCCTCTGACCTGGTTAGCGCTGGATAAACGGGCGGGTGATATTGTGCCGCTGGCGGAACATCTCATTGAGCGTCACAGCCAAAAACAGGGACTGGGTAGCCCTAAACTGACCGCCGCTGCGCGCAGTAAACTGTTACAACATAGCTGGCCGGGTAATGTTCGTGAATTAGAGAACGTAATCCAGCGGGCACTTATACTCGGTGACGGACAACAAATTGATGCTCAGGACCTGATGATTGAAGTGGAAACGATGGGCACGTCCTCCATCACCGATGGGGTGAACGTTGCTGAGGATACCAGCAAACTCGGTTCTGAGTTGCGTCAACAAGAACACCAAATCATCCTGGATACCCTGCTGTCCTGCCGTGGTCGGCGCAAAGACGTGGCTGAGCGATTGGGTATTAGTCCGCGAACCTTACGGTATAAATTGGCCAAAATGCGTGAGGTAGGAATAGATTTACCCGCTTAGATTTTATTAGTGTGACTTACTTGTAGCTTTGGTCGTCCCTCGGGGCGACTTTTTTATATTATGGCTCCGGCGTGTACTTGCCCCGTCAATAATCTGACATTGTTGTGGTTTATGCTTAGGCTTTTATTTAAGTTATTGAAATATATAAACAAATTAAATTGGCATTAGGTTTGCAGTCATTAAGTTAATTCTACAATCATCGTCTGGTAATTGACCTTACCGTTATGCTCGGAGCAGTGCACAAGTATACTGCCCGAAGGAGCCATATCATGGATATAAAAGCGCAATCACTCTATCAAGACCTGCAAAGTATGGCAGCCCAAAGTCAGATGGGTATACCAGACATATCTACTGTTGGAGGTAATCCATCAGGCAAAAATTTCGCCGACATGTTGGGCAATGCAATTGATACCGTAAACAGCATGCAACTGGAGTCGAAAGATCAGGCCATGCGATTTGAGATGGGTGACAAGAGTTTGAGTCTGGCGGATGTGATGGTGACAAAAGAGAAGTCAGGTATCGCCTTTGAGGCCACAGTACAAGTTCGAAATAAAGTACTGGAAGCTTACAAGCAAATCATGAATATGCCGGTTTAGGAGCTGATACGTGGCAGATGCAACAGGTACAGAATTAGCGATGACCGACAACGGCATAGAAAACTATTCCGACGACAGCCAGACGGAGAAAAAGTCTGGGCTTATGGATCCCATGAGCAATACAGATTTAATGCGTCAGCTCACCTTAGTTGTGGCTTTGGTTATTTGTGTTGCGATCGCCATCTTTATTTTAATTTGGGCCCAGGAGCCTGATTATCGGCCTTTAGCCAGGATGGATACCCAGGAGTTAATTGAAACGCTGGATCATTTCGATCAGAATCAAATTGACTACCGCCTGGAAGGGGATACGGTTTATGTTAGCAGTAGCGATTATCAAAATATTAAGCTGGGAATGACCCGTCAGGGTCTAAGCCAAGGGGCATCTCAAGGCACTGACATCATCATGCAGGACATGGGTTTTGGCGTCAGTCAGCGGGTTGAAAAAGTGCGCTTGAAACATGCACGAGAACAGCAGATTGCCCGAACATTAGAGGAAATGAGTGCGGTAAGCCGGGCAAAAGTCCTGTTAGCCCTGCCCAAAGAAAACGTATTCGCCCGCCGGGAGAAGAAAGCCAGCGCAACGGTGGTCATTACCAGTCGTCGTGGTTCTGTTATTTCCTCAGAAGAAGTAAATTCAATTATTGATATTGTGGCCTCAGCTGTGCAGGGTCTGGAGCCCGCGCGGGTGACAGTGACTAACAGTAATGGCCGTTTACTCAACTCTGGTTCACAAGGTGCAGAATCGGCGCGCTCCAGAAAAGAATACGAAATGGAGAAAAATCGCGAAGGGGCTTACATAGAAAAAATTGATTCTATTTTGATCCCAGTGCTGGGCCTGGGTAATTACACGGCTACCGCCGATGTCACCATGGATTTTACTGCTGTCGAGCAAACACAACGCAGCTACAATCCGGATTTACCCGCCATTCGCAGTGAAATGACCTCAGAAGATAATAGCATTGGTGGGGTGATTGCCGGCATACCTGGGGCCTTAACCAACCAACCTCCAGTTGATGCCAATATCCCAGAGAATGCCACAGGTACCAGCGCTCAAACTGCTGTGCCCGGGCGCAATCATAAAGAGGCGACCCGAAATTACGAATTAGATACCACCGTGAGTCATACTAAGCAACAAACAGGCGTAATCCGTCGTCTGAGTGTGTCAGTGGCTCTGGATTATATATCCAGTGTTGCAGCCGATGGTTCAACATCCCTTGCCCCTAGAGCCCAAGCCGAGTTATTAGATATTCGTCGTTTATTGCAAGGGGGTATTGGTTTTGATGTGACCCGAGGGGATTCATTAGAAGTCGTCAGCATTCCCTTCAGTCGCGAAGGGGAAATAGCAGCAGTTGAGCTGCCTATTTGGGAAGATCCCCGGTTTTTGCCGATGCTAAAATTATTAGTTGGTGGGATCGTTATTATCGTGCTTATTCTGGCGGTAGTAAGACCGATGTTGCGGAAGTTAATTTACCCTGACGACACCAGGGAAGGCGATGATTTTGATGCGGATGATGGCCTTGACTTAGGGGATGAGACCATTAGTATGCTGACTCAGGAGTTTGATGATTCGCAAGTGGGTTTTGCCGCTGATGGGTCATTTATGTTACCTGATCTGCATAAAGATGAAGATGTGCTTAAAGCGGTTCGTGCCCTGGTGGCGAATGAGCCCGAGCTTTCGTCTCAAGTGGTCAAAAGCTGGTTAATGCAAGATGAATAAAATCAAAATAAACAGAGTGGTTCCACGTGCCCATTTTAGCTTGAGGTCGATGTAATGGCTGAAGAAACAACAGAAACGGTTGGTTATGACGTAGGTAAGTTAGAGGGTGTAGATAAAGCCGCTATTTTACTGTTGAGTTTAACTGAAGACGATGCGGCGCAGATCCTCAAACATCTTGAACCCAAGCAGGTACAAAAACTGGGTCAGGCGATGGCCCAGATCGATGATATGACTCAGGTGAAAATCACCGCCGTGCATAAGTATTTTATCGAAGAAATCCAGAACTACAGTACGATTGGTTTCCAGAGTCAGGACTTCGTCAAGCGCGCCCTGACCTCTGCCCTGGGAGAAGACAAAGCAGCTAACCTGATTGATCAAATTTTGATGGGCACCGGTGCCAAAGGACTTGATTCGCTTAAATGGATGGATTCAAAACAAGTTGCCAGCATTATTCGTAACGAACACCCGCAAATTCAAACTATTGTTATGTCCTACCTGGACGCAGAGCAGTCGGCAGAAATATTAAGTCAATTCCCGGAGAAGGTACGTCTGGACTTAATGATGCGGGTGGCGAATCTCGAAGAAGTACAGCCCGCAGCATTGCAGGAGTTAAATGAAATTATGGAAAAACAATTTGCCGGACAAGCCGGAACCCAAGCCGCTAAAATGGGTGGCCTGAAGTCAGCGGCGGATATCATGAATTACCTGGATACCAATATAGAAGGGCAATTGATGGATGCCATTCGCGAACAAGACGAGGAAATGAGTCAGCAGATCCAGGATCTTATGTTCGTATTCGATAATCTGTCCGATGTGGACGACCGCGCCATACAAAGCATATTGCGTGAGGTACAACAAGATTCCTTACTCAAAGCGATTAAAGGCGCTGATGATGCGCTCAAAGATAAAATTACCAAGAACATGTCCAAACGAGCTGCTGAAATGTTGATTGATGATCTCGAGGCACTGGGCCCCGTGCGTGTCAGTGAAGTCGAAGCGGCGCAAAAAGAAATTCTTTCGGTTGCCCGTCGCCTAGCTGACGCGGGTGAAATTATGCTTGGAGGCGCCGGCAATGATGACTTCTTATAATACCCGCTGTTACGGAACTCAATAGTGAGTAAGGCTCCAATCTCAGCCGAAAACACGGACCAGGTAACCACCTGGGACTTACCCTATGTAGAAGATACCAATCAGGCATTGGATCTAAAGACAAGCAATGCCCTTAATCATCGCAGTGACTGGAAATATGAGCCACCGGAGGAGGAGGTTGATATACTGCCTCCAACGGCCCAAGAAATAGAAGAGATCCGCGCTGCGGCCCAGGCTGATGGCTTTGCTCAGGGTGAACAGGAAGGTTTAGCCCAGGGCCTAGCTGAAGGGCGCAAACAAGGTCAAGAAGAGGGGCACATCATAGGCTTAGAAGAGGGCGCAGAACAAGGAATGGCCAGCGGCGAGTTGTTAGCCAGGGAGCAAATGACCATCTGGAGTGAACTAGCACAAAGACTGCACAAGCCAGTAGCGAAGGTGGAGTTGGCCCTTGAGCAAGAACTGGTCTTATTAGCGGTATCCTTAGCCAAAGCCGTTATTCGTAGTGAAGTGAAAAATAATAGGGATATTATTTTTCAGGCCCTCAGTGAAGGCCTTAAGGCCTTACCCATTCATGAAAAGCAGTACGAAATTCACTTGCATCCGGAAGATATTGTGCTGATAAACGAACATTTTAGCCCCCAGGATATTGAAAAGCACAATTGGGTGTTCGTCGAATCCCTCTCCTTGTCTAGAGGGGGCTGTGACATCGTGACCCAAACGAATGCGGTAGACGTGACGGTTGATCGACGGGTGCGGGATATACTGGACAAATTTTTGTTAGAGCAGGGGCTTGGGCATATTAGTCAAGACAGCGATGAACAGGGCTAATTAATGTCAAACGCTCTATTAGAAAAAGTTAAGAGCTTACACAAACAAATTCCTCAGGTGCCGGTGGTGGCCGCGGGGAAACTGGTCAGAGGCATTGGTCTCACTCTGGAAGCCGTGGGCTGTCAAATGCCCGTGGGCAGTCAATGTTTAATCCAAACGGTAAACGGCCAAATTGAAGCAGAAGTCGTGGGCTTTGCCGAAAATATAACCTATTTAATGCCGATGGAAGCCGTTAAAGGGATCGTGCCCGGATCCCGGGTACAACCCCTTGAGCGGGAACAGGGGCTTGCGGTGGGCATGGGTTTGCTGGGGCGGGTTGTGGATGGCAATGGCCAGCCTTTAGACGGCTTAGGCGCAATTAAAGCGGAAAAACGGGTCCCATTATCCCGTCCACCGATGAATCCCCTGTTACGTAAACCCATCACCCAACCGATTGATGTAGGGGTTAGAGCGATCAACGCCATGATCACCGTCGGATCCGGACAACGCATGGGCTTATTTGCCGGCAGCGGGGTAGGGAAAAGCGTACTGATGGGCATGATGACCAGAGGCACCAGCGCCGATGTGGTCGTGGTGGGTCTGGTGGGAGAACGGGGCCGGGAGGTCAAAGAGTTTATTCAGGATATTTTAGGCGAAGAAGAACGTAAAAAATCTGTCGTCGTGGCTGCTCCTGCGGATACCTCACCGCTGATGCGCCTCAAAGGTTGTGAGACGGCCGTGACCATCGCGGAGTACTTTAGGGATAAAGGTTTAAATGTGCTGCTGTTAGTGGACTCATTAACCCGCTATGCGATGGCACAACGGGAAATTGCCCTGGCACTCGGTGAGCCACCGGCCACTAAAGGTTATCCACCTTCGGTATTTGCCCGTTTGCCCGCCTTAGTTGAACGGGCAGGCAATGGGGCGGAGCACCAGGGGTCCATTACGGCCTTTTATACGGTATTGGTAGAAGGTGACGACTTACAGGATCCGATAGCCGATGCGGCACGGGCTATTTTGGATGGACACATCGTACTATCGAGGGAGTTGGCTGACTCCACACATTATCCCGCCATTGATATTGAAGGCTCGATAAGCCGGGTGATGCCCCAAGTCGTTAGCGAAGAACATTTGCAAACCGCCAGGCGGATCCGCCAAGTTTACTCTACTTATCAACGTAACCGGGATCTGATTAGTATCGGTGCCTATACGAAGGGTAATGATCCCCGTATTGATTTATCGATCAACGCTGAGCCGGCAATTAACGCTTTTTTGCAACAGGGTATGACACAAGTCTTAAGCTATGAGGAAAGTCTGGACGCCATGGCAGCCTTGGGCAGTGGCCTGGGCAAAGGATAAGGCTGATGAAAGCAAGGTCACAACACAAGGGTGGAGTTAATTATGGCCACTGATCAACTTGAACAAGTCGCAGACTGGGAGCGTCAGAAAGAACAAAAGCTGGTGCAAAATTTTCAACTTGCCCAACGCTATGCCCAGGAAAATAAGCAAAAATTAAGTGGATTGGAGCAATATCGTCTGGATTATTTGCTTCAGGCCCATAACAAGGCGCAACAAGGTGTGGGGGCACAATCCTACGGTCAACACCAGCTCTTTATCGGTAAACTGGATAAAGCTTGTGAGCAGCAGTCAAAGGTCTTAAGCAACGGGCAGCTGGTCGTGGATCAAAGGCGAGACCAATGGTTACAACAGCAACGCAAACGAAAAGCCGTTGAAATGTTGTTAGATAAAAAGTACCAGAAGGTACAAAAAAAAGCAGATAAATTAGAGCAACAGATGCTCGATGAAATTTCATTACAGAAATTTATTCGCAGCTAAGTTAATCGTTAAATCCAAGCAAGATATACTCCCCATGTTTTATAAAAGCCTCTATATTGCAAAATTGGAATGTTCTTTGCTATGTTCCAAGCATGGAGCCAATTTATGGCATGCCAAACGAGGCGGAGTGAGCAGAAATGAACATGTTTTATAACGAAGTATCAATGAATAAGAATGCCGTAAGCCCGATACATGGCAACCCGCAGCCGATAAATAAAGTGCGGGCGTTATTATGATGCAACAAGTTGCCACTTCCCATGCCGATGTTGCCGCGTTTGCCGCTAACAACGGACAAAAAGAGCAAAATCATGCTGGTTTGGCGGATGGCTTTGATCAGGTCTTGCAGCAGCAGACGCCACGAGAACCCTCTCGCGCCGGGGATAATAAAACCGCTGACGCCAGCAGGGATGATGTCGCGGCCGAACAAGAAGTAGCCACCACCGATCAACAATCTGCCGGTGAAGATCCTGCTGCAAAGTCTGAAAAACCCCTATCGGATGTGGATTTGGAAGGTGTTGCACCTGAAAATACTTCAGGGCAACTGACTGATAATGAACTTCCCCCTGCGGATACTTGGGTTTCGCTGGTAGGGAAGTTACAAAGTTTGACGAGCATGGAACAAGGGAAAGATAAGCCATTTTTAGCCACGGATATATCCCCCGAACTGAACGAGGCTTCACTCCAAAGCAGCGAAACAGCATTGCCCTTAATGACAGATAAAGCGGGGGGTACCAACCCCGTTAAATTGCTGCTTAACCTGCCCCAAGGAAAACTCGACACAAGTTTAAAAAATTTGGCCCAGGGGGTGGTAAACCCCACATTAGAGTCAAATAGCCAGGGTGCTAACCAAGAGTTCATCGCCGCACTTCAGGCCGGGGTGGCGGATTTGAAATCTCAGCTGGCACAGGGGAAGGAGCCAGGCCTTGATTTACAGGCACTCGTGGCAGAAGCCATGAGCAAAGCAAATATGGATGCCAAACAGCCTGCACAACTCGAGATAAAGCTTAAAGCCTTTAGTCAGGTGCTGGGTGTAACTCAGCAGCTAAGTTCCGCTGTGGATACGTCCCAGCCTGGTAATGCTAATGCCCTTAATACTGAGTCAGGACTCATTCCAATAGATCAACTCAAACAGGCTCAGATACAATCATCACCGGCGGGCTCCCAGCTCGAAAAGGCGATTAACATCGCCAAGCCAGAAGGGCACCAGCAATTGGCAGAAAAGGTGCGCTGGATGGTCAATGCCAAACAACTGGTAGCGGATATTCGTTTAGATCCTGCTGAATTGGGCGCGATGCAGGTCAAGGTGTCAATTAGCGGCGAATCTGCGACGGTAAACTTTGTGGTGCAATCTCATCATGCCAGAGATGCTCTGGAAAACGCCACACCCAAATTACGGGAGTTGCTAGGAGAACGTGGAATTGAATTGGGCCAGTCGTCGGTTAAACAGGATCAAGGGAATACTGAGGAAAAAAACTTGAGCAAAGGCCACGCTGGCATGGGTGAAGAAGAGCCCGGCGGCACAGATGAACCAGAAAATGAAAACCTTATGCAACAGGCCATTGTGAATGGGGCATTAGGTGGTATTGATTACTTTGTATAGTCTCAAGCATTGCCATTTTTACCAATACGCAGATAATAACGATAATTTCACATGAATAGAGAAAGGTATGGCTGAAGAAGAATTAAAAATGGAAGACGGTGGCAAAAAGCGCAAGATGATCATCATCATTATTGCGGTGGTGGTTTTGCTGTTAGCCGCGGGCGGCGGCGCTTTCTTCTTCATGGGCGACTCTGACGAGGCTATGGGAGAACAAAGTACGCAGATGACAGATGATACTGAGGGAGGGGGAGCCACCGGAGAAAACACCGGTACGGCCTTGTATGTGGCGATGCCAAGACCCTTTATATTTAACGTGCCAGGTTCAGCCCGCGACCGCCTGGTAGAAATCAGAGTTCAGTTGATGGTTCGTGGAAGCGATCACGAAGAAAAGGTAAAAATTCATATTCCTCATGTAGAAGGTACCTTGCTAAGTGTATTTAGTGCGGCCAATGCGGATGTTCTGGTGACCGAAGCGGGAAAAATTACCATTCGAGATAGTGCACTCAAAGCAGTGCAAAATAAGATGCAAGAGATCACAGGCAATCAGATGGTAGAGCAAGTGTTATTTACCGGTTTTGTCATGCAGTAGCCATGAACATTTTTATAAGGGAGGGTTAGTTTGAGCGATTTATTATCCCAAGACGAAATTGACGCCCTATTACACGGTGTAGACGACGTAGAAGATGAAAGCGAAGAGAGCCGTGAATTAGACGGTTCGGCACTCGAATACGACTTTTCTTCTCAGGATCGTATAGTCAGAGGGCGGATGCCGACGCTGGAGATCGTCAACGAACGTTTTGCTCGTCATATGCGGGTCAGTTTATTTAATATGATGCGTCGCTCTGCCGAGGTGTCAATTAACGGTATTCAAATGATCAAGTTTGGTGAGTATATTCACACCTTGTTTGTTCCCACCAGCTTGAATATGGTGCGTTTTCGCCCCCTAAAGGGTACCGGCTTGATCACTATGGAAGCCCGTTTAGTGTTTATTTTAGTCGATAATTTTTTTGGCGGTGATGGCCGTTATCACGCAAAGATTGAAGGTCGGGAATTTACCCCCACCGAACGACGAATTATCCAAATGCTGTTAAAGCTTATCTTTGAAGACTACAAAGAAGCCTGGGCGCCGGTTATGGATGTGTCTTTTGAGTATCTGGATTCGGAAGTGAATCCCGCGATGGCCAACATTGTTAGTCCAACCGAGGTGGTGGTGATCAGTTCATTTCATATTGAGCTGGATGGCGGTGGAGGGGATTTCCATGTGTCCTTACCCTACGCCATGCTGGAGCCTATTCGTGAATTGTTGGACGCTGGTGTACAAAGTGATAAAGAAGACACGGACTTCCGTTGGAGTAAAGCCCTGCGGGATGAAATCATGGACGTCAATGTCGCTTTGTCCACCCACATGATGGATGTGCAGCTCAGCTTAAAGCAAATTATGGATATGAAAACGGGCGACATCATACCGATTGAGATGCCTGAGCATATAACCGTCATGATCGAGGAACTCCCTACCTTCAGAGCCAAGATGGGCCGTTCCCGGGATAATTTGGCGGTAAAAATAATTGAAAAAATTCCGCGCCCAACTTCTGTGAAGTCAGAGCTGCAATTATTAACCAAAGGCGGTCGCCAGATTGATAGCGACGCCGAATTACAAACCCTTGAAGACGATTTGTAAAGTAATTAGAGGATAGTGTTATGAGTGAAGAAGAAGGAATGGATGATTGGGCCGCGGCGATGGCTGAACAAACCGCCAAAGAGGACGGCAGCAGTGATGCCTTGATTGCTGCAGCACAGGTCGCTGAGCTTGATGAATTAGCGGACGATGGGAATATCGGCCCGGTGGAAAAACGCAAGCTGGATACCATCCTGGATATTCCGGTAACCATTTCCATGGAGGTGGGAAAAAGCAGTATTAGCATTCGAAATTTGTTGCAGTTGAACCAGGGATCCGTGGTCGAATTGGACCGGGTTGCCGGTGAGCCATTAGATGTTTTAGTAAATGGCACGTTGATTGCTCATGGTGAAGTAGTAGTAGTTAACGACAAATTCGGTATTCGCTTAACAGATGTTATTAGTCAATTGGAACGTATCAAAAAGCTCAGGTAGTCAAACCCCTTTAAAATCAAGGGCTTGGCTATGTCTTGGCCCTGTTTTTTATAGCTCATTCGCAACCAGTGCAGAAGCAACGAGCCTATCTAACCCCACTTCAATAGTGTCAATTTTTCTGTCTTTATTGCTGGTGATTGCCATTGTTTTTGCTCTCGCTTACCTAATGCGACGGTTTAACGTCACTCACTCAGGCTCATCACAGCTAAAAGTGGTCGCCTCGATGATGGCGGGTACGCGAGAAAGGGTGTTAGTGATCGATGTAGGAGGAGAGCAGCATCTACTGGGCATAACCAGTCACAACATTAATCACCTGGCAAAGCTGGACAATCCCTTACCTTCTGAAAAAAACACCTCCGGAGAAAACTTTAAAGACAAGCTGGCCCAATTTATGGCAGGTAAGCTGCAAAAGGATGAGCCAGGACAAAACACGCTCACACAAACAAGCTCTAAACGAAAAGGAGTTGAGCATGATTAAACTTTTGATGTTTGTGGCGTGTGTTGTGCTGATATTTTGGCCAAATCTGGCCCTGGCCGACCCAGGTATTCCTGCTTTGACGATAAGCG
>JBLHIW010000048.1:0-16219 GCA_047618055.1 Paraglaciecola sp. | reverse complement strand
TGAGATGCGGCTTCTTCTACTTCAGCAATACTGACATTATCATGACCATAAGTTATATTTTCCCAAATAGTGCCAACAAATAAGCTGGATTGCTGCTGGACAACACCAACCTCACGGCGTAAAGCCTTAATATCTATTTTATTATAATCAACACCTTCCAGCATAATTTGTCCAGAGATCGGTCGCCAAAAACCCAAAATTAAATTCACAATAGTGGATTTTCCTGAACCATTTGAACCAACAATGATATTCATAGAATGAGGCTTAATAGTTAAATTCAGAGAATCTAGAACCATTGTTTTATCATAATTAAAGCTAACAGATTGAAATTGAATATTACCTTTAAACTGAATATGTTCTTTTCCAGTGTAAGGCTCTAGTGACTGTTGAAATAGGTTTCTAAGGGTTAACAGTGATTCATTACCCGTAATCAAATTAGGAATGCCGCCTAATATCGTACTAATCTGCCCATTTAATAAACCGGCAGCGGCATAAAATGCGATAAAATCTCCTAAACTCATCTTATCGCCAGCAATTGAAATGCCACTGAAAACCAAAATAATTAAACCTATAACACCCATTATATTTTTTTGTATTTGACCATGAATCGCATGACTCCATGCCATTTTTTCACTGGCGCTTCTTACTTGATCAACAAATTTCATTTGATGTTTAATTTCCTGATCCTGACAGGATTGTGTCCGGGTTAAGTCCATCTGTCTTAATAAAAACAAACACCCCTTACTAAATTCTTCAAAAGCACGCTGAAACAGAAATGTCTTTTGTTTCACGTATCGTCCGGATAATAGGTTGGCAATAAATACCAGCGGAAATAACAATAAAGCAATAAGGGTTAACTGCCAATTCAAAAATATTAGAATAAAAAATAAAACAATAGTCATTAACGAGGCAGGAATAATTGCGGAAAACAGGGCGTCACTCATATTATCAACTCGCTCTGTATCAAGTATTACCTGCGAATGTATTTCCGAAACATCTGTTTGACTATAAAAAGATTTAGATAATTTATATAGGTGTATCATTAATTCCCGACGCATATCACGCACGGCTATTTTGATGATTTTTATCATGAAATAACGAATAAACAAGCCTAGTACACTTGATAATAATCGAATTAAAAAAATGAATAAAGTGAGTTTAATTAATAGTGAAATATCAGCAGCTGGGATTGCAACATCAAAAATATTCCGAATTAAAAATAAAACGGGTAAGAAAAATAAGGACTGCACTGCCACTAAACAGGCATAAAAAATTAATCGTGGATAATGGGGCCGATAGCATTGATAAAAATATAGCCATGCATTGCGATCAAACAAACTCCAGTATTTTACTTTGATTTTATCAAACTTTATCAAAATATTCCCTAATTCGCCGAATAATGCCTGCGACTGTTTCTTGTAATATGACTAATCGACCCTTTGCCCTTAAGCGATTGCGCAGATAATGTGATAGTCCAAAAACATGAGGGATAATGTGTCGCCTGGGTCCAACCGATTGATAATCAATTAATATCGCCCACAATTTACCCATAGGATGACGGTAAATATTATCCTGGGCCTTTAATACATAACTGGACTCTAACCATTCTATTAATGTGGGTTTACTACTCTGTAACTGTGCAATTACTGACTCAGGAATATCTAGTTTCATTTCATTGATTAAAAACGTTAGGCCTAAAGCCAAGCGTTGAGTAAATGCCAATTTTTTAGCTTTTTTAACAAACAAATCCCAGTTAATTGCATCTGGTTCAGCTTCAATGATTTTATAGGCATCAGCAATCCAACGGATGGCTGGTTCTTTATTCCAACGCATTCCATGAATAATGCTATGAAATAACATATCAGTCGGAGATAAGGTTTTAACTTCCAAATCAAGAACGCTAATAGGTATGCTATTAGCCCACCAGATACGATTAATATTCTCATCACAATTATCGACTAAACCATACCAGTGCAAATCAATTTCTAACTTATCTTTATAGAAAGGCATGGAATGACGATAATGAATATCTTCATTCCATGTATTTAAATGACGATCCCAAGATCTTGATTCAAAAAAGTCTATCCCTTTTTGTGCCTGACTATGATGAATTAAAATATCAATGTCAGACATGGGTCTTAAGGCTATGTTTTTATAATATTGAATTCCAAGAGGTAAACCTTTAAGCAGTAAAAAATCCATACCCTCCTGCTGTAGCGCCTGCAAATAAGGTAAGGCTTTATGAACTAACATCTTTTGTTCAAACCATGACTTACGGTATAAGCCTTTAAGTCGGTTCATCACATGTCCTGACATGCCGTGCTGATGCATATTATGATAGAGCATGGGCAATAACCTAAAGGTTTCATAATCAAAATCTGCATTGATATCTATTTTATCTACCCATAATTTCCATGCCTGTATTGCAGCATCTCCCTGCCATAAACTTGCTTTAAGAATTAGTAATTGCTGAGGTGATGGCCATATACCACCAGTCTGAGAAAGTGTGGTCATTTCTTATTTTTCTTTTGGATTGAAGTTCTTAGAGCTTTCAGATAGCTTTGCCTTAGCTCTGTTTCTTTTTTAACTGAATTATTACTATGGATTCGACGTTTTAATACAATCTCGGGCAAGACTTCTGATGTTAAATTATGTTGTTTTGCTTGAGCAAACCAGTCAATCATTTCTCCTATTTTCAGTTCACAATCAAAATAACCTACTTTAAGAAAAGAAGAACTTCTGAATAAACAACTGCCCGCTAAACGTCCTAATGCAATATCTGGAATCACATCAGAAATCTTATCTTCCATCTCCGGACTGATAAAATGCTCTATTTTTCCATAAACATAATCGATTTTTGGAAATGTTTGTAATATATCAAGACGTTTTTTTAGACTCCCTTCAGGCCATAGGTCGTCCGTATCTAAAAAAATAATAAACTCACCCTTAGCAAGTTTTATTCCCGTATTTCTAGCAGAACTAACACCTCTATTTTCTTGTCGAAAGTATTGAATTTTTTTACTGAAACTTTGAACAATATCTGCGCTTAAATCAGTTGAACCATCATCAACAACAATAATCTGCATTTTTTGCTGTTGAGCCAACACACTTTCCAATGTCTGAGCAATATATTTTTCAGCGTTATAACAAGGAATAATGACACTGATTAATTTATCATTCATTATAACTAATCCGCTTTTGGCATTGGCCAACCACTTGTTTCATCTACATCATGAATAGGATCCAATAATAATAAATCCTTCATATCAGCATGAACAGTGAGCAGAGGTATTTCGAAATCCATTTTTATTATATTACCTGTTAACTTTAACGACTCTTGTGTCCGGATTGAAACCTCTCTAATCAAATCATTTTTTTGTAAATCATCTATGAAAGCAATTAAACTGTCTTTGATCTCTTGCTCAGTACCCTGATATAGATGGGATAAATCCTGATAAATCATTTGCAGGTTATACCCTGCCTCTATTTTTTGCCAAATGTTACTTGCCGTAGTAACACAACTATAATAAAGCCCACGTTTTAAGTTAAGAATGACCGCTTCATTATCAATCACTTCGCCAACCACATCTGGAGCATTAATAATAAACTCTTTATTTTTCATGACTTTCCTTTTAAATCTGACGGAATTGAGTTAACAAACAGCCTAACACCTATTCAATTCATAAACCCGACATTCCGCGTGTATAACCCTCTGATTTTGCAGACGATGCCTCCGCATCACTGATCACTTACCGCGAACACAGCAACTCTCCCGTCACTAGATCTTGCGCACCGTAAATCATATATAATTAACAGGACATGAAACCTATTGTTTCATCGGTGGTTCCATACTTGCGTGTGCACAGACGATAAGGCCTAGGTGCAAAGCGGTGAAGAAACCAGGGATGATATTAAGGCCGGCAAATGCGGATCTCGACACGTATCGTAATAGTTGAAGCGCTAAAACGGCTGATAAGTTCTAAACAAAATGGTAGGCGAACGGGTATGCTCTTTTACAAAAAGGGTATCGTGAGTAAATGCTTCACCGGTTTAAACGAGAGAGTGTATAAGAAGAATAAAATAAAAATACTTGATGCCTCATTTTTCTATCTTTACCTCCCATTTATATCCTTAAGGGAATAAAATTTGGCTGTTTTTTGGCTATTAATCACCTGTTTTTCCGAGTTCAGAATTTAAAATCAGCGCCCGCTATTGTAGTGCAAACCAGTTTTCAGTTTATTTTCTTTTGGGGCTTTTATCGCGTGACTAATTCATCGGGAATGAATTTATTCATTACATCCATGTAATTCACCCTGCGGGCCAGCAGAGCTGTTGCTGTTTATTCCAGATAAACAGGCTGGCCAACCACCGGTAGCCTGAAAGGTCGTGAACAGGATGTTCATCATCTAATCGTTGGATTAATTTCAAGGGCAAATTAACACTACAAGGATGTAAACCCTTGTTCTCAGCCGAAGAGCTTTATGTGCTTAATGAGCGAGCTAAGGCTGGAAATAATAAAAGCGACTAGCTAAATAATATGGGATCAGTAGGCACACGCTTTGTGGTTATTTAAAGGCGTGAATTTATTTACCTTGCAGTGAATAATATACTTGCAGACATTGACGAAAGCTATTTGCTGGTTTTTATTTTACTAACTTTACTCCATGCGCAAGAAAATTATACGAGTGAAGCATCATGGCTATGACACACTGTGGGCATTTGACAAGCAGTTTCTGCTGGTGCAATGTATGAAACTCTCCGTGGTCGAAGGCAGCGATGTGGAGGAGTATCATGCGTAAGCGAGTCCGTTTAAGCTGTTTTTCGTTTTCATCTGGCCTGTTTCGCAGAGGGGCGATTGATGAATCCAAGATTCACAGTGAGGACCTTGACTGGTTTTTATAGCTGCATGAATCGACGTTTCCGTTCGTGTGGATTGACGAAGTTGCCTTTTCTTATCATCTCCATCATACGAACCTGTCCGGTGGTGACTTACGCGCAAAGCAAAGCGCATTTTTAAAAGCCTTAAAACATTCATTGGATCGCCACCGTGCGAAGGCATAATTTGATATGAACCAACCTTTAATTACAACCATAGTGGCCGTGCGTAACGGTGAGCAGTTTCTGCGCGATGCCTTGGACAGTATTTTGGCGTCCGACTATCCAAATGTTGAAATTGTATTGATCGATGGAGGGTCGACCGATGGCACCGCAGCGATTGCGCAGTCGTATCCGCAGGTGAAGTATTTCGCCCAAGAGGGAAAGGGAATTCCGGATGCTTATAACCAAGGCGTGAGCGAGGCGAACGGCGAGTGGATCGCATTTCTCTCCCATGACGATAGGTGGTTGCCGAAGAAGCTCAGCTTGCAGGCCCAGTATTTGTCAGAGAATGAGGATCATCAATTAGTGGTGTGCCGGATCCAGTACTTTTTAGAGACGGGCTGTCAGATACCCTCGGGGTTTCGACCTGAGTTATTGGAGGGAGATCATGTCGCCAAGATTATGGAGACGCTGCTGGTGCGGAAAAATCTGTTTGAGGAGGTGGGTGTTTTTGATACCCGCTACGACATTGGTGAGGATGTGGATTGGTATGCGCGCGTCCAGGATGCTGGTTTTGAAGTGCCGGTGCTTCCCGAAGTGTTGGTGCATAAGCGTGTGCATGATCACAATTCGAGCATCGATGTGGACAAAAACAATGTGATCTTGCTGCAGGTGATTCGTGAGTCGATTAAGCGTAAACAGCAACAACGCGATGCATAAGCGAGGCCTCGTGTTATGACGATTGCTGCCACGCGTAATAGGTGCATAGGAAGAACTAAGCGGTATTTTTCATAAAATTAAAATACATCATGCCTCACTTTCTAAATATACCTCTCGTTTATATCCTTCAGGAAGTGTAAATCGGTTATTTTTCGTATATTAATCAACATTGGTGAGCAATGCGATGGTGCAGTTAAGATTATAGCGAGCATAGACAAATTGGCCAGCGCATGCTGCCCATAAGATTAGGCACAGGGATGTGCCTAATGCACATCCGTTGGTGATCCAAAAAATACTCAGTCACCTGAAAATTTACTGAAAACACCTGATGTAACCAACCCACCTAGATAAATACCCAAAGGGCACATATCTAGGATGATTAATGGAATTAGTTGCAATCGGTGGGATCGCCGCCCATTTTTTTCTTGGCGGCAATACAGGCTTCCTTAAGTTTTTGTGCGCCAGCGTCTTTTAACTCTGCGGTTTTTTCCTTAGAGGCATCAATCATATCACCTGCTTTGTCTTTCGACGTGTCGACCCAATCCGCCGTTTTTTCCCTAGTGGCATCGATCATATCGCCTGCTTTATCTTTCGACGTGTCGACCCAGTCCCTTGCTTCTTCCTTGACGTCACTGTAGCTTTTTACTGCTGAGCGTTTGACGTCATCTGCCATCTCACTTGTGTCTTCTTTGGCTGATTCGACCTCGTCCTTTTTTGCCTCAGAGCAGGCTATTAGGCTTAATAGACTAAGGGAAATTAAGATTAAAAGTGGTTTTTCTGAAAAAGTCATTATCGATCCTCTTTGTTTTACATTTAAGGGAAAAGTACCTTCTGCTCAGATCAAACTAAACTGCCTGGTCAGCGTGACTAAACAGGATAGAGCATCGCCGTTACCTTAGCCTGTCATAATATTTTAATACAAACGCACTGTTCAGCAAGGCTGTTTTTAGTAAAAATGAACGACCTATAGGTGGTATTTTAAATCTTTTAAATAAGTATATACCCGTCTAACTTGAAGCTGCAGCGCTGTTGGCTGCTCTCACTATCCCCAATCACTTAGCGCGTCTACGCTCATGGGGCTGAGTTCCCTTGCCGCCTAGCTGTCACTACAATGGCTTTGGGTATACGCTCATAAACGCTTAGGCCGAAAATAATCCTTATTAGCGTAGAAATTTTTATCCCTATTGGCATCCCACCAGCCCGGGATCCCTAATAAGGGCAATGGCAAGAGCGGTCTGGGCTGGGAGAAGGTATCTTCCTGAATAATTTTTACCTGCACCAGACGGTCAATTTGTGCACTTTGCTCGGCTAAACTGTGTTGAGCGAAGTCCTGCTCTACCTCTACCGCCAGCCATTTCCCGGTCAGACCAATGAAAGGCGCAAGTAACAATTCATAATTGGCGTGGCCAAAAATATAGGGATGGATGTCCCTGCCCCAAGATGAACGTTGCTCAATAAAAACCTCCTGCCACTGATGATTTTTAAGGCACTCCAACAAAGCCGGATCTGAGCAGGCCAGTACTACCCCACATTCATCAAAGTGCGTCAGATTATTGCGTCTGTGGGTTCTTGGCGACAAGCCAAATTGCTCGATGTCACTAACATGTAATTGGTTTAACAAGGTTTTAGTCCGGGGAAACTGCAACCACATTAGACCATTAAATAAGTCATGCCAGCTTTGGGATCTTGTCGGAATAATACCTTGCTCAAAAATAATTTGTTCATAGTAGGCCGATGTTTCTGGCAGTTCGTTCTGACAAACAAACGTTTGCTGCATAACACCTCTCTCTAATACGCGCCCTTGAAGTTCATTAAGTCCCTGGGCATTTGGCCATTGAGCGCACTGAGACAGAGCAAATAGCGTGTCCAGATTTTGATATGGATTGAGGGATAATTGTTCAATAAAGGGCTGATTCCAGGTTTGTGACATTTGTTATTTAAGTTCTTATGGATAGCTGCTTATAATGCTGCCATTGTAAAACAACAAGAACAATTTAATGCAACATTCACCTTTATTATTATCCCTGGCCACGACGGCTGGTTTTCTACTTAGCGCTTGTGGCGAAACACCGTCAGCCACTGTGGCCCAGAGCAACAATTTTGAGCAGGTCTATCAAAGTATCGACACTGAGGAATTAAGGCAGCACACCAAAACCATTGCTTCGGATGAATTTGAAGGTCGCTTGCCGACTACGGTGGGCGAAACAAAGACCCTGGACTATTTAGTCAAGCATTTTAAAGCCTTAGGTTACCAACCTGGCAATGGAGATAGTTTCCTGCAGCCCGTTGAACTGGTTGAGATGAATGCCGATCCGGATATGCGGCTTAAGATTGGCGATAATGAATTTATGTATAAGGAAAACATGGTCGCGTCGACCAAACGTGAGCAAACACGCATAGAGCTCAAAGACTCGGAAGTGGTCTTTGTCGGTTATGGTGTGGTAGCCCCGGAGTACGATTGGAATGACTATGCGGGTCTGGATGTAAAAGGTAAAACCGTGGTGATCCTGGTCAATGATCCAGGCTTTGCAAGCCCTGATAGCGGCAAGTTTCAGGGTAAAACCATGACCTATTACGGTCGTTGGACATATAAATACGAAGAGGCCAGCCGCCAGGGTGCCCGGGCCGCGCTAATTGTCCATGAGACCGTGCCGGCCTCCTATGGCTGGTCAGTGGTCGCTAATAGCTGGAGCGGTCCCCAGTATGGATTAGTCACAGACAATGGCAATGCAGATCGGGTCGCGGTGGAAGGATGGCTTTCTGTTGAAGCAGCCCGACAGGTGTTTGCTGAAGCCGGAACAAGTTTTGCGGCACAAAAAGCCCTGGCATCACAAGGTTCATACCATAAACCCTTGGGTCTGGGGGCCTCGGTAACCATTAACAGCACGATGAAAAAGTCCATCAGCAATAATGTGATCGCCACCCTGCCCGGTACAACAGCAGCTGATGAACATATTATTTACACTGCCCATTGGGATCATTTAGGCAAAGATGAAAGCAAGGAGGGCGACCAAATTTATAATGGCGCCCATGACAATGCCACCGGTGTCGCCGGCAGTTTAGTGATGGCCAAAGCCTTTGCCGCCCTAAGCCCCAAACCACAACGCTCTATTACCTTTTTAACGGTAACAGCTGAAGAGCAAGGTTTGCTAGGCTCTTTGTACTACGCATCCCATCCCCTTATTCCTCTGGATAAGACGGTGGCCAATATTAATATGGATGCCCTCAACCTATTAGGTAAAACCAAGGACATTGCCGTGGTGGGTATGGGTAAGTCGGAGCTGGAGCAGTATTTGGCCGCAGCGGCCCAGCGCCAGAGCCGCGTATTGGTAAGGGAAGGTCACCCAGAGGCCGGCTATTATTATCGATCAGATCACTTTAGCTTTGCCAAACAAGGCGTACCGGCCTTGTACGCCAAAGGCGGAAGTCAGCCCTTTGATGAAGAAACGGCGAAGTATCGTAAACGGGCAAATGTGATCATCACCGGCTGTTATCATCAGGTCTGTGATGGTTTCCGTGAAAACTGGGATTTTTCCGGCATTCACCAGGACACCCAATTACTTTTTGATGTGGGTTACCACATCGCTAACGCCGAGGACTGGCCTAAGTGGAATGCCACCAGTGAGTTTCAACGAAAATAGCGCAAAGCGCTAATTCCAATCTCGGGCTGCTTGAAGACGACCGTTTTCAAACAGCCTGGTTATGGCCTATTTAGGCCATATTACCCGCCAATGATTGTTGAAAACGGCAGTTAATCTATCTAATAGCCAACAAGTGTAAATAAATGACAGTTTCCCCTTGCATTTTTCACTCAGACTGGCAAATTCAATCCTGAGATAAAGTAAAAGATATCAGCATACTTTTGCGCTATATAAAGCGATTATTCGGTCCATCGAACACAACCCAAGAGAAACAACTTTATGTGTGGTATTTTCGGCATTCTGGGCATCAAAACTGATGTATCAGAACTTAGAACACAGGCTTTAGAACTTTCAAAATTGCTGCGCCATCGCGGCCCTGACTGGTCAGGTATTTGGAATAATAATCATGCGATTTTATGTCACGAACGTCTTGCCATCGTCGACGTAGATACTGGCGCACAGCCCCTTATCAGCCGAGATAATAATCAAATATTAGCCGTCAATGGCGAGATTTATAACCACAAAGCACTCGAAGAGAATCTGGCCACACCCTACGACTTTAGAACCAAATCTGATTGTGAGGTGATCCTGCCCCTCTATCAGCAAAAAGGCATAGAGTTTATTGACGAGCTACAAGGTATGTTTGCCTTCGTCCTGTATGACCAGGAGAAAGATGCCTACCTCATTGCCCGTGACCATATGGGTATTATCCCCCTATACACCGGTTATGATGAGCACGGTAATTTGTTTGTCGCCTCAGAAATGAAGGCCTTAGTGCCCGTATGTAAAACCGTACAAGAATTCCCTCCCGGTCATTACATGTGGAGCCAAACAGGCGAGTTGACCCAATACTACAAGCGGGATTGGATGGACTATGAGAATGTTAAGGATAACGAAACCAATCTGGATGACTTAAAGGCCGCATTTGAAAAGGCGGTTAAGACTCATTTGATGTCCGATGTGCCTTACGGTGTATTGCTGTCAGGGGGCCTGGATTCTTCCCTGGTATCAGCCATTGCTGCTCAGTATGTGGCTAAACGTGTTGAAGATAACGATCAAAGTGAAGCCTGGTGGCCCCGTCTGCATTCTTTTGCCGTGGGCCTGGAAGGGGCACCTGATCTGATTGCTGCACGCAAAGTGGCTAAGATGATTGACACGGTGCATCACGAAGTCCATTTCACCGTGCAAGAAGGTTTAGATGCCATTCGCGACGTGATATATCACCTTGAAACCTATGACGTCACCACAATACGTGCCGCTACCCCCATGTATTTGATGACCCGAAAAATCAAAGCCATGGGCATAAAAATGGTGTTGTCTGGTGAAGGGGCCGATGAAATATTTGGTGGCTATCTGTATTTCCACAAGGCACCCAATGCCAAAGCATTGCATGAAGAGACTGTCCGTAAACTGGAACGTTTGCATATGTTTGACTGCGCACGGGCGAATAAGTCCACCTCCGCCTGGGGCGTGGAAGCCCGCGTACCGTTTTTAGACAAAGAGTTTTTGGATGTGGCCATGCGCCTTAATCCACAAGATAAAATGTGTCTGGACGGCAAAATGGAGAAATGGATACTGCGCAAGGCCTTCGACAACGGTGAATACCTGCCAGCCGAAGTACTGTGGCGTCAAAAAGAACAGTTCAGTGATGGTGTAGGCTATTCATGGATTGATTCGATTAAAGAAAAAGTAGCAATGGATATCAGTGATCAACAACTGGCTTCGGCAGAATTCCGTTTCCCGATTAATACCCCGGATACCAAAGAAGGCTACTACTTCCGCACGATCTTTGAGGGATTTTTCCCACAAGAAAGCGCCGCCAATTGCGTACCCGGTGGTAAGTCCATCGCTTGCAGTACAGTGGAAGCACTGGAGTGGGATGCCAGCTTTAAAAACAACGCAGACCCTTCAGGTCGGGCGATGCAGGACATACACAACAACGCCTAGTATGTGGCTTGTTTAACACCAAAAAACCGCCTATTTGGCGGTTTTTTGGTGGGCGAAGAAAAAAACTAACTGAGTACCATTTATTTTTTCCATTCTGCACCCCATCCCCTCACGCTTATTTATATTAACTTATGATCTGATTGTGGCTCTGGCGCATAGTCACAATATGAAATCAAACATTACCACCGGTTTATTCTGGTTCAGGCACGACTTACGTCTTACTGACAACCCCGCCCTCACCCAACTATGCGCTCGCGTTGACAGGTTGCTGTGTGTTTATGTATTCAGTGATGGCGAGGCGGCATATAACGCGGCATGTGGTGATGATCTCGGTGAGCATAAAAAACAATTTTTGCTGCAAAGCATCGATGCACTGGATCGCAAACTCAGACTCAAAGCGCAATATTTATTAATAGCCAACGGCCCCGTAGTAAAAACCATCAGCGACCTGGCTGAGCGATATGATATTACCCATATAGGCAGTAGCTTCCACCCGGGTGTCTACGAGCAGCAAGAGCGCTTAGCGCTAAGAAAGGCTCTGCCGCAGATTGAGTGGATAAATGCTCAAAGCCACAGCTTATTTTGTGAAGCTGAGTTACCTTTTGCCCTTGAGGCCCTGCCATCAACGTTTACCCCCTTTCGTAAATTAGTCGAAACACTGCCGATTTCCGCGCCCCTGCGGGAGCCAAGTCAGCTGCCACCGCCCGTCACTCCCCCACCCGCTGTTTTGCCATGGAACTTGATTTCAATGGCGGTTCAAGGTGGCGAAACGGCAGGCCTGGCTCAATTAAACAGCTATTTATTTGATACTGATCGCGTCAAACAATACAAACAGACTCGCAATGCCCTTGATGATTGGGGCAGCTCAAGTAAATTATCTTTTTGGTTGGCTACCGGCTGCTTGTCGGTGAAAACAGTGTATGCCCAACTGAAGTATTATGAACAACAAAAAGGCGCGAATGACTCCACTTACTGGTTGTTTTTTGAGTTGCTATGGCGTGAATATTTCCAGTGGTACTTAGTTAAGCACCAGGCAAAACTGTTTGATTTTGCAGGTGTTAAACAAGTCCCGCCAGCCACTTCCTTTAACCAGGCACGTTTCACCCGCTGGTGTGAGGGCATGACCGATTATCCCATCGTTAACGCCTGTATGCGTCAGCTTAGCCAGACAGGCTATATGTCGAACCGCGGCAGACAGATTGTTGCCAGCTGCCTGGTACATGAGCTGGATTTAGATTGGCGCTATGGCGCAGCCTATTTTGAGCAACAGTTAATAGATTATGACGTGGCCAGTAATTGGGGCAACTGGCAATATTTAGCCGGCGTGGGGGCTGATCCAAGAGGCCATCGTCGTTTTGATTTACAAAAACAAAGCGAAATCCACGATCCAAAGAGGATTTTCAGGCAACGGTGGCTAAACAGTGCCCAGCCATAATTCACCACCCTTAGATATTTCTGGGGTCAACGTGGTGTGGCTAAAACGTGACTTACGCTTAAGAGATCACGAGCCTCTTTTTCTTGCTTCTGCGACCAACACACCGGTGCTGCTGCTCTATATCATTGAGCCTATGTTACTAGAGGATCCTCACTATGATATACGTCACTGGCGTTTTATCTGGCAGTCTATTGAAGATATCAATCAGCAACTGAGCGAATATAACACCCAGGTTTTAGTCTTACACGGAGAAGCAAGTGAGGTATTGAGCGGGTTAATAAAAACATGTGCAATTGATCATATTTTTAGTCACCAGGAAATAGGCTTAAGCAATACCTTTGAGCGCGATAAAGCGGTGGGTCGTTGGTGTGATACACATCACATCCCCTGGACACAAGCGCCCAGTGGCGCGGTGGTTAGAGGCTTAAATAAACGGCTAGATTGGGAAAAAAACTGGCAGCGGCGAATGCGTGGGAACTGCTTTGACCGAGTGCTAAACGATATTCACTTTTTATCTGCACAGCATCGTGTTTTTCATCAGTGTGAGGTGGATATTCCTCCACTGTGGCAACACGCCCATAGGCAATTTCAGTTAGGGGGCGAGAAACGAGCCTGGCATACCTTGCATCATTTTTTTACCGAGCGGGGCAAAGACTACGCCTACGTCATATCAAGCCCCAGTAAAAGTCGCAAAGCCTGCTCTAGAATGTCTCCCTATTTGGCCTGGGGCAATATTAGTCTGCGCCAGGTATATCAATTTACCCTGGGTAATTGGCAAAAAAAGGGCTGGCGACGATCTTTAGTTGCTTTTACCTCCAGATTGCACTGGCATTGCCATTTTATACAAAAATTCGAAAGTGAAATCGAGATGCAGTTTCGAGCGGTTAATCGGGCTTACGCACATTATCAGTACAACGAAACTGCTGAAGCGGATAAGCATATTTTGGCCTGGAAACAGGGGCAAACGGGCTTTCCGCTAATCGATGCCTGTATGCGCTGCTTAGAGCAAACGGGTTATATTAATTTTCGTATGCGTTCGATGCTAGTCAGTTTTTTGTGTCATCAACTTGATGTTGACTGGCGCAAGGGTGTGACTCATTTAGCCAGGGTGTTTTTGGACTTTGAGCCGGGTATTCATTACCCCCAGTTTCAAATGCAGGCAGGGGTGACGGGGATCAATTTGATCCGCCTGTATAATCCTGTTAAACAATCACAGGAAAAAGATCCAGACGGCGATTTTATACGCAAGTGGTTGCCTGAGCTAAGTGAGTTACCCAATGAGCTGCTTCATCAGCCCTGGACACTGACACAGATGGAACAACAAATGTATGGTGTGACGCTAGGCCAGGATTATCCTGAGCCAATCATAGACTTAGAACAAAGCGCTAAAGCAGCCCGAGACAAGTTATGGGCATTTCAAAAGCGGGATGATGTACGAGCCGAAGGCCGCAGAATTATTAAACGTCATACTTTGCCCAATAGAGCAAAGACAGGTTAGCCGCAAAAGCAGCTTAAGCTGAGCTCATGACGGTTTTAAAGCGCCTTTACAGGCTTTAGAACAGTATTTCACTTCGTCCCAACACCGTGCCCATTTTTTACGCCAGGTAAAGGGGCGCTGACAGACCAGACAAATCTTTCTGGGTAACTCAGACTTTTTCATGGTTATCGAGGGCTTTAAAGAAAATCTGACTGTCTTGCTTAATGGTTCGTTTTTTATCGTCGGTCATTTTTTCCAGTGTGCGATACGGCATGCTTAAACGGGGGTTTTTACCCAGCTTGTCTTTATTTCTGTCGAGAAAATCCCAGTATAAATAGTTAAATGGACAAGCTTGTGATCCTGTTTTTTCTTTTACATTGTAGTGACAATGTTGGCAATAATTAGACATCTTATTGATATAGCTGCCACTGGCGGCATAAGGTTTACTGGCTATCAGCCCGCCATCAGCAAATAGGATCATGCCCGTCACATTGGGCATTTCTACCCACTGGTAGGCATCGGCGTAGACGATCAAAAACCATTCGTTGACTTCATCTGGGTGCAAGCCTGCCAGTAAGGCAAAGTTACCTAACACCATAAGCCGCTGAATATGATGAGCGTAGGCATTGGCTTGGGTTTCTTTAACGGATTGGTGTAGGCAGTTCATTTGCGTATTACTGTCCCAAAAAAAGGCCGGTAATGCGCGGCTTGCTTCAAGAAAATTTTCACTCTCATAAGCGGGCATTTTTAGCCAATACAAACCCCGTACATACTCGCGCCAGCCTAATACCTGGCGAATAAAACCCTCAACCGCGTTCAGGGGTGCTGCATCGCTGTGATAGGCCTGTTCTGCCAGTTCAATCACTTCCTTGGGTAACAATAATCCGCAATTAAGATAAAAACTAATATGGGAATGATACAGCCAGGGCTCACCTTGGAGCATGGCATCCTGATAATCACCAAAGTTTACCAGGCGCTGGGAAACAAATTCGGCCAATACCAATAAGGCTTGTTGCCGGGTTACCCCGAAGTGAAAATTTTCCAGTGAGCCAAAGTGATGGCTAAAATGTTCGTTAACCAGCTCAATAACGTCCTGGGTTATGCTGTCGGGTGTGAAAAGTGTGGGTTTGGGCACCACAGTATTTTTGCCCAAGGTCTTGCGGTTGGCACTATCAAAATTCCATTTGTCACCCACAGGCTTTTTGCCGTCCATTAAAAAACCCCAGGTCTTGCGCATCTCTCGATAGAAAAATTCCATTCGCAATTGCTTGCGGCCCTCGGCCCATTGAGCAAAGTCTTCAAGGCTGGCTAAAAATCGACTGTCCTGGCGAATTTCAAGCTCTATGCCCAGTTTGTCTTCCCAGCTTTGCATATCTTGTAATACGCGATATTCGCCGGGATACGTCAAGATGATTTTTTTAACTTGATATTGCTTACAAAAATGCTGAACTTCGCCAAATAGGCTGGCTTTATTGGCAGGATCATTATATTGGCGGTAATGAACCTGATGGCCCAGGTCCGTTAATTCGTTGGCAAAGTGGCGCATAGCTGAAAACAAAAAGGCGATCTTTTTTTTGTGATGCTTAACGTAAGTGGCCTCAGCACGCACTTCTGCCATCAACACCCAATCATTCTCTAAACAAGCATCCTGCAGACTGGCCAAAGAGTGACTCAGTTGGTCAGCTAAAATCAAACGAAGAGTGCTCATAATGTTGCCATTACTCCAGTGAGTTATTATTAAGACAGTCTGAACACATTCGTATACTTATAAAAAGGGTATCTTTTAAATGTGACTATCTTGTGTTTTTCAAAAATACATGTCGATTACTTATCTCACACAGAACGCCTGAAAAGTCATTTATTCACTCTGTTCTTACCAACCGAGAATACTCTGCCCTGGTATGGGTAATATGAACTTAACCTTGCTAGCCACGCCCGAGCGTTTCAAGTGGATCACATAAA
>JBLHIW010000047.1:0-16230 GCA_047618055.1 Paraglaciecola sp. | reverse complement strand
GCTGAGCGTTCAGTTATATTGTCTACGCAGTGAAAATAACTGGGGGGTGGGGGATTTTTCAGATTTAGCGTATTTACTCGAAAACGCTGCGTCTCAGGGAGCTGACTTTGTCGGTTTAAATCCTATCCATGCTTTGTATCCTGCCAACCCTGAAGCCTGCAGTCCTTATGGTCCCTCATCGAGACGTTGGCTTAATTTTATCTATATTGATGTTACTGCCGTGGACGGTTATCAGTCGCCAGGGGTTCAGCAATGGGTTAGCACGCCGGATTTTAGTCAGCGCTTACAAGCCCTACGAGAAGTTGAATATGTTGATTACCCGGCGGTAATCCATCTTAAATTACAGGCATTGGATGGGGTTTTTAATTATCAATACACCGAATATTTATCCAAAAACACCTTATTGGGCAAGGATTTTAAGGCCTTTATTCTCGACGGTGGAGAGAGTTTGCATACCTTAGCCGTATACGATGCTTTGCAGGAAAACTTGGCCGCTGCAGGCAAACCATCCTGGGGTTGGCCCGTGTTTCCCGATGACTATGCCAACTATCACAGTCCGGCGGTGGCCAAGTTTGAAAAAGCGAATGCCAAGCGGGTCAAATTTTTCCTATGGCTCCAGTGGCAGGCGGCGCTGCAGCTGGAAAAAGTGAATCAGCTTGCTCACCAGCACAATATGACTATTGGTTTGTACCGTGACTTGGCCGTTGGCGTAAGCGAAGGCAGTGCCGAAATTTGGGGGAATAAGGATCTGTATTGTATCAATGCCAGTGTAGGTGCACCGCCCGATGTACTTGGCCCCCTCGGACAGAACTGGGGCTTGCCACCGATGGATCCTGAAAAGCTCTATCATCAGCAATATCAACCTATTATTGATTTGTTCGATGCAAACATGCGGGCCACGGGGGCGCTGCGGATCGACCATGTAATGGCCCTGTTACGTTTATGGTGGGTGGCGAAAGGTGATACTGCCAAAGAAGGCGGCTATGTTTATTATCCGGTCGACGATTTGTTGGGGATATTGGCCCTTGAAAGCCATCGCCATCAAAGTCTGGTGATTGGGGAAGACTTAGGGACCGTACCTGATGAGATTAGGCTTAAATTAGCTGACAACGGTGTGTACTCCTATCGAGTGTTCTTTTTTGAACAAGCTCAAGACGGTGGTTTCTTTTCCCCTGCTCATTATCCGGTTCAGTCTATGTCTACCCTGACTACCCACGATATGCCTACTTTATCTGGCTATTGGCACTGTTATGATTTGGAATTGGGTAAAGAGCTGGGGCTGTATCCCATTGACGATATTCTGTCAGATCTTTACCAGGACAGGCATGACAATAAACAAGCTATATTAAATACCTTGCACGGGCATCATTCGATACCGGATAGTATTGGCCGTGAGGTTAATGACGTGGCGATGAATAAAGGGTTAAACTTTGCTATGCAACGACACATGGCTTCGGGCTCAAGTGCGTTGTTAAGTTTGCAGTTGGAGGATTGGCTAGAAATGGATAAACCCGTTAATATTCCAGGGACATCTAAAGAATATCCCAACTGGCAGCGCAAACTCACGCAAAACTTGCAGCAGATATTCAACAACACCGAGCTAAAGGAACTGGCTCAAGGCTTAAGCGATGCGAGAAAACAAGCTTCACAATAATACTAATGGCCAAAATCCTAGGCCGTTTACCAGAGGCGATAAAATGCAGTTAGCGCAGCAATTACACCATGCACAATGTACCTTTCCCTTTGCCCAACTGGGGCCGGTATTTGACGAAATAAATAACAGCCTTTCGATAACCGTTTGGATGCCCAATGCAGATGAAATTTCGGTTATCGACCTGGCAACAGGTATCGCTCTTGGCGAACTAAATAAGCAGGCTGACAGTTATTTATTTAGTGCTAACTTCAAGACCAAGTCTATGCCAATGGTTTATGCTCTTAACATTATCCATGCCGAGGGTGAATATCAGGTCATTGATCCTTATCAATTCCAGGATCAGGCCTATTACGCCGTACATTTTATTGAGCATGCCCCGGAAAATATTTATCAGCAGTTGGGTGCCCAGTTAGTCGAACTTGATGTGGGTTTGGCACAGCCAATACACGCTACGCGATTTGCTGTGTTTGCCCCCAATGCCAGTGCGGTAGCACTAATTGGTGAATTCAATTATTGGGATGGTTCCCGCCTGCCTATGCAAAAGACTGATTCGGGTTATTGGGTGTTGGTGGTGCCCGGTATCACCGCAGGCGCTAGGTATAAATATCAAATTAAGGATGGTGCCGGACATAGTCTGCCCCATAAAGCTGATCCTGTGGGTTTTTCAGCGGAACAATATCCATCCCACACCTCTGTGGTATATGATCACAGCCAATATCAGTGGCACGACAGTAAGTGGTTAGAACAGGCAAAAGCAGATAAATATTCCCAGCCCATGAGTATTTATGAGTTTCATCCCGCTTCATGGAAGCGCCCTGAACATGATTCCGGCCAGGAATACCTGAGCTACAAAGAACTGGCTGCTGAGCTCATTCCCTATATTAAAGATATGGCCTATACCCACATAGAATTGTTGCCCATATCAGAATTTCCCTTTGACGGCTCCTGGGGCTATCAACCCGTTGGACTATTTGCCCCTACCAGCCGTTTCGGTACCCCCGATGACTTTAAGTATTTTGTCGATCAATGCCATCAAAACGGCATTGGGGTTATTATCGATTGGGTGCCCGCGCATTTTCCTGAGGATGGCCACGGTTTAGCTAGATTCGATGGCACCCATGTCTACGAGTATGAAGATCCGCGCAAGGGTTGGCACCCGGATTGGAATTCCTGCATTTATGATTTCGGTAAGGACACCGTACGTCAATTTCTGGTTGCCAATGCCTTATTTTGGGTGGATAAATACCATATTGATGGTTTACGGGTGGATGCCGTCGCCTCCATGTTATATCTGGATTATTCCCGGGAAGAAGGGGAGTGGATCCCAAATGTGGATGGCGGTAATCACAATTACGAAGCCATTAGCCTATTGCAGTGGATGAATAAAGCCGTTTACGAAAAATATCCCCATGCCATGACCATTGCGGAAGAATCGACTTCCTTTCCCAAAGTATCCCGTCCGGTATTTGAAGGGGGCTTAGGCTTTGGCTTTAAGTGGAATATGGGCTGGATGCACGACTCTTTGCATTATATCGCCAAAGATCCCTCTTATCGTCGTTATCATCACAATGAAATTACCTTCAGCATGGTGTATGCCTTTGATGAGAGTTTTGTCCTGCCTATCTCTCACGATGAGGTGGTGCACGGTAAAGGCTCCTTGCTGCGTAAAATGCCCGGGGATGAGTGGCAACAAGCGGCTAATCTGCGCTGTTATGCGGCCTTTATGTTTGCTCATCCAGGCAAAAAACTCAATTTCATGGGCAATGAAATTGGTCAGGCAAACGAATGGAATCATGACGGTTCAGTGAATTGGCATTTACTTGAATTTGACAAACACAAAGGCATTCAGGCGATGTACCGGGCGCTAAATAAGGCTTATCAGCAATATCCTGCCCTGCACGAGTTGGATCACCAGGCTGAGGGCTTTGAATGGATCGATCACGGCAATGCCGAGCACAGTATATTGTCAATGTTACGCAAATCTGCGGATCAAAAACAAAAAATATATACAGTTAATAATTTCACCCCCGTTCCTCAGCAAAATTTCAGGCTTGGCGTACAAGATGCCGGGGAGTATCAACTTATTGTTAATACCGATGATAAGGCTTACTGGGGCAGTGGCTATAAGGTCGCGAAGAAGATACATTCCGAAAACTTGCCATGGAATAACCAAAGCTTGTCTATTGCGGTTACATTGCCGCCTCTGGCAACATTGTACATTTTGTATAAGGGTTAAGCTTATTACTACAGAAATACCAAGAGTGGAAACCGACTATCAGGTGAGTTCGGGCACTCCCCAACCCATGGGTGCGACATTAAGTGCCAGGGGCTGTAATTTTGCGGTGCATTGTCCCAATGGGGATGGCGTTCAACTGTGCCTGTTTCATCCGGATACAGAAGAACAGATAGCGATTATTGCCATGGTGGCTAAAACGGGCAAAATATGGCACTGTTTTGTTGAAAACCTACGTGCCGGCCAGCTATATGCCTATCGCACCAGTGGTGACAATCAGAATCACAAGGGATTGCATTTTAATCCACAAAAATTGCTAATTGACCCCTATACCAAGGCGTTAAATCGTCCTTTAGTATGGAATGCACGACAGTATGAAGACGATAGTCAGTTTATGATTTCTAAGTCTGTTGTCGTCCCTCTGCAGCCGGAAAACGACACGCTTAAACCCCATACCCCTCTTAATCAAAGTGTCATCTACGAGGCTCATGTTAAAGGCTTAACTCAGCTGCATCCCGATGTGCCAGAGGCCTATCGGGGTAAGTTTCTTGGAGTATGTCAGCCAGTAGTGATCGAACATCTAAAATCTTTGGGGATTAGCGCCGTGCAATTGATGCCCGTCGCAGCATTTATGCCCGAGCCTTTTATCACCGAAAAAGGCCTGACTAATTACTGGGGATACAACCCGATTAACTTTTTTAGCCCCGATCCCCGCTATGTGGTTAAGGATGGTATCAGGGAGTTTAAAATGATGGTTGATGCCCTGCATGAGGCTGGCATCGAAGTGATCCTGGACGTGGTGTATAACCACACCGCTGAAAGTGGTTTTGACGGACCCACCTTGTCTTTTAAGGGCTTTGATAATGCGTCATTTTATTTATTTGAACGGAACGAGAACGGTGCCATTGATTATCATAAATATATGAATAATTCGGGCTGTGGAAATACGGTTAATACGGCCTTTCCTTATGTCCTGCAAATGGTGATGGACGCCCTGCGTTACTGGGTGGGGGAAATGGGTGTGGATGGTTTTCGCTTTGATTTGGCCGCCGGTTTGGGACGGGATCCTTACGAGTTTTCCACTGTATCGGGTTTTTTTAGAACCCTGCGTCAAGATCCCCTGTTAAGCAATATTAAGTTGATCGCTGAGCCCTGGGATATTGGGCACGACGGTTATCGACTGGGGCAATTTCCATCTAACTGGTTGGAATGTAACGACAAGTATCGTGATACGGTACGAGCCTTCTGGCGGGGTGATAAGGGTATAACCAGTGATTTTGCCACCCGATTATTAGGCTCAAGGGATGTGTTTCCAAAAGAGCAGCGCTCAATCCTAAGCTCGGTGAATAATATTACCTATCATGATGGCTTCACCTTGCAGGATTTAGTCAGCTACGGCGAACGCCACAATGAGGCCAATAGTGAGCAAAACAGGGACGGTCATGGACACAATCTATCAGCCAACAATGGTCAAGAAGGGGAGACTAAAAACCTGAAAATTCTGGCCTTACGAGAGCGCCAAAAACGTAATTTGTTCACCACCCTCATGTTATCCCAGGGGATCCCCCATATGCTCGGAGGTGACGAGCTGAGTCGAAGCCAACATGGCAACAATAACGCCTACTGCCAGGACAATGAAATTAACTGGTTGGACTGGAACCTTAATCAGTCCAAACAGGACTTTTTAGCCTTTTGTGCCTATACCATTGGGCTGAGAAAAAGTAGTGAGCTACTGAATTATCTTTGTTTAAAGGATGACAGTTATTCACTCTATCATAATGTAGATAAAGCGAATTGGTATCGCCCAGATGGGGAAGCGAAGCTGGAGGATGATTGGCATGATCAGAATAACCAGGCCTTCGCTGTGGAGTTAAAAGCCTTAGCCTCAGCAAGCTACTCCCTTGATGAGCATTGGTTATTAGTGTTCAATGCAAGTGATCATGATGTGCGTTTTAATTTGCCGCAACTTAGCCTAAGCGATGCATGGCAGGTGTCCCTCGATACGCGCTATTCAAGATTAGCGGAGCAACCCGATGTCCAACTTAATACCGTCTATGTGCAAGCCTATAAAAGTATTGCTGTGCTCAAACGCAGCCCTCGCTAAGAGTTAGTTAATGTAAGAGGCTCTCCATGCAAGGACTCAAAATCATCAGGATGTGCACCCCGGTCCGTGAAAAAAGCCATTGAGGGCATTTTTCACGGAATATGACGGAATATGACGGGATATGACGGGATATGACGGGATATGACGGGATATGCCCGGGATATCTCTGACGTATGCAAGGAGTGCCGTTTTTTTTCGCTTTACTCAGCCCATCTCGGCCATCAATTTGATGAGGGTTCCACCGCCGAGCCAAAAACGATACGGTGTCAAATTAGTATCCCCTCAAATTTACCGTAAAAAAGAATCAATCGTTGGTTTTTTGAGCAGTAAACGATCTTTAGATAAAAAATAGCAAATAATTTCTGAAAGTTATTTTCAAAAACGCAAGTGAATGTCACTTATAAGGGCGTTTGAAACTCCCTGTCTTCAATTGCGTCCACATAGTCTTGTGCTATCTCGTCGAGGATTTTTATCTTATTTGAGGCACTCAACAAGGGTCTGATAAGGGCAAGATTAATATCTTTCTCGGAAAATTCTTCCGCCACCTTGCCCCACACATAGGCGTTTTTGAAGTCATTTAATGTCAGATATAGGGTGCTTAGACTGGCAAAAATTTCATTGTCCAGTTCATCTTGTTCTGTATATAACTCAAGGGCACGATGCAAAGTTGAGATGGCTCTTTCCAGGTCGAACTTAGCATAATATGAAGCCAGGCCTATTTGTAACTCATAGCTATTTAACTTGTCCGTATCCCTAAGACTTAGAAATTTTTGCAGTGATCCTTGTTTGCCAAACCGCGACCAATGGTATAGCAGGAGGTGGGGTTGGGTGGCGTTTTGGGTTTTAGCGGTAAGTCTTTTTAATTCCTTTTCGGCTACCACCACCGCTTGCATTCTTTTAGCCTGCTTTTCAACATCCTTGATATGGACGATTTGAGAAGCTCTGCTGATACAGGTTTTATAGTCCTCGAAATCCAGTAACAGTCGATAATCTATTAACTCAGCAGGCGCTTTTAAGTATGCGTAACGATGCCTGATAATTTGCTTTTTTTCCACCAGGCACCAGCTATCAGGATTTAAGTCACTGCAAAATTGGGGTTGTTCTTTACATATATCCTGGACTTTGAGGGGAAAGGGTTCATTACAGGCAGACAGCAGAATAATAAGGGGAAAAAGCGCCAATGTTCGCATAGTGTTCCTTGTAGGAATATTACCAATAAAATGCTTTAATTCTTGAATTTGTCGCAAAACAAGTAAATTTTCGACAATTTGGCTAGTCGTCCAGCTTTGATTAGAATGGCGGCAATTTTAAGTATAAGCAACTAAATCCACGAATTTCGGTTTTTATTATGATAACGACCGAGGTCCCTCCATCCTTTGAGCTGAGTATTAAAAGTCCAATATTATGAATGAAAAATTTGAGCAGGAACTACAGAGTAGTTGGCAGGAAAGGCAGGAATATGCAGAGAAAATGCAACCCCTGTTAGGAAACCTTTATCGCAATCATGCGGTTGAAGTATCAGTTTACGGTAGAGCCCTGTTGGGTGCCAGTGCCATAGATATTATTAAAGCCCACCGGACTGTTCGTTTAAAAGAAGGCAAAAAACTTCGTTTACGGGAGAGCTGGCCTTTGCTTGAAGCGCTAAGCAAAATGTCTCTGGCACCGGGTTATGTTGATCTTGGCAAGCTTGCCTATGCCTATCATTATGACAGCGCCCATCAAAACAAAGATATTCAACAATATTTGCGCGAGCAACTGGTGGACATCGTGGATGTCAGCGATGAGCACCCAACGCAAGATGTTGTCTTGTATGGCTTTGGCCGCATTGGCCGTTTGTTGGCCCGTTTGTTAATCGAGCGACAGGGAAAAAACAATAAATTACGTCTAAGAGCGATTGTGGTGCGTGGCGGCAGTGATGGCGACCTGGAAAAACGTGCCAGTTTATTGCGCCGGGATTCGGTACATGGCCCATTTAATGGCAGTATTACGGTTGATTTAGAGCGCCAAGCGATTAAGGCAAATGGCTCGTTTATTAAGGTGATATACGCTAATAGTCCTAGTGAAGTGGATTACAGCCAGTTCGGTATCAAAGATGCCATCGTGATCGATAATACGGGCATGTGGCGGGATAAAGCAGGGCTAGGCCAACACTTGTTGTCAAAGGGTGTGAAAAAGGTCTTGCTCACGGCACCAGGCAAAGATGGGATTAAAAACATTGTGCATGGTGTTAACCATACTGACATTGAGCCGGAGGATACTATTTTATCTGCGGCCAGTTGCACCACCAACGCTATCACGCCGGTATTAGTGGCTTTGGATGAACAGTACGGGATAAAAAATGGTCATGTAGAAACGGTGCATTCTTTTACCAATGATCAAAACCTGATTGATAATTTTCACAAAGGCGATCGCCGTGGTAGAAGTGCCGCATTAAATATGGTGATCACCGAGACGGGGGCAGCCACGGCTGTAGCTAAGGCCTATCCTCAACTGGCAGGCAAGCTAACGGGTAGCTCCATTCGCGTACCCACGCCGAATGTATCCCTGGCCATTCTAAATCTTACCCTTGGGCAAGAGACCGACAAAGATACGCTTAATGAGTTTATGCGAGACACAGCCTTGTTTTCGAGATTACAGCACCAAATCGACTTTACGAGCTCCAAAGAAATTGTGTCTACGGATCTGGTAGGGACGCGCGCGGCGTCGGTGATAGACTCTCAGGCAACCATTGTTTCCGGTGATAGAGCGACGGTTTATGCCTGGTATGACAATGAATTTGGCTACAGTTGTCAGGTTATGAAAGTAGTACAGGATATGGCGGGTTTGTATTTTCCAACCCTACCCAAACTAGGCTAGGGCATTAGATTGCCTTAACGTTTATGGAAAGCCCGCTTAGACGGGTTTTCTGTTATTTGGAAGAATGAACGTTATGAGAATATTTTGACAAACACCCGATCCAGCAAGGTATTTTCCTGGGGCAAAGAACTCGCTGTATTCGGTGTTATCATCTTGTCGATAACAGCCTGGCAAGCAAGGAACTTACTTGACGCTGATGGCAGTGTGAAGCTTACTGAGATCCGTTTGGTCGCGCTAGAGGGGGGCAGTACAGAGCCTTTGACGCGTGAAGGGAAACGGACCTTAATTTACTTTTTTGCTCCCTGGTGCCAGGTTTGCGCCCTGAGTATTGGCAATCTTGAATATTTAAATCCCGCTGAGGTGAATATTGTTGCCGTCGCCATGGACTATCAAAGTATTGAGGAGGTGCAAGATTTTGTTGATCAGCACCAGGTTCTAAGTCATGTTTTGTTGGGGACACAAAGTTTAAAAGATACCTTCAAACTTACCGGCTACCCAACGTATTATCTTATCAACGAACAAAAACAAGTGGTTGCCAGTTCAATCGGCTATTCAAGCGCCATAGGTTTAAGCTTACGTACGTTTTTCAACTAGCAAAGTTAGCTCCGCTGCATTGGGTGCTAACGTTTTCAAGTGGGCTGTGGTAAATTACTGCGGTTAATTTTAATGGGTCAACGCAGCGAGAATATGGTGAGAATTAGTAGTAATTTTGACAGCGGCAACATTCAGGTTATTCGTGCCGAAAAAGAAGATGACATTCAACTGGCTATCCGCAAGGATAATCAGTCTGATTTTTTTCAATGGTTTCATTTTAAACTCGATAGCACCGCCATGGTTGCCCATAAAATCACCCTTAATGGCCTCAGCCAGTCAGCCTATCCAGGCGGCTGGGAGAATTATCACGCTGTGGCGTCTTACGATAGACAAGTGTGGTTTAGAGTCGATAGTCGCTTTGATGGGGAAAAATTGGAAATCGAGTTTAGTCCCGAATGTTCGCAGGTTTATATGGCCTATTTTGCGCCGTATAGTTACGAACGCCACTTGGATTTACTGTCCTGGGCCCAGACCGCCACTGATTGCAAACAAGTACTCCTCGGTGAAACTCTGGACGGCCGAGATATGTCGATGCTGGTTATAGGCTCTCATGCTCAGGATGAAACACAAGAAGGGAAAAAATCAATTTGGATCACCGCAAGGCAGCATCCTGGCGAAACCATGGCCGAATGGCTGGTTGAGGGATTACTGGAAAGGCTGCTAGACGAAGACGACGGTTTAGCCCGCTTGTTATTGGATAAAGCGGTATTTTATGTGGTGCCGAACATGAATCCCGACGGCTCTGTCCGTGGTCATCTGAGAACTAACGCCCTGGGCGTCAACCTCAACCGGGAATGGGCAAACCCCAGCATGGAACGCAGCCCTGAAGTTTTTCTGGTTAAGCAAGCGATGCAGCAAACAGGAGTCGACCTGTTTTTAGATATGCATGGTGATGAGGCTTTACCCTACAATTTTGTTGCCGGTTGTGAAGGCAATCCCAACTATTCGGCCCGTTTACAAGAATTAGAGGAAGGCTTCAAGCAGGCCCTTCTAACCGCTACCCCGGAATTTCAGGATGTGCAAGGTTACGACAAAGATAAACCCGGTGAGGCTATTCTTACAGTGGCGGCCAACGCCATCGGTCATGAATTTGATTGTTTATCCTATACCCTGGAAATGCCCTTTAAAGATAATATTGAATTGGCAGACCCCGCTTTTGGTTGGTCTCCCTCGCGCAGCAAACAGCTCGGTGAAGATATTTTGATTGCAATCAGGGCCGTAGTCGATACGCTTCGATAAGCGCAAAATCATCACACAACAACACTAAAAATATTAATAACAATAATAGATAGAGGGGAATAGTTTGGACATATTTCATGATTTTTTAAAGTTACTTGATGGGGTGCTGGGAGGCGCGTTTTGGTTTCCGTATGTATTACTGGGTACCGGGCTGTTTTTCACCATTTATCTAAAATTTCCCCAGGTGCGTTATTTTAAACATGCCTGGCAAGTGGTCACCGGCAAATATGACAAAGCCGACTCTCCGGGTGACACCAGTCACTTTAGAGCTTTGACCACGGCCTTGTCAGGCACCGTCGGCACCGGCAATATTGGTGGGGTGGCGTTTGCTATTTTCCTCGGCGGCCCGGCCGCTCTATTTTGGATGTGGGCAACGGCATTTTTTGGCATGACGACCAAGTTTGTCGAAGTCACCTTGTCCCATAAATACCGGGTTAAAACGGCTGATGGCACGATGGCCGGTGGCCCCATGTATTACATGGACCGACGCTTAAATATGAAATGGTTGGCGGTTGCCTTTGCTATCGCCACGGTGATCAGTTCCTTTGGTACTGGCAACTTGCCCCAAAGTAACGGTATTGCCACCAGTTTAGAGTCTACCTTTGGTTTCAACCCCATGATGGTGGGTGGCATCTTAGCCGTGTTGTTAGCCATGGTTATTCTTGGCGGCATTACCCGTATTGCTGCCGTCACCTCAAAAATTGTACCCCTGATGGCATTAGTTTATGTGGTCGGTGCATTTGCGGTGATCTTCGCCAATCTTGAAAATATCGGTCCTGCTTTTGCTTCGGTATTTTCCGATATGTTTACCGGTTCAGCAGCAACCGGAGGCTTTTTGGGGGCGACCATTGCTTATGCCTTTAACAAAGGTGTCAATCGCGGATTGTTTTCCAATGAAGCAGGGCAGGGCTCAGCCCCTATTGCTCACGCGGCGGCTAAAACGGATGAGCCCGTATCAGAAGGTATGGTGTCAATACTCGAACCGTTTATCGATACCATCATTATTTGTACCTTAACCGGTTTGGTTATTTTATCTTCCGGAGTCTGGAAGGAAAAACATCAAAACGTATTTGACCGCTCAGATATGCACATTCTGGCTGGCAATTACTCGGAAACTAACCAACAAGACCGGCAAAAACTGTTTGATTATATTAACCATGTAGACGATCACGGTGTGACCGACTACACCGGTGAACTACAAGTGATTAATGGTAAGGCCTTGAACTCTGGCTTCACTATTATCAATGCCCGTTCTTTTGCTGAAGACATTACCTTTACCGTGGGTGATGAGGGCGATTTGTTTTCCGGAAACTTGCGGGTGCAAGAGGGGAGCCTAGTTAAAGACAGTATTGTGGTATCGGGTAAGTCATTGATCCACTCCGCAAGTTTAACTGCCATCGCGTTTACCAAAGGATTTTTTGGTGAATCAGGTAAATATATTGTGTCGGTGGGTTTATTATTATTTGCATTTTCCACCGCGATCGCCTGGTCTTATTATGGGGATAGGGCGATGACCTATTTGTTAGGGCCCCGTTCGGTGATGCCGTATCGTGTGGTCTATGTGTTTGCATTTTTCTGGGCAGCGGTATCGGATACTACCCTGGTATGGACCCTGTCGGCGGTTGCGATTGTGGTGATGACGCTACCTAACCTGTTTGGTATATTTTTACTGCGCAAAGAAATGAAAGAGTCAGTTGCAAAGTACTGGGTGGATTTTAACAAAGAACATAAATCTTAACTTAAAAGTAAGTTGTTGGTTTAATCTATACGTTTGGATATAGAGCGCGGTTTTGGCCGCGCTTTTGTGATCTCAAACAATAAGATATTTAAACGTGCAGTATCGATTAAATATATTAAATGTATTAAGTGTATGGAGTAATAAATGGCATTAGTTGCTTGCCCGTCCTGTAATAAAAAAATATCTGATAAATCCCAATCTTGTCAACATTGTGGCTTTACCTTAGGTGAAGCCAGCGCCGGGGATCTTGAACGTAAGCAAAAGTTGCAGAAATACCTCAAAGCCCAAAAAATTCAAACCCAGTCCATGATCGCCATGCTGATGTTTGTCAGTGGTTTTGGCTTTATGTATTGGGGAGGGGCATTACCAGGAGATTTGCAGCATAACATCGCCGCCGGTACGGCAATCGTTGGATTTGTCTGGTACATCGTCAATCGAATTCGCCTTATCTTTGTGAAGAAAGCAGACTAAATGAATATTGAAGCCTTATTACAAAATATGCGCCCCGAGATCTACGACAAACTCCGTGTTGCGGTCGAAACCGGTAAGTGGCTGGATGGCTCTTTGCTGACCGAGCAGCAACGTGATACCAGTATGCAAGCGGTGATGCTGTATCAGGCTAAAATTCTTAAGTCTGAGCAACATATGACCGTGGGTGAGAATGGGCAAATAGTGCAAAAAAGCCGTCAGCAGTATAAAAGCGAGCTGTCTCCTGAAATTTCCGAACATCAAACCATAGCGCGATTTAAACAAGATGATATTTAGCAGCCTTTTTCGACCCAAACATCAAGATCCCAAGCCACAAGTGCGGATTAAAGCCATTAGCCAACTCAGTGCCGATGAGCCACAGCAAAAATCCGTGTTACACGAACTGGCATTTAATGATCCCGACGTCAATGTGAGTTTGGCGGCCCTGACTAAGCTTGATAGTTTTGTGCTGTGGTACAAAATGGCACAAAGCAGCAAAAATGACCGGATAGCTAAGCGTGCACAGCAGATTATTGAACAGGTTTTACTCAGTGAGCAAAGTGATAAAATTACCGGACAGGAAAAACGCACCTTCATCATGGAATGCAAGGACAACAAATTGCTTGAGAAGCTGCTTGGGCAAACCTGGTTGCACAAGGAGTCGGATTTAGTACTGGAAGTTTTGGCCAAACTAGGCAAACCTCAATTAACTAAACAGATATTATTTTCCAGCAGCGATGCTGAGTTGCAACTGAAATTACTGGACAGCGTTGAAGACGAAGCTACTCTGAATAAAGTGCTGAAAAAAGTGAACAGTGAAGAGCTTAAGCTGGTGGCTAGCCGTAAACTTGAGGCACTGCAGCTCAGCAAACAAATACCCTTAGAGCTGGATAAGCAAACCCGTTTAGTTCTGGCGCGGCTACTGGCCTTAAAAGAGCGCAGTGATTTACCAGAAATTGAAGGACAGCGTGTGGTCTTAGTGGCCCAATATGAGGGCTTAGCTAAGCAATTTTCTTACCTGACATTAAGCGATAAACAGAATTTTATCGATAAATTTGCCGATATTGAGTATAAGTTAAGCACCTTAGTGGCAAAGTTAAAACCTATCTGGCAGGCAGAGCAAGCAGCGATTAAACAACAAGAGTCCATAGAGCACACTAGCCTTAACGCTCAAGAGGTATTGCAGCGTATTTCGACAGAGCTAGAAGACAATATCGAGCAGATCAGTGAACAGCAATGTGAACGCTATGCTCATGAATTGGTCACGTGTCAACAACAGGTTCAGAGCCTAATCGCTCAGCTAGAAAGTGGTGCTCGACTGGCACGAAGAGAGTTAGAAAACCTGAATATGCAGCTGCTGAGCTGTCAAAATACCTTGCGCCGTTTGCCCGCTTTTCAACAGGCAATCATACATGCTGGGGAGTTACTCGACACGGTGAAGGCCTTACCCCTGCCCAATGACCTGAGTCAGTTGGATGCCGCCAAACAATATTTACATGATACACAAGGTCAATGGCAGGAGCTGACTGAAGCCTTTGCCACTCACTGGCCTAAGAGCCTGACACATAGCTGGCAGGCTCAACGTGGTCAGTGGCAACAGGCGATAAGGGGCCTGCGAGCCCAATTGGCCAAGGATGCAGAACGATGCCGTAACAAAATTCGTGCAGTGGATGCCCTGGTTGAGCAGGGGAAGTTTAAAGTCGCCATGAGCCTGTATCAAAAAGTACTTACCTGGTATCAAGCTTTGCCGGAAAAAGAACAAACACAGCTGCTGCGACCTTTTGCCAAGGTACAGCAGCAGATTGAAAACCTGAAAGACTGGCAAGACTATATTGCCGCCCCCCGTAAACCGGTTTTACTCAAAGAAGCACAAGACATGGTTTCTCAACCATTGGAAATTGATCAGCAAGCCAAAAAAATCAAACTGTTGCGCCAACAGTGGAATAGTCTGGGCAAGCTCGACAACGAAGCGGATCAGGCCCTTAATAAGGCCTTTGAGGATACGATCGAACAAGCTTTTTTGCCGTGCCGAAATTTTTACCTTCAACAAGAACAGCAGCGGGAAGCCAACCTAAGCACTAAACAAAAGCTTATTGCAAGCCTTGATGAATTGTCAGATCAGCCTCTGCCAGAGGCTGATCTGGTCAAGCAAGTACGAATGCTGCAGCAGCAATGGCAGGCGGTAGGAGAAGTGGATCACAAACAAAGAGATATCCTTAATCAGCAGTATCATGCCCAGTTAGCCCCGCTAAAAGCGCAGATTAATCGATACTATCAAGATAACGCCGAACAAAAGCAGCAACTGCTCAGCAAAGCCCAGGGTTTGCTTGAATTGGAATCTGTCACCGATGCCATCGAGCAAGCGAAAAAATTGCAAGATAAGTGGAAGACCATTCCCCATGCTGGTAAAAAGGTCGAAGCCCAACTGTGGCCGATATTTAGGGCGGCAAATGACCAAATATTTGCCAAGTTGAAAAGCCAACAACAGCAGGAGAAACTCGCGGTTGACAGTCAGATTGAGCAAGCTAATTCTTTGCTTATGACGATGGCTGAACACATATCTCAGGCCCATGATAAAGCAACACTGGCAACGGCTCTTGCCTCACAATCCGAGCTTTCCGCTTTATTGGACGAATTGCCAGCACGCGCCAGAAGCGCCCTTGATAAACTGCTTAATCATAATCTGCAGGCTCAGCAAACAAAATTAATAGAATTGCAACAAAATCAGCAGCAACAGAAATATACAAATCTGTTTTTGGCCCTTAATGAATGGGATGACGAGGATACACTGCCTGAAAGTGTCCAAGGTTTGCCCGGTGCATGGCAGCAGTGTTTTAAGCCTATTTTAAAGGCACCTGTTATGGACAGGCGGGCATTAACCATTGTGATGGAAATCATCGGCGCAAAGGAGTCCCCCAAAGTTGACGGGGCTAAACGCAAGGATATCCAATTGCAGATGATGGCTGAAAAGTTGCAACACGGTAAGCAAAGGACAACAGAGGAGTTGCTTAAAGACTGGATCCAACAAGGCCCATTGACGACTGCGGATAAAAAACTGTTAACACGTGTTGAGGTGTTTTTTGGGGCTTGAGTATGTTGAATATCGTTAACAGTATTCGTCTTAATAAATTTATCAGTGATTCAGGTCATTGTTCCCGTCGTGAAGCGGATAAATTAATTGAACAGCAGCAGGTCACGATCAATGGCGAAACCCCTGAATTGGGTACAAAAGTTCTGCCTGGGGACGAGGTACGTGTTGCCGGAAAATTGATCAAGGCCAGTGCCGAAAATAAATCTGATCGTGTCTATATTGCCTATCATAAACCCATTGGTATTACCTGCAC
>JBLHIW010000046.1:0-16340 GCA_047618055.1 Paraglaciecola sp. | reverse complement strand
GTGCGGCGTGCAAAAGCAAAGTTCCTCCATGGTCACGTCAATGATGCTGGGTTCATTACGCAGTTCACAGGCTACCCGTGATGAGTTTTTACGTTTAATCGGTAAATAATCAAAGATATAATATAACTGTCTGAAAATAAAAAACCGAGCGCGTGGCTCGGTTTTTTATACTTTATATCCTATATCATCCATCGCCCAGTGATCAGATGTCTAGGTGAAATAGATTACTCACGTTCAACGATAGCATTGTGGTAGATATCCTGCACATCGTCACAGTCTTCCAGCATATCAATAAATTTATCAAACATTTCCAGGTCTTCTTCGGCAATAGGTGCTTCTGTCTGGGGTATGAAAGTGATTTCATCTACTTCAAAATCGAGCTGTGGATTGCTGTCAGTAAGGGCATTACGGGTTTTAAAATATTCGTTATGAGGGGAAAATACGGTAATTTCGCCGTCTTCACATTCCACGTCGGTTACGTCTACATCCGCTTCCATTAGCAGTTCAAGTACGGCATCTTCATCATCCCCTTTAAAGGATAAAATGGCCTGATGGTCAAACATATGGGCGACGGCACCGGGTGCACCAATTTTAGCGCCGCTCTTAGTAAAGCAATTGCGTACATCGGTGATGGTGCGGTTGTTGTTATCGGTCAAACAATCCACAATCACCATGCAACCACCGGGGCCAAATCCTTCGTAGCGGGCGGGGGTAAAGTCTTCACCTGCGCCCCCCGCTGCTTTGTCGATGGCTTTGTCAATGACGTGGCTGGGCACCTGATCCTTTTTGGCTCTTTCGATTATGCGTCGCAAGCTCAGATTGGCGTGAGGATCGCATCCGCCGCTTTTCGCCACCACATATATTTCTTTACCATATTTGGAATATACTTTGGTCTTTGCGCCTGCTGTTTTGGCCATCGACATTTTGCGGACTTCAAATTTTCTACCCATTTATTTCTCTCTTTCAATCAAAACGTAGATTTTATGCGGAGGATTCTACTCATATTCCGCCCTTAGTTCAAAAATATTGCTCTGGTATATGGCTGGGACTCAGGGCTCATGCTAAATGCTCAGTGGCCAAATAGTCGTGGGACTGCATTTCTTTTAAGCGGCTTATACAGCGACGAAATTCAAAGGATAACTGACCGTCTGTATACAAGGCATCTAACGGCACTTCAGCCGACATGATCAGCTTCACGTTACGTTCGTAGAATTCATCTACCATGGCAATGAAGCGCCTGGCAATGTCATCGGCAGTTTGCCCCATTTGCTCGACATTGGACACTAACACCGTGTGGTAACAGCGGCTAAGCTCCATATAGTCTCGTTGGCTGCGGGGGCCATCACATAAGGCGCGAAATTCAAACATCACGACTCCGTCTGCATAGTGCAGGGTTGGGATCGTTCGTCCCTCCACCTCAATATCTTCATTGGTCGTGCCCGCTTCGGGAGCTAACTGTTTGAAATACAGATGCAAATTATCCAGGGCCTGGGTATCCAGCGGAAAATGATAAATTTCTGCCTGCTCAAGGGTGCGCAGGCGATAATCGATGCCACTGTCCACGTTCACAATACGGGTATTTTGATTGATTAACGCAATGGTGGGCAGAAAACGTGCCCGCTGTAAGCCATTGCGGTATAGCTCATCCGGTACAATGTTAGAGGTTGCCACCAACACGATCCCATGGGCGAATAATTCTTCCATCAAGGTGCCAAGTATCATCGCGTCGCTTATATCTGAGACAAAAAACTCATCAAAGCATATAACACGGGTTTCATTGGCGAAGCTCTGGGCAATGGTTTTGAGAGGATCAGTCTGTCCCGTTAAGGTCTTTAACTCCTGATGTACCCGGTGCATAAAACGATGAAAATGAATACGTAACTTGTCTTCGAAAGGCAGGCATTCATAAAAAGTATCCACCAGATAGGTTTTGCCTCGGCCAACGCCCCCCCAAAAATACAGTCCCTCAATGGACGGTTTGCGCATACTTTTAGCAAAGATGGACCGTAATTTAATGCGCCAGCTTAGCTTTTTTTGCGGATGGCTTAGTTCCTCATACAAACGTTGTAATTCCCTGACCGCCTTCTCTTGTGCGGGATCGTACTGAAAATCATCGGCTTCCAGGTCTTGTTGATACTTTTGCCAGGGTGTGAGTGCTAACATAAAGCGCTAAGAGTTCCTTAAATATTAGGTGGTAATCATCAACGATTACACTTGAATATTAATAAATTGACCGCATTTTCAGTGACAAGAGTATAATATCATTCTTATGTTGTTTTGCGTTGTCCACGAGTAGAATAGTTATTGCTGTTTGCTGCGCTGGGCAGCAAGGTTAATTGCCAGGCAAGACCTTGTACTTAATAAACCGAATGAAATCAGGAGTGGTTATGGATTGGCTTGTAGGTATTTTATTGTTAGTAGTGGGCGGAATAATCGGCTTTTTTGTTGCAAAATTTATCAGTGAAAAACAGTCTTCGCAGGCAGAGTCAGGGTCTGGCGAACAAACTCTCAGAGAATTGATGACTGAGCAAGCAAACAGTTATTTGCTTCAAAGCAAAGAAATTGTTCAAAAAATAGAACATCAATCCCAAGCACTTAAACAACAGCTTGAAGCCTATGAGGCCCTATTGACCGAGATACCTGAATCTAATGAGACCGGTGGTAGTCATTATTTTGGTGAGCATGCTGCGACCTATTTACGCCATAAAAGCGCAAAGCAAGTCAGAAGTAAAAGCGCTACCGAAGTACAACCATTGGATTTTTCATCACAAAGTTCCGGTTTATTCTCGGGGGATAAACAAAATAAGGTAGGGGGAGAGTAAATAAAGCAAGGAACTTTCGGCATAAGTGATGTGTCTGGGTAGTCGGGATATTAAGTTTAAATGTATTGTTAAGTTGGAGATACTACTCGATGAATAAAAAAATTAATCGTTTTTTTGTAATAGGCTGTGTTGTGTTGGCAGGCCTGTCATGTAATCTGTCTGCGAACGCTGCACTGCCTTTTTTCTCAAATGATAAAGATGGCATACCCAGCCTGGCTCCTATGCTGGATAAAACCACCCCGGGGATTGTTAGCATTGCAGTAGAAGGTACGCAGGTATCACGACAACGTGTACCAGACGTGTTTCGCCACTTCTTCGGCGGCCCGAACGAACAAGTACAAGAAAGACCGTTTAAAGGCTTGGGTTCAGGTGTGATTATCGATGCCAAAAAAGGTTATGTGGTTACCAATAACCATGTGGTGGATAACGCCACTGAGATATTGGTTAAACTGACGGATGGTCGCGAATTCAAAGCTAAAAAGTTGGGGGCAGACGAACAAAGTGATATTGCCTTATTAAAAATTGACTCTGATGACCTGAGCGCAGTGCCTCTAGCTGATTCAGACAAGTTACGAGTCGGAGACTTTGTGGTAGCGATTGGTAATCCCTTTGGCCTAAGCCAAACCGTGACCTCAGGCATCGTTAGTGCACTGGGGCGCTCAGGCTTAAATATTGGTGGTTACGAAAATTTTATTCAAACTGACGCGGCAATTAACCGAGGCAATTCCGGCGGAGCATTAGTTAGCTTACGGGGAGAATTAGTCGGGATTAATACTGCTATATTTGGTCCCAACGGCGGTAACGTGGGTATTGGCTTTGCCATTCCCTCAAATATGATGAAGAGTCTGGTGGATCAAATTATCGAGTTTGGTGAAGTGCGTCGTGGTTTACTCGGCATACTGGGTCAGGATGTAGATTCAGGTTTGGCCGATGCGATGAATTTGGACGTAAGTAAGGGCGCATTTGTCAGTGAAGTTTCTCCTGACTCTGCCGCCGACAAAGGGGGTATTCAGGCGGGAGATATCATTACCGGGATCAATGGCCGTCCAATTACCAGCTTCCAGGAACTGCGGGCTAAAGTTGCCAGCAAAGGCGCGGGAACCGATGTAGAGTTAGTTTTATTACGCAAGGGTAAGCGGGAAAGCGTGACCGTTACCTTGGGCGATGCTACCCAAAGCGTTATTGCTGCTAAAGAAATACACCCGGCACTTGAAGGGGCAACCTTAACTAATGGCAAAACCCAACAGGGTGATGAAGGAGTGGTCATTTCTGAGTTGGTCGCCCGCGCTCCTGCGTCATTAATTGGTTTGCAAGACGGTGATGTGATTATTGGTGTAAATCGTCAAAAAATTGATAATGTGGTTGATCTTCGCAATGTGTTGGATGAAGCAAAAGGCGTCATTGCCCTTAGCGTTAAACGAGGACGCACATCCCTTTATTTGGTAATTCGTTAGTTTAGCCTCAACTGAGACAACAGCGCCGCCAAGCAGGGGCTGTTATCTGTTCACTTCAATGCTATTCTTGTTTCCCATAGGTATTTGTTCGATTAATGTGTAGGTGTTGTGCTTAAGTCCTTTTCGTTTATCATAAAATCCATTCTAATTGGGATGCTTGTTTCGGCAATAATATTGCTGTTCGTCCCTGATCTTAGACAGGGTAGCGGTATTTCCCTGTCCTTATTTAACCAACAAAAAAATGTCCCACAAAAGCTTAGTTTCAATCACGCAGTGAATGCTGCGGCCCCTGCGGTGGTCAATATTTATAGCCAGTCAACTGAAAATGTTGGCAGTTTCACCAGAAGGCGCGCGGTTGAACGGATAAGTCTAGGCTCTGGGGTGATCATGACTGAAAATGGTTATATCCTGACCTGTTTGCATGTTATCGCAAACGCCAATAGCATTCTGGTTGGCTTACAGGATGGTCGCCGAGCTGAAGCGCAAATTGTTGGTTACGACCCCTACACTGACTTAGCGGTACTAAAGGTATCTGAAGATAATTTAAGCGTGATCCCCCAATTAAGCGATACCGATACCCGAGTGGGGGATTTGGTGCTGGCCATTGGCAATCCCTATGATCTTGGGCAAACCATCACCCAGGGCGTAGTGAGTCGCGTGGGTCGCAATGGTTTGGCTAATTATTTTGATTTTATTCAAATGGATGCAGTGTTAAATGAAGGTAATTCCGGTGGTGCACTGATTGATAGCAATGGTCATTTGATCGGCATTAATAACGCAAACTTTAAAACATTGGATAGCAGACGACGAGTGAAAGATGTGGATGGTGTTTCATTCGCCATACCTTATGAATTGGCTAAGAAAGTTATGGATGAAATTATCGCCAACGGCAAGGTTACCCGGGGCATTCTGGGCTTTGTAGGTGCGGAGCTTGTTCCTCCTACAGGTATCTTGGTCACGGGTGTTGCAAAGGGCAGTCCGGCAGAAAAAGGCGGAATGTTGGTTGAAGATATTTTATTGTCAATTAACGGCCAAGCGACAGATAACGTCAAAAAAACCTTGGATTTTATTACCGAAACCATACCGGGCACAGAACTCAGTCTTGAAATTAATCGTAAAAATGCGCTACTGAAACTTAAGGTGGTAGTGGCCGAACTGGATGGTACGAACTAAGGTCAGTCATTGTGCTGGTGGGCGTTGGAGGGAAGTTACCTAAGCGATTTTTGATTTAGACAGATTAGAGCTAAAACAGCCGCGATTACCATAGGTGGACTTATCTAAATTCCCCTAGGAAAATGCGTTTTGCGGCGACTTGAGTTGATGATAAAAGACATTATTTTGTGATGAATATTAACGAATACGGGTGATGTTCGCACCAAGGCCGTTTAACTTTCTTTCGATGTGTTCATAACCCCGATCCAGATGATAAATGCGATCAACGATTGTTTCCCCTTCTGCCACCAACCCTGCAATAATCAGACTGGCAGAGGCGCGCAGGTCGGTTGCCATTACCTGGGCACCTTTGAGGGAAGATACACCATCACATACAGCGCTTTTACCTTCTAACTCAACCTTAGCGCCCATTCTCTGTAACTCAGGGACATGCATAAAACGATTCTCAAAAATATTTTCAATTACCACGCCGGCTCCTTGGGCAACACAGTTTAAGGCAACAAATTGGGCCTGCATATCGGTCGGGAAACCGGGATGAGGAGCCGTCTTGATGTTAACACTTTGTAATGTGCGACCCTGCATATCCAGTTCAATCCAATCGTCGCCCTTAGTGATTACCGCCCCTGCCTGACTAAGTTTGTCGAGTACCACATTGAGGGTATCAGGGGCTGCTCGTTCACAACGTATTTTGCCACCCGTTACCGCAGCAGCGACCAAGAAGGTGCCGGTTTCAATGCGATCAGGTAAAACCCTATAACGACAGCCTGCTAGTTTTGGCACACCTTGAATATGAATTTTGTCACTACCCGCGCCAGTTATTTGTGCACCCATACCGTTCAAACAATTAGCCAGATCGGTAATTTCTGGTTCGCAGGCGGCGTTCTCTAGTACCGTATTGCCCTGTGCCAGACACGCGGCCATCATTAAGTTTTCAGTTGCGCCTACGCTGACAATATCCATAAAGATATTAGCGCCTTTAAGCTTTCCATCAACTTTAGCCCTTATATAACCGGCATCAACATCGATCTTAGCGCCCATTTGCTGCAAGCCTTGCAGGTGCAGATTGACCGGTCTTGCGCCTATGGCACAGCCTCCGGGCAGGGATACATTTGCCTCACCATATTTGGCCAATAAAGGGCCCAGTACTAATATTGAAGCACGCATGGTTTTGACTAAGTCATAAGAGGCATTGCAATTGTTGATGGTGCTTGGATCAATGGTGACCGAGTGGCCCGATGTACGTTTGGTAAGCGCCCCCAGTTCTGCCAATAGGGCCAAACTGGTAGTGATGTCCCGTAGTTCCGGGACATTGTCAAAATGACACACGGAGTCCGCCAGAATGCTCGACATCAAAATAGGTAAAGCGGCATTTTTTGCCCCGGAAATTTGCACTGTGCCGTTCAAGGCGCCACAGGTTTTTATGAGTAATTTTTCCATGCTGAGGCCTTATGCTACAAATAGCGTATCAGGTAAAAGGTGAATTCGTAGAATTGTAATATTGATTTTTTGCGGACTACTGGGGGAGATTAAACATACGTTCCCGTTGCCATTGTTTTTCGGTGAAGGTCTTGATCGAAACCGCGTGCATATTACCCTGAGCAATGTTTTCTGCTAAGGGAGCGTAGACAAACTGCTGTTTTTTCACCCGACTCATCTGCTCAAATTGATCACTCACGGCAATGATTTGAAAATGTGAGCCGTCGCCTGTCACGTGTGCTTCGGCGAGCCCCAGGGTCTCGGTCAGGAGGGTTTCTATTGCTTGGTTTTCCATTGATATCACTCGAAGGGCTAAATTAGGCCGTTATTGTACCGGTAAAAAACTATCGACGTCGCTTATTTTTGCCAGATTGATAATCGTTTCAGGCACATTCTTTAGTTTAAAGGTGATATTTTGTTTATTCGCATCACGGAGCAAGTTCAGTAGCCAGGCCAACCCGGCGGTATCTGCATGACTTACACCAGCCAAGTCAATAACTGGCGTTTGACCCTTGCTGCTATGGCGCAAGTCGCTTAGGCTATTTGGCCAGCTGTCATTTACCGTATTGCGACTTAGCTCACCGGTGAGCAAAAAATTACCTGCAACAGGCTGCGAGACCTTAACAACAGACACTTAGGTTTCCTTCGCTGGTTTGTCTATGTTGATAGGTTTGTTAACTCTGTCATTCATTAAGTCTATCACCGCCTGAATACCGTCTTGACGTAATATAGACTCAAATTCACTTTGTTTACTCGATAATAAACTGATGCCCTCAGCTACCATGTCGTAGGCTTTCCATTCGTCGGTCTTTTTATTTTTACGCAATTTGAAGGAAAGATTGATATCGGGTCGACCCGGCTCTTTAACGATGGCGCGAACTGTCACGTTTTTTTCATCATCGACTTCGCGCATGGGCTGAAACACCACTTCTTGACCATCATAATAAGCCATTGCCAGGGCATAGGTGGTAATCAAATATCGCCTAAATACCTGAATGAATTCCGGAACTTTCTCTTTTGGTACACTTCTAAAATGCTTACCCAACACCTTTAGGGCGGAAAAATTGTAATCGACATAAGGCAATAATTCCTGCTCCATAACATCTCTTAGCAATTCAGGGTTTGCTTCGATCTGCTGACGCTCTTTTTTAATGCGCTCAAAGGTTTTGGTCGCCACATCTTCCAGCATCTGATAGGGATTGACCTCCTCCTGAGCCTGCACCATTGCGCTGGCGCTGAATATTAATAGCCCTGCAAATAAAAAATCAAACCAATATTTCACTTTATATTCTCCATCTTTCACTATGCTTAACTACCCTTGCTAAATAAGAATTGACCAATTAGATCTTCCAACACCAAGGCGGATTTTGTGTCTTGAATAAAATCCCCTTCGGCCAAATTTTCGATACCGTCAATGACGAAGCCCGGTTGAAAACCTACGTATTGCTCACCTAATAAACCAGAGGTCAGTATTGATACTGAACTGGTTTCCGGGAACTGGTCATATTCTTTTGAGATGCTCATGGCGACAACTGGGATAAAGTCTTTAGGATTAAGCTTGATGCTATCTACTCGTCCTACCGTCACGCCTCCCACTTTTACTGCAGAACGGGCTTTTAATCCGCCAATATTATCGAATTTAGCATACAGAATGTAAGTTTCGTATTGCCCCGAGACCCCCTGATTGGCCACTTTCATTGACAGCAGTAAACCAGCACAAATGGTTAATACTACAAATAAGCCAACCAGTATTTCTACTTTCCTTGATGTCATTTTAGCAACTCCTACTCAATTCCAAACATTAATGCGGTTAATACAAAATCCAAGCCTAAAACCGCGAGGGATGAAAATACCACCGTTTCAGTCGTAGCCTTACTGATCCCCTCGGAAGTCGGCAGTGCATCGTAGCCTTTAAATACCGCTATCCAGGTGATCACAATGGCGAAAACAATACTTTTAATAATGCCATTTACTACGTCTTTATCCCAATCAACCTGACTTTGCATAATTGACCAATAACTGCCTGAGTCCACCCCCAGCCAATCTACCCCAACCAAATGTCCCCCCAGTATGCCTACTGCGCTAAAAATAAGGGCCAACATGGGCATGGATATTACTCCCGCCCAGAAGCGTGGCGCAATAATCCTGCGTAAGGGGTCAACAGCCATCATCTCTAAACTACTCAACTGTTCGGTCGCTTTCATCAAACCGATTTCTGCGGTTAATGCTGAACCCGCTCTACCTGCGAATAACAAAGCGGTCACTACCGGCCCAAGCTCCCTAAGTAAAGACAGTGCGACCATGGGTCCTAAGCTGCCCTCAGCACCATAATTAGTGAGTATGGTATAACCTTGTAGGGCCATCACCATGCCGATAAACAAACCTGACACCACGATGATAAGCAATGATTGAACCCCCACCGCATATATTTGCTTGAGTACTAGCGGGGTATTTTTAATTAACTGGGGCCTGGCGACTACCGCACCATACAATACCAGAGTCGCTCGACCGAAAGCGCTCAAACGTCGCAAGTTGACTGCCCCTATTTGCGCTAACCACTCCATTAATTACTCTCCATAAAAGCGGGTTTTATCTTACTTGCTGGAAAATGAAAAGGTACTGGACCATCGGCCTGTCCCTGCAAAAACTGTTGCACAAGTGCCGAATCGCTATTTCTAATTTCTTCTGGCGTACCGCTGCCGATTATCCTTTGCTCGGCCAAAATATAAATATAGTCAGCAATGGTTAACACCTCTTTTACATCGTGAGTGACAACGACACTGGTGAGTTGCAGGGCATCATTGAGGGCCTTAATCAACTTCACCAGTACGCCCATCGATATGGGGTCTTGTCCGGCAAAGGGTTCGTCATACATGATCAGTTCAGGATCAAGGGCAATGGCTCTTGCCAATGCAGCGCGACGTGCCATGCCCCCAGATAATTCGTTAGGCATTAAATATGCCGCTCCGCGCAAGCCAACGGCCTGCAATTTGAGCATGACAACGGTGTAAATGAGCTCCTCAGACAATGGCGTATGCTCCCGCAGAGGGAAGGCGATATTATCAAACACACTCATATCGGTAAATAAGGCGCCGCTTTGAAATAACATGCTCATTTGCTTGCGCACTTTAAATAGTCGATTGCGGCGCATACCTGGAATCGATTCACCTTTGTATGTGATATCACCGGAATCTGGTTTCAGCTGGCCGCCCATTAATCTGAGCATGGTTGTTTTACCAATGCCACTGGGCCCCATGATGGCTGTGGTTTTGCCCTTTTTGATCCGCAGGGAAATATTGTCGTAAATAACGCGCCCGCTGCGGCTGAACGTTAAATTGTCAATCTCTATCAAATTTTCCATTTATACGGCTTTGTTCCATATGGTTTTAGTACTAATTCGCCCGAGAGCTTTAATTGTGGCTATTGTACTTTTTTTCAAGTCAAAACAACAAAGACAAAAAGTAACAAGGTATATTCAATTTATTCGAAACATCATGAATTTAAGTATAAAGACGTACTAACAAAATCTAATTTTTCAGCACTTAACCGGCTTTTTGGCGCAAAAGTAAACGGTTTAATTGCTTACCTTGCTTCAAACGTTTTTAATTGCCGCACAATCATCTATCTTCAGGTAGTTTGGCTATATGCAAAGTCTATCCTTTTTGCGACAATTGCCGCAATTAAAAAAATAAAGTGAAATTGTGTGATTGTTGAAGCGTCTTTTTTCCTGATGTGGTTGGTGGTACTGAGTGTGGGAGCTGACAGGTTTGTATTTGGAGCCTCAGCATTAGCCAGAAACATTGGTGTATCGCCAATGATAATTGGTTTGACCATCGTCGCCATGGGCTCTTCTGCCCCAGAAATCATGGTGGCTGCCACTGCATCATTCGGTGGCAATACCGATACCGCTGTAGGGAACGCCATTGGCTCTAACATTACCAATATAGCATTGGTGTTAGGGATTACGGCCCTACTTAAGCCTCTGTCAATCGCCTCCACGACCTTAAAAAGAGAAATGCCAGTGTTGCTACTGGTCTCCGTTTTAGCGACGTATTTGTTGTCGGATTTGTTTCTATCCCGCAGTGAAGGGACGCTGCTCATTGTCTTATTTTTTGTGGTGATTGGCGGCTTAACCTGGATGGCATTTAATATGGAGAAGGGAGACCCTCTGCAGTTAGAAACAGAAAATGAAATTCCCTCGGGCGTTCCCACAAGCAAAGCAGTATCCTGGCTGATCGTGGGTTTGATTTTATTGCCTTTAAGCGCGCATTTCATGGTCGACTCTGCCGTCATCATCGCTAAACATTTTGGCCTGAGTGATTTGCTTATCGGTTTGACCATTATTGCCATTGGCACCAGTTTGCCGGAGCTCGCCGCGAGTATTGCTGGGGTGCTGAAGAACGAAGACGATTTAGCATTAGGCAACATTATTGGCTCAAATATATTTAACATTCTGGCGGTGCTGGCCATGCCTGGCCTCATTGCACCGGGTGTCGTGGACCCGAGTGCCGCAGGCCGAGACATCTATGTTATGTTAGCTTTGATTGTTTTGCTTATTATCTTTAGTTTTAACCTGCGGGGAACGAGACGCATAAACCGCTGGGAAGGTGCAGGTTTGCTGCTTTGTTTCCTGGCATATCAATTTGTGCTGTTTAATCCAGCTTAGGAAACACCATGACTAACACCGCGTATCAACCATCGGGCTTAGGGGAATTGCCCATCAACATCCAAGTCTTATTGCCGGAGGGCGTTATGTAATGACTCAGATAAGCACTTTCTATGGCCTATTAGAAAAATCAGTAATGGATAAGTTGGCGACGATTAAACTTCTGGCCTGCGATGTCGACGGGGTGTTTTCTGATGGACGGATCTACCTTGGCAACCAAGGTGAAGAATTAAAAGCCTTCCACACTCGTGATGGTTATGGTGTTAAAGCACTACAGAGTATTGGTGTGCAGGTTGCTGTGATTACCGGTAGACGTTCACATATTGTTGAACAACGCATGCAATCTCTTGGGGTTAAACATATCAAACAGGGTTGCGAGGATAAATATTCGGCCCTTGTGGCCCTGCAAAAACAATTGGGTGTTTCAGTCAACACCTGTGCCTCAATGGGCGATGATGTGCCGGATTTAGGCATGTTTACTGGCAGTAGTTTTACTATTGCGGTGGCCGACGCTCATCCTCTTGTGCAAAAAAATGCCAGCTATGTGACCCTTAATAAGGGGGGATTTGGCGCGGTAAGAGAAATCTGTGATTTGATTTTGCAGGCCCGGGGTAAGCTCGATGGTATTCGTGGTAGCAGTATATGAACCGTATAACGATTAGCATTGCTGTACTGTTTATTTTGGTACTAGCCGTTAACCTGCCCAGTTGGATGGCGGATGAGCACATTGCACCGAAAGAACAAACGGAAGCCGCATGGCTGCCAAATTATCAGGCAAGCACCATGTTGAGTACCTTGTACCACGAAGATGGTACAATCAACCATCAGGTTTTTGCCCATAAGATGGAACATTTTGAGCTCTTAGGTTTTACCTTGTTTAAATCGCCCAGATACACCATTTTTTTGAAGGCTCAGGAGCCTTGGATGGTGCAGGCATCGGAAGGCACATTGTACGAAGATAATCGTATTCAGTTTGAAAACGATGTAGAAATAACCCGTGTCGATGAAGAAGGTTTTGTGCAAACTATTCGTACTCACTTTATCGAAGTGGACTTAAGCGACAAAACCTTGTTCTCTGATCAGGCCGTAGAAATTACCGGGCAAAATTACGTGATTAATAGCAATGGCTTGACCGCCAATCTCGAAACCTTAAAATATGAGCTCATTGACCATGTTCAAACCGTTTATCAACCCCTTCCTTAGCATTGGCATTGGCAGTGCCTTGTTTTTCTGTGGGGCAAGTTTTGCTGGAAAAGATGACTTTAGCCAGGAAATAAAGATCGCATCCAGTAATCAAACTGTTGATGGTATCGCCAAAAAATCAAATTTTTGGGGTGCGGTGGTGATTCAACAAGGTAGCCTCACAGTCAAGGCGGATGAAGTGGAAGTGGATGCCAGCCAGGGCAATGGCAAACAGATATTTATTGCCAAGGGTAAGCCTGCAGAATATTCCCAACAGCAAGAGGATGGCAGTATCGTTACCGCCAAGGCCAATCGCATTGAATATCGCCTGGACTCCCGCTCTTTGTCATTAGACGGTAATGCAGAAATACAGCAAAACAATAGCAGCGTTAAAGGTGAGTCAATTATTTTCAACATGGAGCTTGAACAAATTCTGGCCCAGGGCGAAAACAACGAAACGGGTCGGGTGGTGACTATTTTTCAGCCTGAAGAGAAAGACAAAAATGAAGAGAAAACCCTAAATGAACAGGATGAAAAACCTTAATGGCGACCTTGAAAGCGAGTCATCTGGCCAAATCCTATAAATCGAGGCAAGTGGTCAGAGATGTCAGCTTGGAAGTATCTAGTGGCCAGATTGTCGGCTTGTTAGGCCCAAACGGTGCGGGCAAGACCACCACATTCTATATGATTGTCGGTTTAGTGCCTTTGGACAAAGGCGAGATTTACATCGATCAGCAAGAGCTTACCTTACAACCCATGCATGTTCGTGCTCGTCAGGGTATTGGTTATTTGCCCCAGGAAGCCTCAGTATTTAGAAAGCTCACCGTGCAGCAGAACCTGATGGCCATTTTGCAGACACGTAAGGAGTTGTCCAGTGAGCAAAGGGAACAGCAAGCAGATTCTCTGTTGGATGAATTCAGCATTAATCATATTCGCAATAGTCTGGGCATGAGTTTATCCGGCGGCGAGCGTCGTCGCGTGGAAATTGCCCGAGCCCTGGCGGCGGATCCTGAGTTTATTCTGTTAGACGAACCCTTTGCGGGTGTTGACCCTATCTCTGTTAATGATATAAAGAAGATTATTAAACAGTTACGGGATAGGGGGATTGGCGTGCTGATTACCGATCACAATGTGCGAGAAACCCTAGATGTGTGTGAAAAGGCGTATATTGTTAGTCACGGTGAATTGATCGCTGAGGGCACGGCAGAAGAAGTATTAAATAATCAACGTGTAAGAGATGTATACCTTGGTGAACAATTCAAGCTATAGTTAGGATCACAGCGACATAGTATTAAGTATATTCATGCTGTCTGAAAAATCCATTTTTCAGTCCGCTCGGATAGAAACTTAATGTTAATAACAAAATGGGTTAAATAAGCATATTTCATGGCTGAGACTCTCCAACGGATAATATATTAAAAGTAAATGAAACCCTCTTTACAGTTAAAATTTAGCCAACAACTGACCATGACGCCTCAGTTGCAGCAAGCTATTAAGTTACTGCAACTTTCCACCTTGGATTTGCAGTTGGAAATTCAAGAAGCACTGGACTCCAACCCCCTGCTTGAGCTCGATGAAACCATTAGCGAAAGTGGCGATAGTGCCTTAAATGGCAACGAAAAAGCGGATCCAGACGCGCAAGTTGAGGTCAATCCGGATAGCCTGGATGCAGCAGATGCCCTGAATAAAAATGAGTTGCCAGATGAGTTGCCAATAGACAGCACCTGGGATGAGTATATTAGTGCATCGTCATCGCCAGCACCAATGTCAAGTGGGACGGTGGGTGGTGATGATGAGCAGGTGTTTCAGGGCGAAACCACCGACAACATACAGGACCACTTGCTTTGGCAAATGCGTCTTACCCATTTTAGTGACACGGATATCGGTATTGCTATCGCCATTATCGATTCAATTGATGAATCGGGCTACTTAACCATGAGCACCGAAGACGTATTGTTGAGTATGGATGATGAAGACATTGAACTTGATGAAGTGGAATGTGTACTCAAGCGTATTCAAATGTTTGACCCGGTTGGTTCTGGCTCTCGCAGTCCCCAGGAATGCCTGCTAATCCAGCTTCGCCAATTTGCCCCTGATACTCCCTGGCTCGAGCAAGCCAAAATGTTGATCACTGATTACGCTGATTTATTGGGCAGCAAAGATTATCGCACCCTCATGCGGAAAACTCGTCTAAAAGAAGATGAACTGCGCGAAGCGATGCGTTTGCTGCAAACGCTCACCCCCCGTCCAGGGAGTGCGCTGGTGACGGGTGATTCTGAATATGTGATCCCGGACGTATCCGTTGCTAAAAAGAACGGCCGTTGGACGGTAGAGCTCAACCCCGATAGTTTGCCGAAATTAAATGTTAATCAGCAATATGCAGCGATGAGCAAAAGTGTTAAAAATAGCAGCGACAGTCAGTTTATTCGCTCACATTTACAAGAAGCCAAATGGTTTATCAAAAGCGTCGAGAGTCGCAATGATACTCTGCTCAAAGTTTAAAATTGCATCGTGCAGCAGCAAATGGGTTTTTTTGAACACGGTCCCGAAATGATGAGGCCAATGGTGCTTAACGATGTTGCTGAAATGGTAGATATGCACGAGTCAACTATTTCAAGGGTGACAACGCAAAAATACATGCACACGCCCAGAGGTATATTCGAACTTAAGTATTTTTTTTCCAGTCACGTAGCCACCAATACCGGTGGTGAATGTTCCTCGACGGCGATACGTGCATTCATCAAAAAGTTAGTCGCCGCAGAGCAGCCCAGTAAACCGTTAAGCGATAGTAAGATTGCTCAATTGTTGGCCGACCAAGGTATTATGGTGGCGCGGCGAACAATAGCAAAATACCGGGAATCATTATTGATCCCCCCGTCTAATCAACGTAAGAGCCTGTTATAGGCCGATTTAAAGAGGAAAAGGCGATATGCAAATTAATCTAACTGGTCACCATGTCGAGATAACTGATTCCCTAAAGGATTATGTGGATACAAAGTTCACTAAACTTGAACGTCATTTCGATCATATCAACAACGTACACGTTATCCTCAACGTCGAAAAGCTCAATCAAAAGGCAGAAGCAACGCTCCATTTAAGTGGCACGGAAGTGTTTGCCACCTCAGAGCATAATGATATGTACGCCGCCATAGATAGTTTGATTGATAAACTTGACCGACAGGTGATCAAACATAAAGAAAAAGTTAAACGTCATTGACCGAATAAGTAAATAATGGAAATTAGAGATATCCTTCACTCTGACTGCACCCTTTGTGCAGTTCAGGGCACCAGTAAAAAACGAATTCTTGAACTCATCAGTCAAATTGCTAATCAGCACATTATCGACATCGATCAGGCGACTATATTAGCCAGTTTGATGTGTCGTGAAAAAATGGGTAGTACCGGAATAGGGTGTGGAATTGCCTTGCCCCATGGCCGTTTAAAGGATTTGGAAAAAGTTATCGCTGTATTGGTAACCTGCGTTCCGGCCATTCCCTTTGACGCTATTGATAATGCTCCGGTGGATGTTTTTTTCGCCATATTTGTGCCAGAAAACCAGGCTCAGCA
>JBLHIW010000045.1:0-16469 GCA_047618055.1 Paraglaciecola sp. | reverse complement strand
AGACCACTTTGCGCAGGAACCATAATAGGTTCGGGGACCGTTTCAAATAAGTTAGATGGCGGTCCCGGGAAATCAGTTAAGGAAGGCGGCGATGGTTATAGCTGTATTGCTGAATTAAGAATGATAGAAACTATTCTCCAGGGAAGTCCAGATACTCACTTTATGGACTTTGGGGATACAATTTCAATAGAAATGCTGGATAAGAACGATCAATCAATGTTCGGGAAAATTCAGCAAAGCATAATTAAAGTATCAGCATAAAAATAACCATTACGCACTGAAGAACTAAAGCATTAAGGCCCGCAGTATCAAAAAAGTCCATAGCGTCTTTTTTGATCAAGTCGGGCCACTTCTTTCATCACTCATTTAGCGCTTTAGTCCCCCACCCCCTTAGCACTGCCATAAAGCAACTTACTGTCAGAAGTAATCGGCAAAGTGTCATGATTTCCACCGCCGCCACGACTTTTGTAAGCCTATAGCTTTGTCTTCGTTCTGGTGATAAACACCAATATTTGAATATTCACTATTATTATTAAGGTGCCTTACTTAATTAGACCCCTCATGATGCTGCCATTCAATCTTCGTTGAGGTCAGGGCGCAGTAGATGCCTTCTGTTCCCTGGCCAACAATTTTAAAGGCTCTCTAGCCTCTATCCTTGCCGACATTCGACGCATTATGCTGTCGCGTTATTTGCGGTGTGAATAAGCTGATTTTTTATTATTGGAGCCCTTTAGTCGGACCTCGTAATCCCCATTTAAAGCTGTCTGATACGGCTCAGTACGAAACATTATCATTTGCTTACCCCACCTAGTAAGGTGAATTTTGTCTATACCTCAGGCAAAAAAAAGGCGCTTCCCTTAACAGGAGGCGCCTTTTTTAATAGTTCTAAAACTGATTAAGCTTTAGTAATGATCTCTACCAAGGTCCAATTTTTGGACTTAGACAAAGGACGACATTCACGTATTGTTACTACGTCGCCTTCGTTACATTGGTTAGTCTCGTCATGTGCGTGTAGCTTAGTAGTACGTTTAATGAACTTCCCGTAGATAGGGTGCTTCACCTTGCGTTCTACTGCAATCGTAATGGTTTTATCCATTTTATTGCTGACCACACGACCTTGTACTGTACGACTAGTTTGTTCAGTCATTATGCAGTGGCCTTCTGAGTCAGAATAGTTTTCACACGTGCAATAGTACGACGCACTTTGCGCATTTGGTCAGTTTTTTCAAGCTGGCCGGTACTTGCTTGCATACGTAGGTTGAATTGTTCACGAAGCAAATTAAGTAGCTCTGTGTTCAACTCTTCTACGCTCTTGTCTTTCAGTTCTGTCGCTTTCATTACATCACCGTCCGAGTTACGAAAGTTGTTTTAAAGGGCAGTTTTGACGATGCCAATGCAAACGCTTCCCGTGCTACTGATTCTGGAACACCTTCCATTTCGTATAACACACGACCTGGCTGAATTTGGCATACCCAGTATTCGACGTTACCTTTACCTTTACCTTGACGCACTTCAAGAGGCTTCTCAGTAATTGGCTTGTCAGGGAAAACTCGAATCCAAATTTTACCTTGACGTTTAACGGCACGTGTCATGGCACGACGGGCTGCTTCGATTTGGCGTGCAGTCATACGACCACGACCAACGGATTTTAATCCGTAAGTACCAAAACTTACGCTGTCACCAGTGGCATAACCACGGTTACGGCCTTTGTGCATTTTGCGAAACTTCATACGTTTAGGTTGTAACATAATTAGCCCTCACGCTTAGGAGAACGGCCTTTCTTTTTAGGTGGAGCTGGTTGCTCTAGCGTAAGCGGTAAACCGCCTAATACTTCACCTTTAAAGATCCAGACCTTAACACCAATGATACCGTAAGTTGTGTTTGCTTCAGATGTTGCATAGTCGATATCAGCACGGAAAGTGTGTAATGGAACACGACCTTCACGATACCACTCGGCTCTTGCAATCTCAGCTCCGCCTAAACGGCCACTTACTTGAACTTTAATACCCTTGGCACCAATTCGCATCGCGTTTTGAACGGCACGCTTCATGGCGCGACGGAACATTACACGACGCTCTAACTGACTAGCAATGCTGTCAGCAACGAGTTGACCGTCAAGCTCAGGCTTACGTACTTCGGCAATGTTGATCTGAGCTGGCACACCGGCTAGCTTAGATACATGCTTACGTAGCTTCTCAACATCTTCGCCTTTCTTACCGATAACCACGCCAGGACGAGCAGTGTGAATAGTCACACGGATGCTTTTCGCTGGACGTTCGATAACGATTTTTGAAAGTGAAGCTGTTTTAAGGACCTTCGTAAGATACTGACGTACCTGATGGTCGTTAAACAGATTATCTGCATAATCTGCAGTATTAGCGTACCAGGTAGATGTCCATGGTTTGCTGATACCCAGGCGTATGCCTGTAGGGTGTACCTTCTGTCCCATAATCTTCTCCTAGTTATCAGCCACAACAACAGTGATGTGACTGCTACGCTTAAATATACGATCAGCACGGCCTTTGGCTCTTGGCTTGATACGCTTCATAGTTGGTCCTTCATCAACGAAGATTTTAGCGACGGTTAGTTCGTCGATATCAGCCCCTTCGTTGTGTTCGGCGTTCGCAATCGCTGATTCTAATACTTTTTTAATTAGATCGGCGCCTTTCTTCGGACTATAAGTCAGAAGTTCAAGTGCCTTTTCAACGTGTAAACCACGAATTTGATCTGCAACCAAGCGCGCCTTTTGAGCGGAGGTACGGGCATGACGATGTTTAGCAAAAGCTTCCATATTCTTATCCCTTATCTCTTAGCTTTCTTATCCGCGACATGGCCGCGGTAAGTACGGGTTGGTGCAAATTCGCCCAACTTATGGCCTACCATTTCGTCAGAGACGAACACGGGTACGTGCTGGCGACCGTTATGGACTGCAATGGTCAACCCAATCATATCTGGGATGATCATGGAACGACGAGACCAAGTCTTAATTGGTTTTTTCTCGCCCTTCTCCACTGCAGCCTCGACCTTCTTCAGCAAGTGTAGGTCAATGAAAGGACCTTTCTTGAGAGAACGTGGCATGGTGAATCCTCGCTGTTACTTATTACGACGACGTACGATAAGTTTATCGGTACGCTTGTTACTACGTGTTTTCTTACCCTTAGTAGGTACGCCCCAAGGTGATACTGGGTGACGGCCGCCTGATGTGCGTCCTTCACCACCACCATGTGGGTGATCTACCGGGTTCATGGCTACACCACGAACTGTTGGGCGGATACCGCGCCAACGGTTTGCACCGGCTTTACCAAGTGAACGTAGCATGTGTTCTGCATTGCCGATTTCGCCAATAGTGGCACGACAATCAGCTAATACTTTACGTACTTCACCAGAACGTAGACGAAGAGTTACATAACCTTCCCCACGTGCCAGGATCTGTGCATAAGCACCAGCAGAACGAGCAATTTGAGCACCTTTACCTGGCTTCATTTCAATCGCATGTACCGTAGTACCGACTGGAATGTTGCGCATAGGTAAGGTATTACCTGCTTTGATCGGAGCATCTGGGCCAGATTGGATCTGGTCACCGGCTTTAGCACCTTTAGGAGCCAAAATATAACGACGCTCGCCGTCTGCATACAACACCAAACAGATGTTTGCAGAGCGGTTTGGATCATATTCTAAACGTTCAATTTTGGCTGGAATGCCGTCTTTGTTACGTTTGAAATCGATTATACGGTAATGCTGCTTATGGCCACCACCAATGTGACGCACCGTAATGCGACCATTGTTGTTACGACCACCAGACTTACTGAGTTTGTCTAGTAAAGGCGCATGTGGTGCACCTTTATGTAAGTCCGGGTTAACTACCTGGACTACGTGACGACGACCAGCAGAAGTCGGCTTAGCTTTCAATAATGGCATGTCTAATCCCCTTCTTAGCCTTCGCTACCAGCAAAGTCGATGTCTTGACCTTCTTTGAGCACAACGTAAGCCTTTTTCCAGTCTTTACGCTTGCCAAAAGATTGCCCGTGACGCTTGGTTTTACCCTTTACGTTCAAGGTGCGAACTGAGTTGACTTCAACTTCAAACAGTTTTTCAACCGCTGCTTTGATTTCTTCTTTGTTCGCATCTTTGAGTACTTTAAGCACAACAGTGTTGTTGCTTTCAGCGGCTAGGGTAGCTTTTTCAGAAACATGTGGTGCTAATAGCACCTTGAGTAAACGCTCTTCATTTATCATGCTAAGGCCTCCTCAAGTTGTTTCACTGCATCAGCAGTCATCAACACTTTTTCAAATGCAATAAGACTGACCGGGTCAATGCCCTGTACGTCACGTACGTCAACTTTATACAAGTTGCGTGCAGACAAGAACAAGTTCTCATCAACTTCCGCCGTTACAATAAGCACATCTTTAAGTTCAAGCGCATCTAACTTAGCAATTAAGTCTTTTGTCTTAGGCGCATCAACTTCAAATTTTTCAACCACGATTAACCGATCTTGACGTACCAATTCTGAAAGGATGCTTTGTATTGCACCACGGTACATCTTCTTGTTAACTTTTTGGCTGTGATCCTGTGGCTTAGCTGCGAATGTTACGCCGCCTGAACGCCAAATTGGACTACGGATAGTACCTGCACGGGCACGACCGGTTCCTTTTTGACGCCATGGTTTTGCACCACCACCGCGAACTTCAGAGCGTGTCTTTTGCGCTTTAGAACCTTGACGGGCTCCAGCACCGAAGGCAACTACTACTTGGTGTACTAGTGCTTCGTTAAATTCACGTCCAAAGGTTGCTTCGGATACTTCAAGAGCGCTTTGCGCATCTTTCAATACTAATTCCATCACTTAACTCCCCAGACGTTACGCTTTGACTGCAGCTTTGATAATGACATCGCCGCCAGTTGCACCAGGAACTGCACCTCTTACAAGAAGAAGATTGTTCTCAGCATCAACACGGACTACATCCAAAGACTGCACTGTTGAACGCTTGTTACCCATCTGACCGGCCATTTTCTTACCTTTGAAAACTTTACCCGGACTTTGGTTTTGACCAATTGAACCAGGGGCGCGATGCGACAATGAGTTACCATGAGTATTACGTTGGTGGCTAAAGTTCCAGCGCTTAATTACGCCAGCAAAACCTTTACCTTTAGAAGTACCCGCTACGTCAACCATTTTGGTGTCAGCAAAAATCTCAACAGTAATTTCACTGCCAACTTCTATGCCTTCGCCTTCGTTGTCGTCTAAACGAAACTCCCATAAACCGCGACCTGCTTCTACGCCAGCTTTAGCAAAATGACCTGCTAAAGGCTTATTGACGCGACTTGCTTTCTTTTCGCCTGCGGTTACTTGTAGCGCTCTATAACCGTCTGTTTCTTCAGTACGTAACTGAGTAACACGATTTGGAGTCGCTTCAATAACAGTCACTGGAATGGATACGCCGTCTTCAGTGAAGATACGTGTCATTCCAACTTTACGACCGATAAGACCAATCGCCATGTTAAAACCCTCTCTTGTTAGCCCAGGCTGATTTGAACATCAACACCGGCAGCCAAGTCTAATCTCATTAGTGCGTCTACTGTTTTATCAGTAGGCTCAATGATATCTACTAAACGTTTGTGGGTACGAATTTCATACTGATCACGTGCATCTTTGTTTACGTGAGGTGAAGTAAGTACTGTATAACGCTCTTTACGAGTAGGTAGTGGAATGGGTCCACTAACCTGTGCACCTGTACGTTTCGCAGTTTCAACGATTTCAGCCGTAGACTGATCGATCAATTTATGATCAAACGCTTTCAAACGAATACGAATTCTTTGATTTGGCATCGATAAAGCTCCAACCGAAAGAACAAAAAAAACCATCCTCAACCGCCATAACTATGGAGGGGGGATGCATGTAAACCGCTGATCCAAAATTAGGATCTTGTTTTTTATTTTGACCGTTATTTGGCCTAAGCCTTAGTCAAAACCCCTGTCCGTGAGGACAAGTGGGCGCGAAGTATACCTAAATAGAGAATGAATGCAAGTTTATTCTGCAAAACACTGAAAGCACTCGCTAGCTGAATAAACATATTACCGGCTTTCGCTGCAAAGCGGTTTTATCCGCAATGTACGTCGGCTATAGTATGGGCATATAAGGTTATGATCCATAATAATAAATATGACGACACCAGACGCTAACAACGAAGATAAGCTCAAACATATCCATCAGATTCTCGCCACCCATCCCTCTTTGATGGATGCTTATCATAAACTTGAGCCTTTTATACTGAATGTGTTCGGTGCTGAGCGCATGAGTATCTTTCAGCGCCGCCGTCAGCATCAGGATCTCGTCGCCCGTTTTAAAACGGGCAAAGAAACCCGGGAGATAAAGGTTCCCATCAGCCCACAGTCGATAGCCGGTTATGTGGCGTTGAGTCAGTTACCCCTCATTATTAGTGATCCCTACAATCAGCAAGAGTTGGCCGCAATCCACCCTAGACTCAAGTTTGCCGATAAATTCGATAAAACCAGCGCATTTAAGACCAATAACTTGGTCTGCGTACCTATATTGGAAGCCGGTGTATTGATGGGGGTGATGCAGATCATTAACAAAATAAGCGGTTCTTTTAGTGATGCAGATTTAAACCTCGCCAACGCCATGGCGGAAATTATTGGCCAGAAATTCCGCTATGAATTAGGTGGTACCAGGGAGCCCTTTGAGTATTTGATACACCGTAATTTAATCAGCGAGAGTGACCTAAAAAAGATTACCCAGAGCAGCCAAGACAACCGGCAATTAGTGCAAAGGTTGGCTTCTGAGCACCGCGTTCCCGAAGAAGATTTAGGCAATGCCCTGTCTGTTCACTACCAGGTGCCCTACCTTTCTTATTTACCGGATAAGTATCATCTCTATCAAAGTGAGAGCCGTCTTAATCTGTCGTATTTGAAACGCAACTTTGTGGCTGTCATCGCAGACGTAGCAGAAAATCCCATTGTACTGATGGCCGAGCCCAACAATGCCGCCCTGTTAATGGAAATAGAAAGCGCTCTGGGCATAGATAGCTACGAAATTTTTGTCAGTCTTCCCAACTTTATTTTGCAATATTTGGGGGCCTCCGCTAGCGGCGGTTCCGGCCCGGGGGCGATGGATGAAATACTGGATGAAATTGGTACCAATGTCGATGAGCTAGACGAGCAATCTGAGGATATGTCGGACGATGCCCCTGCCGTAGTGCGTTTGGTTAGCCGGATACTGCACGACGCCAAACGCCTTGATGCCTCAGACGTACATGTGGATCCAGAGAAAAATGCCCCCACCCGAGTCCGTATGCGCATTGATGGCGTATGCCGTGACATCACTCAGGTGCCCGCCTCTCATCACAATGCGGTGATTGCCCGGATTAAAATCATGGCTAATTTGAATATCGCCGAAAAACGTATACCCCAGGATGGAAAATTATCATTTCGTATGTCCGGCCAGTTAATAGAGGTGCGGGTCGCTACCATCCCAACGGTGGCCGGAGAGGGGGTGGTCATGCGTATTCTGGCAGCAGGGGGCGCCCTGCCCATGAGCAAAATGAATTTCTCTGAACGTAACAACCGAACGATAGAGGAGATGGTCAAAAAACCCCATGGTATTTTGCTGGTCGTTGGGCCAACCGGCTCAGGTAAAACCACTACTTTGCATGCTATATTAGGGCACATTAACACGCCGGATAAGAAGATTTGGACAGCTGAAGATCCGGTTGAAATAACCCAACCCGGCCTGCAACAGGTTCAGGTCAAACCCAAAATAGGCTTTACCTTTGCCAACGCCTTGCGTGCATTTTTGCGAGCCGACCCTGATATTATCCTTATCGGTGAGATGCGAGACAAAGAAACGGCTCACGCGGGCATTGAGGCTTCGCTTACCGGTCACTTGGTGTTATCTACCCTGCACACCAACTCTGCCCCAGAAACCATTACCCGTTTATTGGATTTGGGCTTAGATCCGGTCAACTTTTCAGACGCCTGTGTCGGCATTCTCGCTCAGCGCCTGATCCGCACTATCTGTAAAAATTGCAAAGAAACTTACCCGGCAAGTGATGCGGAACGCGCATTTATTCAACGGCAATACGGCGAAGCATATCTGAACGAAATAAATTTGCCCGAGCCATTGATGTTGCACCGTGGGAAAGGTTGCGAGGAATGTGGAGAAACCGGGTATAAAGGCAGAACCGGGGTACATGAATTGCTGAGTATGACCAGCGAGTTGCGCGCTCTGGTGTATAAACAAGTGTCGGTCCATGAAATGAAGGCCCAGGCTATGCGAGACGGAATGCGCACCCTAAGCCAAGACGGAATTTTAAAGGTATTAAAGGGCGATACCGATATTGCCCAGATACAGATCATCAGTGGCACCGATTAGTTTTTTTGAGCTATACCCAAGGCAGTACCCAGGGCGCAAACAGGGTTGAATAACCCCACAGCGTCTCTGTGTAAGGGGTCAAATGCTCCCCGTTTACTGGGATATCGACTGACTCATAATAACCGGTAACACCAGCTAAAAACGGTTCAAGCAGCGTTTCATGGTAAACAATTGTTTACCATGAAATTAGCTCAGTGATCCATTGTTCCTCCACATGAATAGATATGCAGGTGGAGTTTTCGTATAGTAAACATTACTCAGCTAGCCATAACAACAATATTCAGGAAGCTCTAGATGAACCAAGCAAGTATTATTTTGTCACTCGTGACAATGTTATTATGCGGCGGCATTTATGCCCAGGAAGCCACAAAACTCTCTACAGACGCCTCCTCTGTAGAGGAAACACAAGAAGAAGAAAACAAGTGGAATGTACTCAATCCTCCTTTTGAACTTTCCAGCACTGTGATCGAGACCGATCAAACAACTTGGTCCAGTTTGGATATCAGCCCTAATGGTAAGCAGTTTGTTTTCGATATGCTGGGAGATATTTATATAAGCAGTATTAAGGGTGGCGAAGCTAAAGCCTTACTCCAGGATTTCGCCTGGAATATTCACCCCACTATCAGCCCAGACGGTAAACAAGTGGCGTTTATTTCTGATCGTGGCGGCCTGTCTAATGTGTGGCTAATGGATATTGACGGCACTAAGCTTAAACAGATCACCAAGGAAAAATACAACCTTATTCATTCGCCAAAATGGAGTCCGGATGGCCAGTACATTGCGGTGACTAAAGGTATTATGTCGAGCCGTAGTATTCCCGCTGGCGAAATTTGGCTTTACCACCACAGCGGCGGTGATGGCCTGGCGATTAAAAAGCGGGTCAATGGTAAAAAAGACCAAAAAAACATTGCTGACCCGGCATTTTCCCCAGACGGGCAATACCTTTATTACACCCAGGATATCACCGGTGGGCACAGCTTTAGTTATAACCGAGACCCACTAAAATCAACCTTCGCCATAACTCGTTATGAACTGGCAACAGGCGAAGAAGAACGTTTTGTTAGCGGCACGGGTGGTGCGGTCGTGCCTACGCCTTCTCCCGATGGTAAGCACCTTGCTTTTATTCGCCGGGTAAAAGAAAAAACAGCACTGTTTATTAAAGATCTGACAAGCGGCATGGAAAAGCCCCTTTATTTAGCCTTAGAGCGGGATATGCAGGAAGGCTTTGGCTCAGAAGGCTATTTTGCTTACTTCGACTGGACACCCGATTCAAAACATATTGTGTTCTGGACCGGCGGCAAATTTCACAAACTGAGCATTAAAGATCAAAGCGTTAGCCTGATCCCCGTTTCAGTCAAGGCCGAGCTTAAATATGCTGACGCCCTGCGTTTCGATGTGGATGTTGCCCCGGATACTTTCGATGTAAAAATGACCCGTTGGGCACAAAAATCTCCCAATGGTAAGTCCATCCTTTTTCAAGCTCTGGGTAAACTTTATGTTAAGGAACTCAAGTCCGGCAAGGTACAGCGACTCACCAAACAAAATGAACATGACGAATACTATCCCCGTTATTCAAATGACGGAAAATACGTCGTTTATACCACCTGGCACGACCAGGATCTTGGTAGCATTCGCACAGTCAAAGCCCGCGGCGGCAAAGGAAAAATTGTCAGTTCCACACCCGGACATTATATCGAACCGAGTTATTCCCTTGATGGCAAGTTAATCACTTACAAAAAAATCACCGGCGGCTATATGTTAAGTCCGGAATATTCACTTGAACCGGGGATCTATGTGCTGGATCTCAGCAGCGGTGATAATAAACGCATTGCTAAATCCGGCTCTACACCCCATTTTGCCGGCGATAATACCCGGGTATACATGACTACATCTGTCCCCGACACCCCTTTCTCAGAAACTCAGTTAGTGAGTGTTGATCTACAGGGTGAAGATAGACGTGAACACCTTTATGGGGCAAACGCGGTCAACACCTACCGCCTATCTCATGACAAACGTTGGGTGGCCTTCATCCATCAATATAATGCCTATGTTGCCCCTTTTGTCGACACCGGCAAACGGCTTGATATTGGTCCGGAGTCTAGCTCACTACCCGTCAAACAAGTATCTAGTCGCGCCGGCGAGAACCTCAGCTGGAATCATGACAGTTCAGCCCTCAGCTGGTATCACGGCTCAACCTACTATGAGCGTAAACTAAAGGATGCCTTTGATTTTGTGGATGGTGCGCCCCAGGAACTTCCTGACCCGGTCAGCGAAGGGATTAGCCTGTCTTTTAATAAAAAAGCAGACAAGCCAACAGGTTATAAGGCATTAGTTGGCGGTACCGTGGTCACTATGCGCGACGCCGACAATCAACAGGAAGTGATTGAAAACGCAGTCGTGCTGATAAAGGACAACAAAATTGAGCAAGTTGGCCGTGCTCAGGACATCCGTATTCCTGACGGAACGTTAATGATCAGCACTAAGGGCAAAACTATCGTGCCGGGTTTAATTGATGCTCATGCCCATGGGTCACAAGCTAGCAATGAAATTATTCCCCAACAAAACTGGATGATGTACTCAAATGTGGCCTTTGGCGTCACTACGATCCACGATCCATCCAACGATACGACAGAAATATTTTCTGCCGCTGAATTGCAGCGAGCGGGCAAGATTGTTGCCCCAAGAATTTTTTCAACCGGGACCATTTTGTATGGTGCTGAGGGTTTGGGATATAAGGCCGTGATTAATTCCTATGATGATGCCCTATTTCATTTGCAACGCCTAAAAGATACCGGTGCTATTTCGGTCAAAAGCTACAACCAACCTCGTCGTGACACGCGTCAGCAGGTCCTTGCCGCTGCCCGTGAACTTGGCATGATGGTCGTCCCAGAGGGCGGAGGTAAGTTCCAACAAAATATTTCCATGTTAGTCGATGGCCATACGGGATTGGAGCACTCTTTGCCCATCACTAAGGGCTATGACGATCTAACCGCTCTGTGGTCAGCCACCAAATTTGGTTATACGCCAACATTTGTGGTGTCCTATGGCGGTTTAATGGGTGAGGAATATTGGTACGACCGTACAGAAGTCTGGAAAAATGAACGATTACTCCGTTACACCCCAAGTTTCTTGTTAGACCGCCGGGCTATCCGCCGCCCCACTGCACCGGATAACCAGTACAATCACGTTAATGTTGCAAAATATGCAAAAACACTCCGAGATAAAGGTGTAAGTGTCCATATTGGCGCACACGGACAACGTGAAGGCCTGGCAGCTCACTGGGAGTTATGGTTGATGCATCAAGGCGGCTTTACCCCCTGGGAAGCCCTTCGTGGCGGCACCATAGATGGCGCACGTCATCTGGGTATGGATAAACAAATTGGCAGCATAGAGCCGGGTAAACTAGCCGATATGATAGTGATTGACGGTGATGTGCTAAAGGATCTGCGTCGCAGTGAGTTTGTTGAGTACACGGTACTTAACGGTCGTATTTATGAAGCGGCAACGATGAATGAAGTGAACGGCAAAAGCAAACGCCAGCCTTTCTTCTTTGAGCAAAACAACCAATTGTTTATGCCTAAAGAGACCGAGCGGGCCATACAAGACAAAGCGCAGAAGCACCACTGGGTTCACTAGCCCATTACCATGTCGTAGTTAAGCGCCTCTTTGCAAACATCAGGGCAAAGGGGCTTAACTAAACAATATCCACTTTTTGAATACCGCTGCCCGCCATCAGTGCCGCGCTAAAAAAGCCCACAATAGCAGTATATTTCCCACTAAGGCCACACTGAAACCTGGGCCGCTCAGCAGCAACACGATGGCAATGATCAGATATAGGATAAAACCTACATCAATTTCATATTCAGAACTAATAATACAACCGATCTGATTCGAACCTGTAATCACGATACACTTTATTTTTTTGCTCACAGTCAAAAAATACCCAGACCTCAGTGCTAATTTCAGTGGTTAAGGGGTGCAGCGACCAAATAATGTTGTTAATACATATCAATAACGATGGATTTTTGCGAAGGAGCGATTGCTTGGCGTAAAATTTGTGTAAACTAAGAGCAAGTTGTATTGCGTATATAGAGGTATCGACCGTGTCGAAACACCCATTTGAAAATTCTTTTGCCACATTAAAACGAACTATCCCCTTATTAGTTAAGCATAACATATCAGCCATCCCGACCAACTATGCTCTTTGGTATGCTTATGTTAGCAACCAATCACCGGAACTCAACGCCGCCGTTGACCAAGTGCTCAAGAATAAACTGCCACTCTCAGAAACCAAAACCAAGGCCCTATATCGCAAACATATCTCCGATCAGCAGGAAGTTAGCGCCTTGGAATTACGCCAGTCCATCGAAGCCATGTTGATAGAGCTATCACAGTCGGTAAAAGATACACGCTCGAAGACAAGTAGCTTCAAATCAACTATAGATAATTGCATGGATGATTTGGCAAAAATTGACAAGGAAGGTTTGTCGGTTGAAGAAGTGATGGAACTGGTGCGCACCTTAGTAAAAGAAACTAAGACTATCCGTGGCAGAACCCTGGCCTTTAACACTGCCTTAGAGGATGCACAAAAAGAAATTGAGCAACTACGCAAGCAACTTGAGGTGAGTCAGCACGCAGCCCTGTACGATGCATTAACGGGTTTGTGTAACCGTCGCTTCTTTGATGAAGAGCTGGCGGCTCTGACAACAAAGCCAAATCTATGTTTGATTTTGGTTGATCTGGATCATTTCAAAAATACCAATGACAACCATGGCCATGTGATGGGTGATTTGGTATTAAAAGCCACCGCCAAAAAATTACAGGCCCTGTGCCGGGATGGGGCGCAAGCTTTTCGTTTTGGCGGTGAAGAGTTCGTGGTAATTATTCCGGATGCAAACCTCGCAAAGGCACGGCAAATAGCTGAGTCAATGCGCCGTGCTATTGAAAAAATTGGCGTAAAAGACAAACGCAGCGGAGCACTGCTGGGCGGTATCACCGCGTCATTTGGTGTGGCACAACTTGAAAAGGGCATGAATTCCCTAGCGCTCATCGAAAAAACGGATAAATTTCTTTACCTGGCAAAACAACTCGGTCGCAATCGGGTAATGCCAATGCTTTAAAAAAGACGTTTTTCACCTTCAATAAGAAAAGTCTCCCCCATCAAAAATCACCCTTTAATTTAACGCGCTGCTGCTCCATAAGATCTGCGCCCAACGCATAGACATCGCAGGTTATAGAGCCCGAAACCAAGCTTTTATCAGGAGCGATCGAGATGGCAATAGAACCTTAGTGGTAATCAGTTTTTTCTCACGACTAAGAATAAACTAAAGCAGACTTGAACCGCCGGTTTAAAGAGAGTAATCAGTCACTTTTTGGCACAAAAAAGTGTTAAATTACTGTCTCTGGGCTGCATCACAAGCCGCTTATTACAAATGTTTGAACGTTAAGCAAAAGAAAACCAGTAATTTTTTTAAAATTCTTATATAATCCTGCGCAATTTTTACTCAGACTGAAGTTGGAATAATGACAGATTTAGCGAAGTACAGAAACATCGGTATCTTTGCCCACGTTGACGCGGGTAAAACGACCACCACAGAACGAATTTTGAAACTCACTGGTACCATTCATAAGACCGGTGAAGTGCATGATGGTGAATCCACTACCGATTTCATGGAACAAGAAGCCGAGCGCGGCATTACTATCCAGTCAGCAGCCGTAACCTGTTTCTGGAAAGATCACCGTTTCAACGTTATCGATACTCCTGGGCACGTTGACTTCACCGTTGAAGTGTATCGTTCACTGAAAGTATTAGACGGCGGTATCGGTGTATTTTGTGGTTCGGGTGGGGTTGAACCTCAATCAGAAACTAACTGGCGTTATGCGAATGACTCAAAAGTAGCCCGTATTATCTTCGTCAATAAATTAGACCGTATGGGTGCTGATTTCTACCGGGTTGTGAAGCAAACTAAAGATGTACTCGGTGCTAACCCACTAATAATGGTACTGCCTATCGGTATCGAAGATGAATTTTCAGGTGTTGTTGACCTGCTTACCCGTAAAGCCTATGTCTGGGATGATACGGGTCTTCCAGAAAACTACGAAATCACTGATGTTCCTGCGGACATGGTTGATAAAGTAGAAGAATATCGTGAATTGCTGCTTGATACCGCCCTTGAGCAAGACGATGATCTGATGGAAAAGTATCTGGAAGGCGAAGAGCCCTCTATGGAAGAGATCAAACGTTGTATCCGTAAAGGAACACGTACCATGGAACTCTTTCCAACCTACTGTGGTTCAGCATTCAAAAACAAGGGTGTTCAGAACATCCTTGATGCGGTTGTTGATTACCTACCTTGTCCAACAGACGTTGATCCACAACCTCTTACCGATGAAGAAGGTGAACCAACGGGTAAGTTCGCTACCGTTTCTGCCGCTGAGTCTTTCAAAGCCTTGGCCTTTAAAATCACAGATGACCGTTTTGGTTCCCTTACTTTCGTACGTATCTACTCAGGTACCCTTAAGAAAGGCGATTCAATCCTTAACGCTGCAACAGGTAAAACTGAACGTGTTGGCCGTATGTGTGAGATGCAAGCAGATGATCGTAAAGAGCTAAGTTCCGCACAAGCGGGGGATATCATCGCTATCGTGGGCATGAAAACTAACGTTCAAACCGGTCACACACTATGTGATCCAAAAGATCCCATCATCCTAGAAGCAATGGTATTCCCAGAGCCTGTTATATCAATTTCAGTCACGCCAAAAGACAAAGGTGGCTCTGAAAAAATGGGTATCGCGATTGGTAAAATGGTCGCAGAAGATCCAACCTTCCGTGTTGAAACTGACCTGGACTCAGGTGAAACAATTCTATCGGGTATGGGTGAGCTTCACTTAGATATCAAAGTAGACATTCTTAAGCGTACTTACGGTGTTGATTTACTCGTTGGTGAACCTCAGGTTGCCTACCGTGAAACCATCACCAAAGAAGTTGACGATTCATACACCCACAAGAAACAATCTGGTGGTTCTGGTCAATTCGGTAAAATTGATTATCGTATCAAACCGGGTGAGCCTAACACTGGCTTCACATTTACCTCTAAGGTGGTTGGCGGTAATGTGCCTAAAGAATTCTTCCCGGCTATCGAGAAGGGTTTCAAAAGCATGATGGACACCGGCGTATTGGCAGGTTTCCCCGTGTTAGATGTTGAAATTGAATTATACGATGGTGGTTTCCACGCAGTTGATTCATCGGCCATCGCCTTTGAAATCGCCGCTAAAGGTGCGTTCCGTCAATCCATCCCTAAGGCAGGTCCTCAGTTAATTGAACCTATCATGAAAGTTGACGTGTATACGCCTGACGATCACGTTGGTGATGTTATTGGTGACTTAAACCGTCGTCGCGGCATGATTAAAGATCAAGAGCCCGGTGTATCTGGCGTGCGGGTTAAAGCTGATGTGCCCCTTTCAGAAATGTTTGGTTATATCGGAAGCTTGCGTACGATGACCTCTGGTCGTGGTCAGTTCTCTATGGAGTTCTCACACTACAGCCCGTGTCCTAATAACGTTTCAGAAAAAGTTATTCTTGAAACCAAAGAGCGTGCCGCTGCTAAGAAGTAAAGATTACTTCTAAAGCAACAAATTAAAAGCCCCGACGGTTTGTGCCGTTGGGGCTTTTTTGTGGCTGGAGTTTTAGCGAGACGGTAAACCCTTGGATCTTAGGGATCGATAGTAGCAAGTTGCCGTAAACTCGGTGCTAATCCCTTACAATGGCTCCGCGCTATCGCGCGCAGCGTAATTGAAAATACCGCATATCCATCCATTCCTGAGTTTGACGCTCTGAGTCAATACACCCTGGTGAACTTTTACGTTGCCCACGGGGCGCTTAAACAGCAAAAACCTAAGCAATAAGGGCTCACCATTTAATTCAGTGCGTACCTGGCTACCTGAACGTCAACATTAAAAAAGTCATGAATAGGTGTAACCCCCTATTTCCGCTTTAGCTATTAATGACTAATCTGCTGCGGTCTTCATTTTTTTACCGATTTAATCGTTTTTTCACTGACAGGGATACATAATGAAATTCATA
>JBLHIW010000044.1:0-16543 GCA_047618055.1 Paraglaciecola sp. | reverse complement strand
GTCTTAACAATCCTTCTTTATATGTGATCCACCTTCCCCCAAAGGGTGATACCAAATTTGCTTAAACGTTGTCATTAGACCGGGAAAAAGCACATGGCGTTTTTTGGCGAAATAGACAGGGACAATAACGGCACACTTAGTAAAAAATATTGAAAAAAATCGACGCTGTGGGTCAAAAAGCTAAAAAAGTGCTTAAGTAATAATACTTAAGCTGTTTTATATCATTTAAATCGGTGTTTTTTTCGGAAAAGATCGACTTATTAAGTGTTTTTTCATTATGCTGGCCAATTAAGGATTAACGATTTTAAAAGGGAGTTGCAATGCAACTTGGTTCATTGCGACAACTTACCCTGATAAGTTTTGTTGTAGTCTTGGTGCCTCTCGCAGTGTTACTTTGGTATAGCCAGCTAACGCTGGGTAGAATGGTTAACATGGCCAACAATCAAGCACAGTACTCTATGCAAACTGTGCGTCGTGTCAGTAAGATGGATAGCCTGGCGGTCGATATTGAACGATTGACCCGTCAGTATCATGTACTCAAAAAACAAGAACTTAAAGCCCTATCTGAAAAGTCGATCACACGCTTTTTTGCTCTATTGACGCCCGTTTGCCGGCAGTTAGATAAATCCGATGAGTGCAATGCTTTGCGGGAAAGGTTGAGTTGGTTTAATGAGTTTACCGAGATCGATGATCAATTCCTGCTCGATGCCCAGCTTGCAGAATTTCGCAGTATACTTCGTGACTTAGTTGAGCGGATAGACGATATGCTGGATATGCGTAGTCAGCAACAGCAAATTCACGTTAATTCGGTGCAGCAAACTCAGGCTTGGTTAACAGCCTTATTGGTCAGTATCTCTTTACTGCTAATCCTTTTGGGAAGCCAAATTATCTTACGTCCGGTCAAAAAGTTGGAAGAGGTAATACAGGCTATTTCTCGGCAAGAAGAAGTTTTGCCGGCCATTTCCACCTCGGGTCCAAAAGAATTGATCGCGTTAGAACGTAAACTCCATCGTCTGGCCGATCGACTAACCCAACTGGAGCATTTGCGACATGCATTGCTGCGCCATGCTTCCCATGAACTTAAAACACCCCTGGCCAGTATTAAAGAGGGCTGTTCACTCTTGTCAGAGCAAGTTGTCGGTAGCCTAAATGCACAGCAGGTCGAGGTATTATCTCTGCTCAACAGCAGTACCGACCGCTTAAATCTGTTGATAGTGCAATTACTTGATTACAACCTGCTGCTGCAACAAGCCAAACCCGCATTTGAATGGCTGGATACCCAGACTATGTTTGATGACTTTATTACCGATAATAGTTTGGCTATACAGCAACATAGGCACCAGCTTGATGTGAAAATTGACTTACACAGGGTATATGCAGACGGCAAACTCTTCAGGCGGATACTTGATAACTTATTATCTAATGCCATTGCCCATGGCGCCATAGGTACACCAATAAATATGAGCTTGTATAGAGATAAAGATATACAGGTCTTAGATGTTGCTAACCGAGGAAAAAAAATTTCTCGGGAGGAACGAGTGAGCCTCTTTGAACCATTTAAACAGGGTAACGAAAAACGTAATGACAGAGTCATTGGCTCGGGTCTGGGCTTGTCAATTATTGCTGATTGCGCCCGCATGATGCATGGCAAGGCTGAAATCATTGACGTAGATTACGCGGATGTATGCTTCAGAGTGTCTATTCCTTTGAATGAGACCGAGTCATGAACGCCAGAGTACTCTTGCTCGCTGGGCTTATGACCCTCGTTGGCGGCTGTCAAAGTTTTGGAGAATATATCGACGAAAGGGCGGAGAGGGTTCAAGCCCCAGGCATCTGTGTTTTTGTGGATACTGATGACGATTGGGCAGACAATTGCGATGTGAATTTTTGGCTAAGCTACTGGAGCGCAGTGAACACAATGACCTGGACAGAGCGTAAAGCCCAAATCGAAAACTTAAGCGAGGAGCCTGCAGATACCCTGAAAAAGGTATTACTGTGCCAGGGTAACGGTACGCCTTACCAGGATAGATTGCGGGCTCAGGGCTGGGTTACCTCACTGATGCCTATGTTAAGCGATAACATTCAGCAATTTGTCACGGTAGCCATTTACCAGTCCAGTCAGGAGTTATTGGAATTAGAGTCGGCCCTGGTTACGTTAGGTAAAATAAGCACCAATCAAGCCATTAGAGTTGAAGAGCAAAGACTATTGTCAGGCCAACAAAAAAACCAAATTGAACAGCAAAAGCTATTATTAGACCAGCAACAAAGCCAAATTGAACAGCTACTAAAAATAGAAGCCTCTATCATGGATAACACGAAAGGAGATAAGCCGTGAGTAAAGTTGAACCATCTTTTATCCCACAAATTCTTCTGGTTGACGATGATGAAAATCTTTTGAGACTGATGACCATACGCCTGCAAGGAGAGGGCTACAAGGTGCAGAGTGTGGAGGGCGGAAAAGAAGCCTTACGCCTAATGAATACACAAAATTTTGATGTGGTGCTGAGTGATTTACGCATGCCTGGTTTAGATGGATTGAGCTTGTTCGAAGAGATTATGGCCTTGCGTAAAGACATTCCCGTTATTCTGATGACTGCCCATGGCACCATTCAGGACGCAGTGGAAGCGACTCAGCGGGGTGTGTTTGGTTTTCTGACCAAACCTATCGATCACGACGAATTACGGCGTTTATTAGACAAGGCCACTCGTCATAGCGAGGGCGCGCAAAAAGGGGCGTGGTGTAAAGACATTATTACTCGTTCAATGCAGATGGAGCAGTTGTTGAATCAGGCATACAGAGTCGCCCAGCGCGACGTGAGTGTGTTGATTACCGGTGCTAGCGGCACGGGTAAAGAATTGTTGGCCATGGCAATCCATAGAGCGAGCAACAGGGCCAAAAAGCCATTTGTGGCGATTAACTGCGGGGCCTTACCTGAGAACTTGCTTGAATCGGAGCTATTTGGTCACGCTAAGGGCTCCTTTACCGGCGCAGTGAGTGAACATCTGGGGCTTTTTAGGGAAGCTGACGGAGGCACATTATTTCTTGATGAAATAGGTGATATGCCTATTCCCTTGCAGGTTAAGTTATTGAGGGCATTACAGGAGCAGGTTATACGTCCCGTGGGCAGTAGTAAACATATAGCCGTTGATGTGAGAATTATTTCTGCAACCCACAAAAATTTAAGTATGGAAATGGAAGACCGTAATTTTAGAGAAGATCTTTATTACCGCTTAAACGTGGTTAATCTTACGCTTCCCACCTTACGGGAACGCTCAGAAGATATACCACTGCTGGCCCGTCATTTGTTGAAAAAGAGCGCACAGCGTCATCAGGTGAAGGTCAATCGTTTTTCTGACGATGCGATGCAACTGCTGGCAACTGAGCTGTGGCCTGGCAATGTTCGGCAATTGGTTAATGTGATAGAACAATGTGTGGCATTGACACAAACGCCGGTGGTGGCCCCTCATTTGGTTGAACAAGCCTTATCAGCCTCGGATCAAAGGTGGCCAACATTGAGCGAAGCAAGAGATGCATTTGAACAAAATTATCTTCTAAAACTATTGAAAATGACAGACGGCAATGTGACTCGAGCAGCCGAATTAGCCGGGCGTAATCGCACAGACATGCATAAACTGATGAAAAAACACGACTTGCATTCCACTGACTTTAAGCGGGAATAAGGGACAATATAAACGCTTAATCATTCTCCGCGTCGTTCACGATTAGTTAAATAATAGAGGCCAAGGTGTTTTTCGTTGCTCTGTAAACGTCCCAGTCGTTCTGAAATGTGTGCTTTGCAGCCACTTGGGTATACAATACCCGGCAATTTTTTTTTGAGAAGTAATTAATGCGGGTAGCCTTGGGTATTGAGTATGATGGTGCCAGTTATTATGGCTGGCAACGACAAAAAGACGTGATAGGTGTTCAGCAGCATGTTGAAGAGGCTGTGAGTCGAATAGCCAATGAAAGCATTAATGTGGTGTGTGCCGGGCGAACCGATTCAGGGGTGCATGCTTGTGGGCAAGTTGTACACTTTGATACTACACAAACCCGGCCAGAGCGAGCCTGGACCTTAGGTGTGAATACCTATTTGCCAGACGCGGTGTCGATAAAATGGGTTAAAACGGTAGCGGATGATTTTCATGCTCGCTTTTCGGCTACGGCCCGTCGCTATCGTTACATTATTTATAACAAGACCTTGCGTAGCGCAATATTGGCTAATGGTGTGACCCATATCCATGCTCCACTGGATCATACTTTGATGCATGAAGCCGCTCAGTGCTTGATTGGGAAACATGATTTTAGTGCATTCAGAGCCGTTGACTGTCAGGCAAAAACAGCCATACGAACCCTGTCCCATATTCGCATATCACGAACAGGTGATTATATCGTGATTGATGTGCAGGCCAACGCATTTTTGTATCATATGGTGAGGAATATAACCGGTTCGCTGGTGGCGATCGGCTCTGGTGCTAAGCCCGTTCAGTGGATGGCAGAACTGCTGTTGGGTCAGGAGCGCACTCAGGCCGCCGCAATGGTTAAGCCCAATGGTTTATACATGGTGGACGTGACTTATCCAGCCCGCTTCGATTTGCCTACGCAAACTAAGCAAAATTTAGGTCCGGTGTTTTTGAGCGAAAATTTTTAAAAAATGTTGGTGCAGCGGCCGAGATAAACCACAAGTTCAACTTCTAAGACCAGTTTTGTTTTCGTAAGTTTTGCTTGTTGTGTTTTAATAGTGCCAATTTTTGCCTTAATGGCCGCAAGCGAATAAACTTAAAGCGTTTTATTAACATTGATGTTCTCTAACACGCTTTTAAACACAGGATTAACAAATGAGTTGGATAGAAAAAATACTGCCGCGCACCAAATCTCCAATTAAGAGCAACGTACCAGAAGGTATTTGGACTAAGTGTGGCCAGTGTGATGCGGTGTTGTATAAAATTGAGCTGGAAAAACAGCTAGGCGTATGTCCCAAATGTGATCACCATATGCGTGTGTCTGCCAGAGTGCGACTGAATCATTTTCTGGATCAGGGAGAGCGTACTGAATTAGGCGCCGACTTAGAGCCTAAAGATATCCTCAAATTCAAAGACTCCAAAAAATACAAAGACCGTTTAATCGCCGCGCAAAAAGCGACGAACGAAAAAGATGCCATGGTGGTCATGCAAGGCAAGCTGCAAGGTATGCCTGTTGTCGTCGCTGCCTTTGAATTCTCTTTTATGGGTGGCTCGATGGCTTCCGTAGTGGGTGCCCGTTTTGTGAAAGCAGTGGAAGCCTGTTTAGAACAAAAATTACCGCTCATTTGTTTTTCAACCAGCGGCGGGGCGCGTATGCAAGAAGCGCTATTGTCCCTGATGCAAATGGCCAAAACCAGTGCCGCCTTAGCTAAAATGAGCGAGGCAGGCTTGCCTTACATCTCAGTCTTGACCGACCCGACCATGGGCGGAGTATCAGCCAGCTTGGCCATGCTCGGAGATGTTAATGTGGCCGAACCCAAAGCATTAATTGGCTTTGCCGGGCCTCGGGTAATAGAACAGACCGTACGTGAAACCTTACCTGAAGGTTTTCAACGCAGTGAGTTTCTGATTGAAAAAGGGGCAATTGACATGATTGTTGATCGCCGTGAAATGCGCGACAAACTGTTTAGCCTTCTTAGTAAACTGCATCATCAACATCCTTAATTTATGAGCAAGGCACAAACCTCCCTGGTTAAGGAGCAGGCTGCCTGGGATCTTGAACAATGGCTTGAACACTTGGCTATTATTCATCCCCAGGATATCGAACTGGGCTTAGGGCGCAGCGCCCAGGTTTATGCTGAACTGGCCTTAAACACGAGCGACCTTACAGTCATAACGGTCGCGGGTACCAATGGAAAAGGCACCACCTGTGCCATGCTCGAACACGCGATGCTGTTGAGCGGTAAGTCGGTGGCAGTCTACAGTTCTCCCCATTTAATCGACTACCGTGAGCGGGTTAGGATTAATGGGCAGATGTTGAGCGAGCAGCAGCATTGTCAGGCATTTCAGAAAGTTGAAAATGTACGGGGTGATACGCAGCTGACCTATTTTGAATTTGGCACCCTGGCGGCATTGCAGCTCATGAGCGACTCTGGGGCAGAAATACTGATACTCGAAGTGGGCCTAGGGGGAAGGCTCGATACGGTAAACATTGTTGAGCCCAACATTGCGGTGATCACCAGTATTGATTTAGATCATCAGGCCTGGCTAGGTGATAATAGGGAAGATATAGCCAGAGAAAAAGCGGGCATATTCAGGACCCATATTCGGGCCGTTATTGGCGAGTTTGATCCGCCGCAGAGTCTCTATGAGGCGGCGGGTATGTATGAAGTGACCGGCAGTTGGCAGGGACAGGATTTTAGTTTTACCGAGGATCAACAGGGATTCCACTGGCAAAATCATCACCGGCAATACACAGGGCTTCCCTTACCCCATATTCCTGCCCAAAATGCTTCTACGGCCTTGCAAGTGATTGACTTACTCGGATTGAAATTAGATCAAGGCCAGTTGAGGCAATTGTTTGCCAACACGCAATTGCCCGGACGAAGGCAAGTTATTCAGCATAAGCCAATGGTGATCCTTGATGTGGCGCATAATCCACAGGCCACCAGACATTTAGCCACACAAATTACCCAATGTAAGTACCGCAAGTTGTATCTTGTGACAGCCATGTTGGCAGATAAGGATATCGAACAAAGTCTGCGCCCACTGCTTAGCTTGTCGGCCCAATGGTTATTAGCGTCCCTTGATGTGCCCCGCGGGGCTACCAGTATGCAATTGAGTTCGGTATTGGATGCCGGACAGAAAGTGTTAGAATTCCCCGATGTAAGCCAGGCTTATGGTCGGGCGCTAGAGATGGCTAAATCAGATGATTTAATCGTGGTCTTGGGTTCATTTTTCACCGTAGCCGTTGTATTAAAACTAATTGAAAAGAGGTAAGGCACAGTGACGTCAGCCCTGCAAAATCGTCTGGTCGGTACCATTATTCTGGTGGCGATCGCCGTCATATTTTTACCTGATTTGCTCGACAGTAAAAAAGAAGCGAAACGTAATCTATTCGTTGAGTTACCGCAAAAGCCACCAATGAAAAAAGTGACCCAAGTTCAAGAGTTTGATACCGAACAGGTTCGTCAGGCCGCCAGTCGTAAGATTGAGATAATTAATGAGCCTGCCCTTGATGACACACCGGAAACAGATAAGTTAAGGGCCGATCTTAGTCAGGACATTGAGACTAAAAATCCAGGGCAAGCGCCACCGCTTATGCCGAATGATAGCGCCCGGATTGGCTCCTTAGGGCAGGCAACGGTGATTGCAGACAACCAGCAACAATTGCTTGAAAGTGCCGGCTGGGTGGTGCAACTAGGCAGTTTTCGTCATCAAGAAAATGTACGAGAGTTACTGAGTAAGTTACAAAAGGCAGGATATCGCGCGTTTAGCCGTCCGGTACAAACCAGTTCGGGTGAATTAACCAAGGTGTTTGTTGGACCGGACTTACAAAAAGAAAAGCTTGAAAAAGCGATTTCTCACTTAAAAGAATTAACCAATCTCCAGGGACGGGTCACGCCTTTTACCGTGCAATAAACCAGTGTTTCCTGTTTTATACAAACCCTTTGCTCCTTTATACAAAACCCTTGCTCCTTTAAAAATAAGCAAGATTTTACGATTCTCTTTTGGTAGAATGCGCGCGATTTTAGTTCTTGATGCGGGTTTCAATTACGTTGCCGCGTCATCACCCAAGAGCATTATGATACACCCCGTGGATATTGCGAACACACTGCTATGAATTGGATTGACTTCGCTATACTCGGCGTAATTTTACTATCCTGCGTGATCAGTTTAATTCGAGGCTTTGCTAAAGAGGCGATTTCGCTAGCAATATGGTTTAGCGCCTTTTTTGTGGCCAGCCAGTTTTATGCCGACCTGGCGACTTATTTAAGCAATTTTGATGATCAGATGATACGCAATGGTGTGGCTATCGCCATCCTGTTTATTGCCACCTTAGTGATCGGTGGATTAGTCAATTATTTGATATCACAACTGGTTCAGTTTACCGGTTTGTCCGGTACCGACCGGGCCTTGGGAGCCGTATTTGGCGTGTTACGGGGAGTGCTGATTGCCAGTGCAATCTTGTTTTTTCTAGACACGTTTACGCCTTCTGCCAACTCCCAGTGGTGGCAATCTTCAGTACTTATCCCAGAATTTACATTAGTAATTGAGTGGTTTTTTCAATATTTACAAGATAACTCGAGTTTTATTAAGCCCGTTTAGAAAAGGTAATTTGTATGTGTGGGATCGTCGGGATCGTAGGTAAAAGCCCTGTTAATCAGGCATTGTATGATGCACTAACCGTACTGCAACACCGAGGACAAGATGCTGCTGGAATTGTAACCATAGACAAAGGCGTGTTTCATTTACGCAAAGACAATGGTTTAGTACGGGATGTTTTTCATACTCGTCATATGAAAAGTTTAAGCGGTCAACTTGGCATCGGCCATGCCCGTTATCCGACGGCGGGTAGTTCCAGCTCTGCCGAAGCACAGCCCTTTTATGTCAACTCCCCCTTTGGCATCGCCTTTGCTCACAATGGCAATTTAACCAATGCCCATGAGTTGCAAGACGAAGTCACTCGCGTGGCAAGAAGACATATTAATACCAGCTCTGATTCAGAACTGTTACTCAATATTATTGCCCATGAATTACAAAATAGTGCCGAACTGACACTGACTCCGGATGAAGTCTTTAGAGCAGTGTCCGCGGTACATGGCAAAATCCGCGGTGCGTATGCGGTTGTCGCAGCCATCATTGGCAACGGGATGTTAGCCTTTCGCGACCCTTTCGGTATTCGTCCTTTAGCCTTGGGTAAGCGTAAGACCGAGTTTGGTGATGAATACATGGTTGCATCTGAAAGTGTGGCACTGGACGCGGTCGGTTTTACCTTTATCCGAGATGTTGCGCCGGGTGAAGCAATATATGTCACCGAAGCTGGTGAATTATTTACCCAGCAATGTGCCCACAATCCCACCAATGCTCCTTGTATTTTTGAATTCGTTTATTTTGCCCGTCCAGATTCCTTTATCGACGGTATTTCAGTGTATGCCTCGCGAGTGAATATGGGCCGTAAGTTAGGCCAAAAAATCGCTAGAGAATGGGCCGATATTGATATCGATGTGGTTATTCCTATTCCCGAAACCTCAACCGATGTGGCCTTGCAAATCGCCATTGAACTAGACCTGCCATATCGCCAGGGCTTTGTAAAAAACCGTTATATCGGGCGCACGTTTATAATGCCAGGGCAAACCCTGCGCAGAAAATCTGTACGTCGCAAACTCAATGCGATCCCTTCGGAGTTTAAAGGTAAAAACGTATTGTTAGTGGATGACTCCATTGTGCGGGGAACCACCTCAGAACAAATAATACAAATGGCGCGCGAGTCCGGGGCAAAAAAGGTGTATTTTGCCTCTGCCGCCCCAGAAATACGCTTCCCGAATGTTTATGGTATTGATATGCCCTCGGTTAACGAATTGATTGCCTACGGTCGAGAAGTGGAAGAAATTAGTGAATTGATCAGGGCTGATGGCCTAATCTTTCAAGACATCACTGATCTGGTTGATGCCGTATCGGAGTTAAATCCGGATATTAAACGTTTTGAAACATCGGTGTTTGATGGCAACTATATTACCGGTGACGTGGATCAACGTTATTTGGAACGCATTGATACCATGCGCAATGAAGGGGCCAAGAACGCAGGTGTGCAAACTGAACTGAGTAATCTTGAAATGCACAATATGAGCCAAGACTAAGCTCAAAGTTGCTCACGTTCTGGAGTAAGTTGTCGGTTTAGCACCGGCTTTGAGGGCATGTGCTATCGTTTGTTCAGTAAAATACTGTGCCCAAGTTAGAGGATTGATTATACTTTGACTTGAGCATATAAAATATTGAAATAACTAAAGTTCTTATTATGTCCGAACTAATTAACCACAAACATTTGCACTATTTCTGGGCGGTGGCACATGAAGGTAGCATTGCCAAAGCAAGCAGACGTTTACATATAACCCCACATACTATTAGTGGGCAGCTATCTTTGCTGGAAGCGAGGATGGGCTGTGCACTTTTCGAAAAAGTGGGTAAAAAATTAACGTTAACGGAATCAGGGCGAATTACCCTTAAATACGCTGATGAAATTTTTGAGTTAGGACGTGAACTTAGTAGTGTGATAAGAGGCTCCGGCAAAAGCGGTCAATCTGATTTTATGGTCGGGGCGGCAAGTGCACTGCCGAAAACAATCGTATGTAAAATTATCGAACCGGCCCTCAGCTTACCTGAATCTTTTCATCTTATAAGCACCGAAGGCCCTGTCGCAGCGCTTTTGGAAGACTTAGCGGTTCACAAACTAGATATGGTCATCAGTGATACCCCCACTAATCACACCTTTGGAACTAAAGCCTTTAATCATTACCTTGGAGATTGCGGTTTAACATTTTTTGCTGCCCCCGACGTTAAAAAAAGGCTTGGACCTGACTTCCCCAGATCACTGCATAATGCGCCTATGTTGTTGCCAACAGAGCAGTTCGGAATAAGGCAGTTATTTGACCAATGGTTGCACAATCAAAAGATTTTCCCCAATGTCGTGGGCCAATTTGACGATAGCGCACTAATAAAAGCCTTTGGACAAAGAGGCTTGGGGGTCTTTTTTATGCCAACAGTGATTGCCGATGAAGTTTGCCAAAACTTTTCAGTGCAAATTATTGGCCAAACGGAACAAATAAAACACAAGTTTTATGCCATATCGGCTGAGCGAAAAATCAGCCATCCAGCCGTTCAGGCTATTTGTGAAACAGCCAGAACGCATATATTTTCTAGTTAAGTTTATCCGTCCCGGCGGAGATCGCTGCCCACACAGTTATCGTTAAATCCGATTCAATACGTCGTTTTATTCGACTTTCGCTAATTTCCACTCTTGTTAACATTCTACGCTCAGGAAGCCACCTGAAGTTAACCTTGGGATTGAAAGAAAAAATTGACCCATCCTAATCAAAGTCTTATCCCCCCAACGTTACGCCAGGGGTTCTTAATTCGCTCGTTGAGGAGTCTAGATTTCTGGGGCCGTTTCATTTTATTCTGTTTTTTTTGGCTGTTGCTCACTGGGTGGCAACCAAGCTCATGGGGTGTTGGTGCTGTTTTTATTATCACGGCTAGTGGGCTTAGCTTCTATTTGGCCCCTGAGCGGCCAAAAACTGTGCAGTGCTTAAACAATCCAACAAAAGTTATATCATTTTTTTGTTACTTCTTTGTGCAATCCCTGCGTGGCGGCTGGGATACTGCAAAATTAGCCCTGATACCAAAATCAACACTGTCTCCTGGTGTGATCAGATATCCAATAGACCTGGTTAATGAATCCCAGATTTTCATCTTTATGCAAGTGCTTAGTTTGCTGCCTGGCACCGTCAGCGCACAACTTAACGGCAGGGAACTTAGCATTCATGTATTAGACCTGAATTCCTTCAATCAAAGTGAAATAGATGACTGCCTGGAGCGGGTTAGACAACTGTTAGTCAGTGCAGCTGAGTCATCAAACGATGGGCATAGCTCATGATCACCTACCTGATGATAATTGTTGTGGTGCTGGCTATTCTTCTGTTAGTGAGTTTGCTTCATGTCCTGCGTGCACCCAGTTATGCCGATTGCCTGTTGTCAACGCAGTTGGTCGGGACGATTGGGGTGACTATGCTGACTATGCTATCAGTTGTCAAAAGCCAAGCTTATTTGTTGGATGTTGCTCTGGTCCTTGCCCTGCTTACTTCAATAACTATTGTGACTTTCACAAAACTTCGGGGAAATTTTTAATGACCGGTACTGAACTATTTAGCCTGATATTTTGCTTTGCAGGACTGTTTTTCTTTCTTGCCGGTACGGTTGGTCTGATTCGGTTTCCGGATATGTTAAGCCGCCTACATGCCCTGACCAAGGCTGATAACCTGGGGCTTGGACTCATCGTAATTGGGCTCATACCACAGCTATCTTCTTTGCTAGATTTATTTAGGTTAGTGCTAGTGTGGGCTTTAGTTATTTTCTCCAGTGCCGCCTGTAGCTATTTAATTGCCTCACAAGCCATTCAGGATAAATCCTTAAGTCGCAAATCATTACCGATGATACCTAACAACAATGGAAGATAATTGATGAACCTTGAGATGGCCTTCGATTTACTGCTGATGCTCAGCTGCCTGATCCTTGCGTGGATGAGTATTTTCGCCGTATCACTGTTTCGCTGCATCGTGTTTTTTGTATGTCTAGGTCTTTTAGTCACTGTTGCCTGGGTGCAAATGGGGGCATACGATGTGGCCATTGCCGAAGCGGCAATTGGCGCAGGTATCACCGGTGCTCTGCTGCTGGCTGCATGGGATCATATCAGGCCTGCTGTGGAAGATGCAGGTTCAAAGTCTACGTCTGTTGATGTGAATCATCAGGGATCGAAAGAGCATGTTTAATAAAATAGATCTGGATTATCACGGCTCAGCATGGGATTCAAACGCGTCGCGTCTAGTTGCCGGTGTGTCGGTTGCGGGACTTTTGTATTGCCTGGTATTGATGTTGCTGAAGCACGATGTTCACCACACTGGGATACGGCTTTACGTTGATAATAACATCAATTTAAGTGGCGTAAGCAACCCTGTCACCGCAGTTTTACTCAATTTTCGGGCATACGATACCTTACTCGAACTCGCAGTGTTATTGATTGTAGTGATTGCTGTCCTGCCTGCCCATAACCAGCAAGGACCCTTAGTAAAACCTATGGTACCAGGGGAACACAATCTAGTGATTTTGGCTTTGCAGCGGGGGATTGCTCCAAGCGTCTTGATGTTTGCCGGATATCTCCTTTGGGCGGGTGCGAGTCAGCCCGGAGGAGCCTTTCAGGCCGGCGCTTTATTGGCAGGTACGTGTGTGTTGATGCTGCAAACGGGCATCTATCGTATTAATTATACCTCAATCATCGCCCGTCAGCTGTTAGCCGTTGGATTAGCGGTGTTTGTAGCAGTCGGTTTAGCACTCATTTACTTTGAAGGAAATTTGCTTAACTACCCGACAGACCTTGGGGGAATACTTATCCTGTTAATAGAGGGATGCGCGACAGTGTCGATTGCAATAGCCCTTTGTTCACTTTATAGCAACCTTGTCGATCCTTCTTTTTCTGATCCCCCAGACACCCATAGGCAAGAGTCATGAACTCAGCTTTGCTTTACAGTATTACGGGTATCGGACTTTTTGCTATTGGCTTGCTGGGGGTGGTACTTGCCAGTCACATAATCCGAAAAGTGTTGGCCCTCAATGTCATGGGCGTTGGAATATTTATGCTGTTGATTGCTTTGGCTAAGCACAGTGAATCACTCGTCGACCCCGTGCCTCACGCCATGGTGTTAACTGGTATTGTCATTGCGGCAGCGGGGACTGCGTTGGCCTTAAACCTCATGGTTCGACTGCATAAATTGAGCGATTCTAAGCAGGATAAAGCAAAGGAATGAGCAGTCTAAATTCATCGCTGTTGCTGCCTATCATGGTGTTTTTACCCTTGATCGCTGCACTGACAGGCTTTCTTATTACTCGAAGCACAGTTCAAGGGCGTCTTAATATTGGTTTTGCGTGTGTGCAATTTCTGCTTGTTATACTCACGACAGTACAGTTTTTGAGTGAAGGTGCTTACCACAGCGAACGCTATGAAATAGGGACATGGGGAGCGCCACTGGGTATTGATCTGGTGGTCGATGGGTTTTCTATTGTAATGATTACCCTCACTGGACTGCTGACTTTTATATTAACCATCTACAGTGCGGTGTATTACACAAAGGATGCCAAGAGTCTACGCTTTTGGCCATTGTGGTGGTTGTTGATCTCAGGACTTAATGCCTTATTCGTATCAGGAGATGCCTTCAATATCTATGTTTGTCTCGAAATTATCGGGCTTTCTGCGGCAGCGTTGGTCGCACTTCAATCGACACGAGCAGCTCTGGAAGCCGCACTACGGTATCTGCTGGTTGGCCTGCTGGGCTCGCTTTTCTACTTAATGGCGATCGTTATTATCTATCGCAGCCATGGCACGCTGGATCTTACTCAAATTGCAGCGAGTGCCAGTAACGGGCTGCCAGACCAAGTTGCGATGATACTCATTACTATTGGGCTTCTACTGAAAATAGCCCTGTTTCCCCTGCACTTTTGGCTACCTCAAGCTCATGCAAACGCCCCGACACCGGTAAGTGCGATACTCTCTGCACTCGTGGTTAAAGCGTCACTTTACGTATTAATAAAGTTCTGGTTTGAGGTCTTAAGTGAATCTACCACTTTTGGCGCATCTCAGGTATTAGGGTGCTTGGGCGGTGTGGCAATAATCTATGGCTCCTGGAAGGCGTATTGCGCGACGCAGTTAAAAGTACTGATTGCTTACTCGACGGTCGCACAACTTGGTTATATTTTCTTACTTTTTCCCTTAAGCGAGCACGGAATAAATAATAGTTCGTTTTCTGGTTCGGCGTCCCAGGCTGCAGTCTATTTTATTGTGGCCCATGCCTGCGCTAAAGCGGCAATGTTTCTATCGGCAGGCAACCTGATCTTGTCCCAAGGTAATGGTGATATTGCCCAGCTCAAGGGTATTGCCACGCGAGACCCCTTAAACGTATTGGTTTTTGCAGTCGCGGGCGTCAGCTTGATTGGGCTGCCGCCAAGTGCTGGTTTTATTGCAAAATGGCTACTCCTGACTACGTCTATTGAGAGTGGCCAGTGGTGGTGGGTAGTCGTCGTTTTGAGCGGTGGACTTTTGGCGGCAATGTATCTGTTTAAGGTGCTCAGTTTGGCATTTGATAACCAGCCCATTGATACTGGCACTGTGCAAGGGATACCACTAACACGGCCCTGGGGTATATTAACCATTGCGGCACTCGCGCTTGCCGTAATTACCTTGGCCCTGGGTTTTAACGGGGAGTTTATTCTCAATATGAGTCGTCCACCAGTGGGGATAGATGGCCTATGAATCTAAGTGCGCTACTGCCAGCGTTGATTGTATTAGGGCCGTTTTTGTCAGGCTTTGCAATAATGGTCACACCGGAACATAAATCGGGTCTGCGTCGAACCATTAACATCGCTGGCGCATTGATTACACTAAGCCTCATCGTTTTGCTGCTTAGCGGCGTTAAGCAAGATTTAGATTTTGAGACTCGCCTTCCCCTGTTGCCGAATATTGATCTTGTCCTGCACGCAGACACACTTTCTCTATTGTTTGTCAGTCTGTCAGGATTCCTATGGTTTTTTACCACCATTTACGCCATTGGATATTTTAAGAACTCAGCTAACCGTAGCCGTTTTTTTGCCTTCTTTAGTTTGTGTGTTGGGGCAACCATTGGCTTAGCCCTGGCGGGCAATTTGGTTACCTTTGTAATCTTTTACGAACTGCTGACCCTAACAACTTATCCACTGATTGCCCACAAAGGCAATGCGGCATCAATCAAAGCAGCAAAGACTTACCTTGTTTATACGATGCTCGGTGGCGCACTGCTATTGGCGGGGATCGTGTGGCTCAAAGTCATAGCTGGCCCGCTAGATTTTACCACGGCCGGTATGTTGGCAGACATGCCTCACCTTGATAGAACCCATTTACAGATGATCTTTGTACTACTTATAGCCGGTCTTGGGGTCAAAGCCGCACTGTTTCCTTTGCATGGCTGGTTACCTGTTTCGATGGCTGCCCCCGCGCCGGTAAGTTCACTACTGCATGCGGTCGCGGTGGTGAAAGCCGGTGCATTTGGTATCGTGCGGGTTGTCTACGATATTTACGGTGTTGAATTTGCCCGGGATTTGGGGCTAACCATTTTTTTGGCTGCGCTTGCGGGATTTACGGTTGTCTATGGCTCTATTAGAGCATTGAGCCAGGACGATTTGAAAAAACGCTTAGCCTACTCGACAGTGAGTCAAGTGTCTTACATCGCATTGGGAGCGGCAATTGCGGGGCCAATCGCCACCATCGGTGGCCTTGTTCACTTGGTTCATCAGGGCTTGATGAAAATCACCCTGTTTTTTTGCGCGGGTAACATCGCAGAAACCCTCGGAGTTCACAAAGTCAGTCAAATGAATGGCATGGGTAAGCGCATGCCGCTGACTATGGGGGCGTTTAGCCTTGCTGCATTAGGCATGATCGGAGTGCCCCCCATCGCAGGGTTTGTTTCAAAATGGTACCTGGGCGTCGGGGCCTTGGAAGCTCAGGCATACTGGGTTCTGGGCGTGCTGGCAATGAGTAGTATTCTCAATGGGGCCTATTTTTTACCGATTATCAATGCTGTCTGGTTCAAGGAGCAGGATTCACCTTGGCCGAATGAGCAAGCTCGTTTGAAGCTGGAAACCCACTGGATGCTGCTCCTGCCGCCATTAGTCACAGCAGTTTGTGCCTTGCTTGCCGGCTTATTCGCGTCTTCTGCCATCAGTCCTCTGTCCTGGTCTGCATTAATCGCTAAGGGAGAATATAAACTGATTTTACCCACCCTTT
>JBLHIW010000043.1:0-16662 GCA_047618055.1 Paraglaciecola sp. | reverse complement strand
GAGGATATCAACACCAGGACTAGTGTTGGCCATTGGGAAAGCGATTCAAATGAGTCAAAAAATCTAAAATGTGCTGTGAACGTATTGGTTGAAGGCGAATCAAGACTAAGCCATATCACCAAACTATTGTCTAAAAAAGCCCTTGTTACCTCCAATGCTATTTGTAAAAGGCTATCGCTTTACCCGCCGCACTTTTGTAAATCAGTTACCTACGATAATGGCTCAGAGAACATGCGATATTCTAATGTTGAAATGGCATTGAATATTCAATCGTATTTTTGTCAACCGTATCATAGTTGGGAAAAAGGCGCTGTAGAGCAAGTTAATAGCCTAATACGACGTTATTACCCAAAGAAGACGGACTTTGAAACAGTGACACAACATCAACTCAGTAAAGTCGAAGAACTACTCAATAATCGACCCAGAAAATGTTTGGAATTTAAAACACCAAATGAAGTCTATAATGAACTAAGTGTTGCACTTCTATGTTGAGCTTAGGGTTTTATAATGGCTGTCTATTTGGCTACCATGCAAGACGGTGTTAATTGCTTGCTGGTGCGTGTCGCTTTGCCGCTGTTTAATCTAAGGCTATGTTATGCAAGAGCCTATATCACTTACTCTTCCGAGGTGTTATTTTTAACATGGAGGTGTTGTTAACTAAGCCAGCCCAGCTCAGGCAACACCTTTTTATCAATCCCTTAGCGACTATGCTTATTCATATGGCATTGATGAGTCGTTGACAGTTAAGATATGGAAAAGCTAAGGTCTGAGCCTTCATTATTCTTTCAATAACCTGCCATGCGACTCGATAAATTTGTTTGCAAAAGTACAGAGTTAACCAAAACCCAAGCAATCGAATGTATCAAGCTTGGCGAGATTTCCGTGAATGGTAAAATCATAAGCCATGAGGCGACTCAGGTTCATGAAAATAATACGGTCAACTTAAAAAATCTCCCGCTTAAAATGCGATATTTTCGCTATATTTTGATGCACAAACCAGCCAATACAATTTGCTCAAATGTTGATGAAGTCTATCCCTCAGTGTTCAATTATTTAGCTGTTGAAAAGGTATCAGAACTCCACATTGCTGGGCGTTTAGATGCCGATACAACGGGATTGATTTTGATCACTGATGACGGTCGCTGGTCATTTTCTATTACCAGGCCATCGCGAAATTGCCCTAAAGTTTATCGGGTAAATTTGTCAAAAGTATTAACTGCGGATGTGGCTATCGCGTTTAAAAAAGGTGTGCAATTGCAAGGCGAACAACAATTAACACGGTCTGCGACTTTGCAAAAAGTTGCGTCTAATGAAGCATTGCTGACCATTACAGAAGGTAAGTTTCATCAGGTGAAGCGTATGTTTGCTGCAGTTGGTAATCGTGTGGTTTCACTTCATCGAGAAAAAATAGGCGATATTAATCTTGATGTTGAAGTAGGGCAGTGGCGTTATTTAACAAATGATGAAATGCAGTCCTTTACGAAGTGAATTTAGATAGGTATGTGCCAAATAGAAAAGTGCAGCTGAAATTACAAAGACACCCATTGTAAGAATCGCAAAACTATTTTTTTCGCTGCTTGTTATTATGGGAAATTAAATAGACGGCTAATCAATGGGGGGCAGTGACGTTGATTTATCAAAAAACCAAAGGCCCCTATGGCACATTCTTGTCTATCAGGGGCGATGCGAACCTATTGGCAGTAAGCCATTTATATTCACAAAGCATCCGCAGAAAATTGCCTACATACTCCTTTATGTACCCATATTTTCATTTTTAAGCTAATTATTTTCTCTTAGCGCTCTCTGAGGTAAAAAGCACCTCCCAGCCACAACATCCATATCCAACGCCATGCAAGCTTGCGAATGATTTATGTGACTGCTATTACGCATCTTTTATTGACGACCAAACGAAATACTAGTCGACGTTCTTAATACGGGATTTTAGCTTCTTGATAATGGCTTTTAGGCTACCTTTTGAGTAGCGTAATCCATAACCCAAAGGGAATAGTGTGGCATATTTATGTTCTTGCTTGCTGTCGCTTATTAGGCTGGATGTAGGCCAGGTAAAGGATAGTTTTCCCTGAAAATCGTAGTCACCAAAAAGCACATCACTCAGCCCTTGTCCTTCAGAGCCAGGTAACCAGGCAGCGATAAAGGCTGAAGATCCATGCAGTTCTTTATCAACAAGCAAGGTTCTGCCCGAGATCAGGATAACCACTACCGGTATGCCTTTGTCGGAGATAGCGTTGATCGTTTGTAGATCTTCCGGGTGTAAAGTGGCTAACTCAAGGGTATTGCCGTAGGGTTCCAGCACCTTCATCTGGCCTTTTATTTGCGATCCTGCTTCAATAATAACATTGTCACCCTCGCGGATGTCGCCCATGCCCTCGGCGTAGGGACGCTCACCAATAACCACAATGGCCACATCATGTAACGATGCATCTGCTTCACGACCGCAGCCGTCCTGACTGAGTGTGGCGTTTTCTGCTACCTCTTGAATGCCCTCCCAAATCGAGGTGCCCCCTTCGATAGCATCGTTACCACTAATACCTTGCCAGGCCATAGTAAAACCGCCGCATTGATGCCCTCTATTGTGGGCATTCTTACCCGCAACCAATATACGTGCCTGTTTTTTTAAAGGCAGAGTATGGTGGTGGTTTTTCAATAAAACCAATGATTTTCTAACAGCTTCTCGGGCTACTTCCCGATGTTTTTTACTGCCAAAATCCGGGTGATTGGAGAAAGTACGTTCTGAGGGGCGGGGTTTATCGAACAGGCCATAGGCGAATTTGACTGACAGTATTCTGCGCACTGCGTCGTCTATGCGGGCCATGGACACCGAGCCTAATTCAACATGGTTACGTAAATGCTCGATAAACATTTTCCAGTTTTCTGGCACCATAAACATATCTATTCCGGCATTTACGCCTTTGGCTACCGATAAAAAATAATCGTCGGACAAGTAATCAATCCCTTCCCAGTCTGACACGATAAAACCATCAAACGCCATTTGGGTTTTGAGTACATCAGTCAGGAGGTAGCGATTGCCATGGCATTTATCCCCATTCCAACTGCTAAAGGAGGCCATTATGGTTAAGGCCCCTGCTTCGAGGGCAGGAAAATAAGGAGCCATATGAATTTTTTCGAGTTCTTTGCCCGATAGTATTGTGTCTCCGTGATCGATACCGTGCTGGGTGCCACCATCACCTACCCAATGTTTCACGCAGGCCAGTACACTCGTATCACCCAGATCATTCTGTAGCCCTTTGACGAATTTTCCTGAATAAGCGCAGACAATACTTGGATCCCCCGAGTAACTTTCATAAGTGCGGCCCCATTGGTTGTTGCGGGCAATCGCGAGATCTGGTGCGAAGGTCCATTCAAGTCCGGTTGCCAGAATTTCCAGCGCGGTTATTTGCGCAATACGGGTCAATAATGCCGGTTCGTTGCAGGCACCCAAAGCAATGTTATGAGGGAAAACCGTTGCGCCTCTGACATTGTTGTGGCCGTGAATGGCGTCTATCCCATACAAGGTTGGAATAGCCAGATGATCTTCATCCTCAGTCATGGAGGCCGTCCAGTAGGCATCATTCATCCTAACCCAGTCTCCCGGATGGTTATCCTCAGGGCAGGATCCACCACCACTTAAGACTGCCCCCAGATGATATTTCTTAACCTCTTCCGGGGTACTGGTGAGGCGCTCACTTTGGGTCATCTGGCCAATTTTTTGATCAAGGCTCATACGAGATAATAAGGTCTCAACTCTTTGTTTTAATTCCGGGTCTTGCAGTATTTGAGGCATTACTTAGCTGCTTTCATTAATATCTTTATATGAAATGTCAGATTGCTTGGCACGAAAATGGATGGGTGCAAAACGATCTCGTAATGTGTCATTAAATAAAGGCGTTTTCTGACACATAAGTTCCTTTTAGTTAATTTCGTTATGGATCTCGAACTCGGCTCTTAATTGTGTTTCTGAGTTGCCCCCAATCCAAAGGTGAAACTGCCCTGGTTCTGTGCGCAGCTGCATTTTACGGTCATAAAATGCCAGATCAACACTATTTAGCGTAAAACTAAGGGTTTGACTCTGCCCCGCCTGCAAATAGACCCGTTTAAAACCTTTTAGTTCTTTTACCGGGCGGGTTACATTGCCGACTAAATCCCTCACATAAAGTTGTACGACTTCCTCCCCATCAACCTGGCCAATATTACTGAGCTCGACGCTGGCCTGCAGACTATCGCCTAAGGCGATACTATGGTGACTTAATCTAATATTTTGGTAGCTAAATGTCGTGTAAGACAAGCCATAACCAAAGCTAAAGAGGGGGGTGAAGTGCGTATCAAGGTGGGTTGCTGACATGCCAAGAGAAGTCTGAGCTGCCCGAAGGGGGATATCATTCATATGCACAAAGGAATCATTAGTTGCCGGTTTGCCGGTGTTTTTCTGCCCATAATACAGGGGAATTTGGCCAACGGTGCGGGGGAACGTCACCGGTAATTTACCCGAGGGGGAATGGACACCAAAGAGCAGGTCTGCAATGGCCGGGCCACCCATGGTGCCCGGGTGCCAGGCATATAGCACGGCATCCACCTTTGGCAGAATTTTTTCCAGAGTGAGGGGTCTTCCGGCCATCACAATCAGGATGATCGGCGTACCCGTTTCAGCGATTGCGGCAATTAATTGTTCCTGACAACCCGGCAGCTTAATGTCAGAGCGGCAGTGTGCCTCGCCGGACAATATGGACTCTTCGCCGAGGAACATCAGCGCTGCAGCAGAAGATTTGGCTATCTGCACAGCGTCACAGAAGCCACTTTGATCCTCAGAGCGCGAGGTGTCTATCCCTTTGGCATAGTGCAGTTCGACCCCATCGCCGACTGCGTCCTTAATGGCTTGTAAACAGGTGACAGAATGCTGTGCTTCACCATCAAATATCCACGTGCCAAGCTGCTCGTAAGCATCGTCAGCCAAAGGACCAATAATGGCTAATGATTTAATGTTGTTTGCACTTAGGGGTAATATTTGAAAGTCGTTTTTCAGTAATACACAGCTTTTTGTCGCCGCGTCCCTGGCCATGGCTAAATGTTCATCGCAAACAAGGGCAGGCAGTTTATCGGCTTCAATGTATGGATTTGAAAATAGCCCCAGTGCAAATTTCAAGGCCAATACCTTGCTAACCATGGCATCGATTTGGCTAAGAGAAATGCGTTCCTCTGCAAGCAAAGAAGGTAAATGCGTGCGGTAAGTAGAACTGACCATTTCCATATCAATCCCCGCGTTAGCGGCTTCACATGCCGCCTCTTTATCATTGGCCGTAAAACCATGCACGCTCAACTGCTTGATTGATTCCCAGTCACTGACCACAAAACCCGGATAATCCCACTCTTCCCGCAACACCTGTTTCATTAACCACTCGTTGCCAGAAGCGGGGACGCCGTTTAAATCACTAAATGACGCCATGAAGGTTGCCACACCGGCCTCTGCAACTGCTTTAAAAGGTCGTAAATAGACGTTTCTTAGCTCGTTTTCAGGAATATTCGTGGTGTTATAATCACGACCACTTTCTGTCGCACCATAACCGGCGAAATGTTTGGCGCAGGCGGCGATTGAGCCAAGATCTGCAAGATTATCTCCCTGAAATCCTTCGACCATCGCCACGCCAAGCACACTACATAGAAAGGGATCTTCACCCAGACTTTCGGCAATTCTTCCCCAGCGGGGGTCGCGGCTAATATCAATCATCGGAGCAAAGGTCCAGTTCACCCCGCAAGTGGCGGCCTCTAAGGCCGCTATTCTGGCCGCCGACTCAACTAATTCTGCTGACCAACTGGCCGCCTGGCCAAGGGGAATAGGAAAAATAGTCTTAAAACCGTGGATCACATCCCTGCCAATTAAGAGGGGGATACCAAGACGGCTTTCTTCCAGCACAATACGCTGCATTTCATTGATGATATTGGCATCAACTTCATTCAATATTGAACCCACACCGCCCTCACGTAAGGCCCTTTGCAGATGTTCAGGTATGGCTCCATCATGACCAGGAAATTGACTTAACTGGCCGATTTTTTCCTTTAGATCCATGCGTGCCAAAAGCTCAGCGATTTGAGGTTCATAATGGACTGAATGATTAGTTTGCGAATTAAGGGGGCTCTTTGATGGCATGCAGTAAATCCGTTGAAAAGAGTAAAAAAGCAAGAAACGCTCTTGAGCAAAAACGGGTCGTTATTGTTCAACTGATAACATTATTACGCTTAGTGAAACTGATCTTATATGTATCTAATCCTAACACTATTACGGATGCACAGGGATACAAGGGAAATAAGACAAAGTGGACTGGGTTTGAGGTAACGTGGGTAAGTGTTGAGGGCTTAGGTAAGGACAAGGTATACATTTGAAACTAATATTTGTGTGCTATATAAATATTTTGGGACGCCTTGTCGTACCAAAGGACCCCCCTGAGCGCATTTACGTTGTTTGTAAATAATATGTATGTAGTTTTGTTAGATGTTTGTGTCCTGCCGAACTTTTGGGTGAGCGGTATCAGGATCGAAGGTTATAAGCGTCCTGCCTAGTGGTACGCAATAGCTAAGATAAAACACACTGTGTTTATTGCTATCATGACTAACGGCGAGATGTGTAGTCAATAAGATGCCAGCAATTTCCCGCGGCAAGTTGATGGTGAAGACATAATGAAGTAGATGAATTATTGATGCATAATCGTACCACTAAACAGCGGTATGAATTCACGTTTCCTATCAATAAATGATTGATTTATAAAATAAACCTACGTCGCTTTTGGGATACAAAATTTCGTATCCTGAGAATTCCTTTTAAATCAGAATTAGTAAAAAAATAATATGTCGCACTACGAAACTACTGCAAAAGATAGAGTACCTTTAAGACAAAAAGTGGCCTATGGCACAGGAACACTTGTGCTGAATCTGCTACCCGCAGCGCTCGGGATTTTCGCTTTTTTCTTAATTACGGCTTTTGGTATAGACCCTTTATTAGCAGGGTTATTAGCCGGATTACCCAGATTGTTTGACGCGATCACTGACCCTATAATGGGATTTATTACCGATAACACCAGATCAAAATGGGGCAGAAGAAGGCCATACATTGTCATTGGCGCCATATTGAGTGGGGTATTATTTGCGTTTTTATGGCAACTCGATCCTGAAGCCTCTGAAAATTATACGTTCTGGTATTTTCTACTTTTCTCCCTGGCCTTTACCCTTGGCAATACGATGTTTGCCACACCATTTGTTGGTCTCGGTTACGAGATGACGTCTGATTATAACGAGCGTACCCGTCTTATGGCATTCTCACAGGTTATGGGACAAATTGCCTGGATGATAGTGCCGTGGTTTTGGGTGCTCATTGCTGATCCAGACTTGTTTGAAAGCCAGGCCGAAGGGGTAAGGGAATTATCTCTTTATGTCGCAGGAGCCTGTATTGTGCTGGGCATTATCCCCGGTTTATTCTGTAAGGGGATAGACGGCTCTCACATTGAAAATAGAGCAGAGATTTCTTTTCGTATGATGGCAAGCAACCTGATGGGCGTGCTCAGGGGGATAGCACAAGCATTTAAAAACGCCTCATTTGTCCGGTTATGTGGCGCCACATTTTTGGTCTTCAACGGATTTCAATTAGTCGCTTCATTTAGTTACTTCATTATCGTTTTTCATATGTTTGGTGGTGACTATGGTGCCACAGGCAGCTGGCCTGCGTGGTTTTCAACCCTTAGTGCAGTTGTTACCGCATTTCTTGTCATCCCCATCATTACCTGGATGTCAAATATGTGGGGTAAACGTAATGCATTTATCGTTGCTACACTTATCTCGATAGTGGGTTATGGCCTTAAATGGTATGGATTTAATCCAGATAATCCCTGGATGATTTTTATGCCAATCCCGCTAATGTCTTTTGGTATTGGTGGCCTATTTACCCTAATGCTGAGTATGACAGCAGATGTCTGTGACTTAGATGAGTTAAGAAATGGGATGCCCCGTAAAGAAGGCACGTTTGCCGCAATATACTGGTTAATGGTCAAGCTAGGACAAGCTCTGGCGCTTATATTAGGCGGCTTAGTTCTAAAATTAGTCGGTTTTGATGCAGGGGCCACTGCTCAATCAGTAGAAACGATGACCAACTTACGTATCGCAGATATCGTTATACCTGCGGGCACCGCAGCGTTAGCGATTATTGTCATGTGGAAATATGATCTGACGGAAGAGTCCGCACATCAAATTAAAGAAGAATTGATAGTTCGCCGAGGAGAAATTTAAATATTCTGGCAGTAATCTGAGACGAATAATGGGCAAACAAGGTGGGGTTTGGGAAGAGATTAGCTTTTAAGTATTTCCACAGTACCTGAAAATAGTCGAGTTAGCCTTCGTCTACAAAAAATAATGACAATAGTTCAAGCGCTCGCGCTTATAAAAAGGCAGCTTTTATGGGATTTATGAGTTCAGCATTTCGCTACACCTTAATCGTATCAATGGGTGGGTTTATATTTGGCTTTGACGCCTCGGTCATATCCGGCGCAGTCGGTTTTGTGACAACAGAATTCGATCTGAGTACCTGGCAACAGGGTTTTGTTGTCAGCTCACCCACTTTGGGCGGGATCCTGGCGACCCTTACCGCAGGGGCCTTGAGTGATAGTATCGGTCGTCGAAAAGTATTAATTACCATTGCTTTTTTATACTTTATCTCGGCAATAGCTTCGGCTTTTGCTGACAGTTTTGCGCTACTGGTAGCGGCGCGGATCATTGGCGGCATGGCATTTTGCTCCTTAATGATTGCACCGATGTATATCGCTGAAATTAGTCGTCCACAAGACAGAGGTAAAATGGTTTCAGTTAATCAACTGAATATTGTATTGGGTTTTTCTGCGGCCTATTTTGCAAACTACTTATTTTTACAAGCTAGTGGCAGTACCAGCGAAATCGTCAAGTTTCTGCAAATTGATGTATATACCTGGCGCTGGATGTTAGGTATTGAAGCGCTACCTGCATTACTGTATTTGATTTTACTGTTCACCATACCCGAAAGCCCTCGGTGGCTGGCCCTGAAAAATCGTGACAAAGAAGCGGCTGAGGTATTGAGTAAACTGATCCCTCAACAAGAAGTTTCTGAGCAAATGACGGTGATAAAAGCGTCCATTGGTAAGCATCAACTGCCCCTGTTACCCCGTTTGAAAATGCTCTTTAGTCCGGCCCTTAAACTCGCCCTAATCATCGGCTTGGTCGTCGGTATTGCCCAACAGGTTACCGGTGTAAATGCGATATATTTTTACGCGCCAACTATTTTTGAGCAAAGTGGCGTGGGCACGAACGCGGCATTTATGCAGGCCATCTGGATCGGCATAATAAACGTAATCTTCACTTTAGTAGCAATGGCGCTTATTGATAAATTAGGGCGCAAACCGCTGCTTGTCATGGGCTTGGCTGGCGTGGTTATCAGCATGAGTGTCTGTGCCTATGGTTTTAAGCAAGCGACGTATGAGCTAACGGCCGAAAGTGTGACCCAAATGAGTGGAAATATGGAAGTTGAAAAATTGACACCATTATTGAATGTGACCTTTGAGAATGATTTGGATTACAAAAATGCCCTGCGTGAGGCGCTGGGTGATAAAAGTTTCAACGCCAATCAGGCGACGCTAATACAGGCCGCAGCAAACATGAATGCGGTGTTAATTATGATCGGCATATTAGGTTTTGTGGCCTCGTTTGCCGTCTCCCTTGGGCCAGTAATGTGGGTGCTATTTTCAGAAATATTCCCCAATCAAGTACGGGGTGTGGCGATCTCCTTTGTCGGTATTATCAACAGTATTATTTCCTACACTGTACAATTGGTTTTTCCATGGGAACTGGCAAATTTTGGCAATGCCTTAACGTTCTTTATCTACGGCATGTTTGCACTGGTTGGTCTGGGCTTGGTTATGTGGTTATTACCGGAAACCAAGGGCAAAACCCTGGAAGAATTGGAAATACAACTGTCAGGAGGCCGAACTGCGCCTGGCTAGTCAATAGTTAAAGCAACACATGACGGTAAATAAACCAATACGCTGGGGTATCATTGGTGCGGGGCGGATCGCCCACACCTTTTGTCAGGATATGGCATTTTGCGAGCACGCTGAAGTAAGGGCGATTGCCGCACGGTCGCTGCAGTCTGCCCGGCATTTTGCGGATATTTATGCAGTTGAAAAAGCCTATGGGGCTTATCAAGATCTTTATGATGACCCGCAGATAGATGCAATCTACATTGCCACGCCCCATAATTTTCATTTTTCCCAGGCCAAGGCATCCTTGTTAGCCGGTAAACATGTGTTGGTAGAAAAACCCATAACCGTCACAGCTAGTGAGTGCGCTGCACTGATAGCATTGGCCAGGACGCAAAATTGTTTCCTAATGGAGGCCATGTGGAGCTACTTTTTACCGGCCATCATCACCGCAAAACGATGGTGTGATGAAGGACGAATAGGCAACATTGTGCATGTAAAGGCGGATTTTGGTTACCCTGTAGCCTATATTCCCGGTGATAGAATGTATGAACCCACCTTAAGTGGGGGGTGTTTATTAGACATGGGCATTTATCCACTGGCCCTGGCTCAGTATTTTTTATCCCAACAACCCTTAACAAGCCAATATAGCTGTCGTTTCGCAGCAACGGGTGTGGAGGATGATCTGATCATTCTGGCAGACTACCCTGAAGCGCGTGCGACCTTAGCTACGTCGTTTCGGGCAAAATTACAAAATTCGGCCTACATCATCGGCGATCAGGGTTACATTGATATCCCCAATTTTTGGCGAGCCGACAGATGTTCATTATTTACCCTGGATACCCAAATAGACGAGTTTGCAGACCAGCGCAAAGGCTCAGGCTTTGAGTTTCAAATTGATGCGGCAAGCCAAGCCATCAAACTGGGCAGGCGGGAAACCGAGCTTATGCCACATAGCACCAGCTTGATTTTGCAAAGGCAAATGGATTCAATACGCTCAGCCTTAGAAAAAATTAGATCTGCGTAATATTCTCCGTGCCCTTTGCTTAAGCCCTTTCTTTTAGAACACGTCCAGTTGAAAACTGATAACGCATATTTCGGTACACACAGATATCGCTTATATTATCTGGGGTACCCACAGGCATGGCACGAAAATTAGTGGATACGCGATGTTGATTTTTAATTGGCAAAACCCGATGCCAGGTGTGCCCATGTATCATCACCAGAGTGCCCTTTTTAGGCCTCAGCACAATTTGCTCTTTGAAGTCTTCATCTGGCTTACCCACGGGTAATTCGCCCATTTTATGACTTTTAGGGATAAGCACCACTTCACCACCCACATCTCCGCCCACGTCCATAGTATATACGAGCCGATTGAGATTAAACTGATTAGCATTTTCCGGTGGACAATCCTGATGCCATGCCTGGCCTTTGCTATGGGCTTTAGAAAACATCGCCATGCAGTATAGTGTCTTCCATTTTGGGCCCAATATAGCGCGAGATAGGTCTATCAGCCCTTTGTTCTGCTCAATATTGTCAAACAATTTCACGCCTTCTTGCTGGGGAAACCAGGGAATTACGTCGGTGGCGGATTTATCCAGAAACTCCTGAGAATGAGAAAATTCAGGGAAACAAGCATAATGTTGCACAATAATATTGTGTAACGCGTCCATTAAGTTCGAGTCAAAAAAATCCATCAGCTCAACATAACCCTGCTGCCAAAATGCCTGGCTAATTTTTAACATATTCATAACAAGCTCTCATTGTGTTCGCTCCACAAATGGCTACTTTCAGCCCAAAAAATATATGTAAGCTTAAGTGCATAGACTTTTATTTAAGCACACATTTAACAACAACAGCGGGCTAAATGAATACGCTGATAAGCAAAAAAATATCACTTTTAAGCCATTGACATACAACGCGTGTTGAACGGCCCTATTTTGCGTATTTATCCGTCTTGTCTTCCTGCCAAACCCTCTAAACGCTTTTATATTGCCAGACCCACAGATCGGTATAGATTGCGGTGTTAATTTATTGTGAACAATTTAATTCACACCACCGAATAGAGATTTGACCTCAAGGTGTTTTTCTTCATGTCTGCTCTTCCTACAGTAAATAGTGTTGAGGCTTTTAAATTGGTTTTAGGGATAACTTTTTTTAAAGGAATAAAGTATGAAATTTACATTTAATACCTACCTGCTAACAAGGTCATTGTTGATAGGCGTTTTAGCTTCTACGATGGTCGCTTGTGGCAGCGAAAATGAAGAAATGCGTACTCTACCTGCTCCTGCGTCTAATACTGCACCGAGCATAAATTCAAGCAGTGTTAATACCGCAGAGGAAGGCAGTGTCTACTCTTATACTTTTTCTGCGACTGACGCTCAAAGTGATGTACTGACTTACAGCGCTTCAATCTTACCCTCATGGCTAACATTTGATGTTGCAACAGGTAGCCTAAGCGGTACACCCACCACCGCAGATGTTGGAGATCACTCTGTTACCTTAAATGTAAGTGACAGCACGTTAAGCGATAGCCAGTCATTTACAATTACCGTCAGCGATTTGGCTGCAGCTAATGCGGCGCCAACTATTACCAGTGACGCTGTTCTAGCAGGAACCGTCGGTGTAGCTTATGCCTACAGGCTGACGGCGACGGATCTTGACAATGACACCTTAGATTGGTCTTCCGTTACCTTGCCAACTTGGGGAGCCTTTGATACGTCAACCGGAATTTTATCAGGAACCCCGGTTTTAGCCGGTAGTTATGACGCAGAATTAATGGTCAGTGACGGTACTGACGCCGTTAGCCAGTCATTTACTATCGTGGTCTCTGAAGCGTCTTCTGCGACCCTTGAGTTAGTTGTTTTTGAAAATGCAGTTTTGGCTGAATGGGCGCTGTGGGATTGTTGTGCAGGCTCCACACCTTCAGTAGAAACCGATGATGTCGAGCATGATCAGGTTGTCGAATTTGACGTGTTTGCTTCCCCAGATACGGTTCAGGGCTTTACCGCCAGAGATGCTGACGGTGCCATAGGTGGCACTCCTTTTGATGCCTTTGGATTCTCAAGCACTGGCACGCTGAGTTTTGAGATGAAAGTTGTTACTGCTCCGGCAGCAGGTACGCCATGGTTGTTAAAATTAGAATCTGATGACAATGCCTCCAGTACTGGAGATTATGCCTTAAACATCAGCAACGAAGGTCTGGACCCGGTCACCGGTGAATGGCAGACCTACACCTTCAACTTATCGGATTTATCGGCTGCGGGTTTAGATCTCAGGGCCATTGATGTGTTCATGATATTCCCTGCCTGGGGTCAGGGCGCAGGAGCAGTGTATCGCATTGATAATCTATATATTTATTCAAACGGAGCAGGCGATGGTGGTGGATCAGGCAGTTCAACATCCGGTGGTAGCCTGACAATCAATATTAATGACGGAATTGACTTTGAAGGCACTGAGACTGACCAGGCCACTTGGGAAACGTTTGAAAATGGCGACCCATCTGCTGCTTTGGAGTTTGTTGCCAACCCTAGCATGGTAGGAAATACATCAAATAGCGTCGCGAAACTCACGCCCTTGGCTGCTGATCCTTGTTGCGGCAAGTTTGCTGGTGCAGTGACGCGCACTGTTCAGTCATTCGCTCTTAGTTCCAGTAATGCTGCAGTTAAAATATGGGTTTATAAAGACAAAATTAGCCCGGTGGGGCTTAAATTTGAAAAGTTCAATGGCGACGGTTATGGCTCGCAGGGTGAATTAACCGCGACCAATACCCTGATTAATCAATGGGAACAATTAAGCATTGATTTTTCCGCGCAGATTGGACTTCCCCAGAGTGACGATATCACCGGTATTGCAATCTTTCCGGATATGGTTGACGGCAGAACAACAGACACGGTTGTTTATCTGGACGAAATTACTTTCGGTAGCGCCGCAGATTTACCCCCCCCACCGCCAGGTGAGCCTTTGACTATTTTTGCTGACGCAGCTAATGCCGGATGGCCATTATGGGATTGTTGTGCAGGCTCAACACCGACCGTTGAAACGGATGATGCAGACCATGGGGCAGTGGCTGAGTTTTCAGTACTTGGCTCCCCAGAGACCGTTCAGGGCTTCTATAGCCGCGATGTTGGTAGCCCTTATTCAGCAACTGCAGCGGGTACCTTTAGTTTTGAAATGAAAATAGTGACCGCCGCACCCAATGGTACGCCTTGGTTACTTAAAATGGAGGCTGACAGCAATACCTCTGATACCGGTGACATTGGCTTAAACACCAGTATTGAAGGGGTAGAACCCGTTACCGGTGTATGGCAGACCTATACATTTGATGTATCTGTCCTTGCTGCTGCGGGCTTAGATATAGGTGCCATCGACGTGGTCATGGTCTTTCCTGCATGGGGACAAGGCGCGGGCGCGGTCTATCGTATTGATAACGTACTGTTTACTGCCGGTGACTGAAGTGAAAAACCTTGGCGCTAGATAAATCAGTCAAATATTAGGCCGTGGTGATAGTAAATCGTAACGCCATTTTTTAATGATAACCAACAAAAATATTGGGATGAAAATGCCTTTAGTCAACGCTAAAACACCAAATTTGATGTCCTTACTAGGCCACTATGCCAAGACTCCCCTTAGTTTAGCAGGGGCGGTATTTACCCTTGTCATCACCAGCTCTTCAGCCCTCGCTGGCTGGGAGGTGCAGTGGATAGACCGCTTTGAAGGGACGGGGGTAAACTGGAATAAATGGACAGCGCAAATACAGGCTAATTTTAACAACGAAGTACAGTGCTATACAGACGATGACAGTTCAGTTAATAAAAACTTCGATGTTTCCGACGGTACACTAAAAATCATTGCCAGACGACAGTCTATTAGTTGTCCCGGTTTGAATGGGGCGCAAAAAAGCTGGACCTCCGGTAGATTAAACGGAAAGGACAAAAGTGAGTTTCTTTACGGTCGTATAGAATCCCGGATCAGATTTCATGATCTGGAAGGTGGCACATGGCCAGCCTTTTGGATGTTAGAAAACCGCATCGCCGAGGATCCAATAAAAGGTGATAACGACACAGTAAGATGGCCTAACCCAGGGGCAGGGGAAATTGATGTATGGGAATGGTTTTCTAACCGTCCTGACAGCTATATAACTAATTTTTTCAACAGAAGTAGCTGTGGCAGTGAGGTATTATATAACTACCCAGGTGGATCGCCAGATGTCCAGCAGTGGCATAAATATGCGATTGAGTGGAACGAAGATAATATCAGCTTTTTCATCAATGATATTATGGTGACGTCCCATGATGTTACCAGTTGTGCCCAATACAAGGAGCCCATGTTTGTACTATTAAATGTGGCTATGGGCGGGGCACTGGGTGGCAATATTGATCCAAACTTAAATCAGGCGACAATGGAAGTTGATTATATTGCTCACTGCACCGCCACCACTACAAACGACTCGGCATTTTGTGATGAATCCACCAGCAACGCATTAGACGACGATGCTGATGGTATTAACAACCAGGATGACTTATGTCCCAGCAGTCCGGTAGGTGCCAGTGTCGATATTAATGGCTGCGCCGCGGGCCAAGAAGCCAATGTTGCGCCTGAGCTTAGTTTATCGATCAGCCAAAATGGACTGAGTACTCGTGTTATCGAGCCAGCAAAGGGTCTTGTGACAATAAGTGCGGTCATAACGGATGCAAACTCTGATGACAGTTTTACGCTCGACTGGGGCCTCAATGCACTGCCTAATCCTACCGAGAATGAGTTAACGGTAAGCTTTGACCCTGTATCCATGGCTGAGGGGGATTACGCGGTCTCAATCGAAGTCACAGACGATGGCACCCCGGCGCTTGCTAATACTGCTACCTTGTCATTTGAAGTGTTTGTTAATTTTGCGCCAGTAGCGGTTGCGGCGGGTCCATCGGGCTTAATGTTTGAAGGGGACTCAGTCAGATTGTCGGCTAATGACTCTAGTGATCCGGATCAGGATGATTTGCAATATTCCTGGTCACAAACAGCCGGTCCACAAGTCGTGCTATCAAACCCAGGTATTTCGTCACCTTCATTTACCGCACCCAATGTAGATGCTGATATTACCTTAACGTTTGCAGTAGAGGTGTCAGACGGAAACCTAAGTGACATAAATTCAGTTGACCTTCTGATCCGCGATAAACCTAATGCAGTAGAAATCGGCGATGTCATTAGCAGTAAGGGAGGCAGTGTTAGTACCCTATTATTAGCGGCTTTATTACTCTTTAGCCGGCGCAATAAATCCTTTAAAATTCCCTGAGCTGGAACGACCGGGGCAGTACGATGCCCTATTGACCCCTGTGTGGGCCAGTGAAGAACGTGCTGCAGGCCCTGTGTGTGTGCCGCTGGGGCCTGATATTATCCATCCCCAATAAGCTATCGATTATGGCTTTTGGTCATCCTAGTGACGATCATTAACCCCACCCAAGGTCATGCACGATCGATTATCCGGCGAATAGCCTGGGAGCCATGGCAGCTCAAGGGGTACTGAAGCCTATTTACAACGCTACCCCGGTCAATGTTAATAATATATTTGCGGCCAAACGGGTATGCTATATCCAGCTTTAGGCATGAGTGCCTAAGTGGGGTGAAATTTGTTGTTATAAACAATACTCAGTCAAAGCAGACACAGTGA
>JBLHIW010000042.1:0-16753 GCA_047618055.1 Paraglaciecola sp. | reverse complement strand
GTTTCTTGCCGCTCAAAAAAGCGCAAACCACCGTATATACGATAGGCGACAGACTCTTGCAACAGAGCTTCTTCTAATACCCTGGATTGGGCATTACTACGGTATAAGATGGCGCAATCTGCCAGAGGATTGCCTTGTGCTTGCCAATCTTTGATCCGTGATACGCTAAAGCGGGCCTCGTCTAATTCGTTAAAGCCAGAGTACAAAGAGATGAGCTCACCATCAGCACCGTCTGTCCACAACTCCTTGCCTAGACGCCCTTGATTGTTGTCGATGACTGCATTGGCGGCTTTTAAAATATTGCCGGTAGAACGGTAATTCTGCTCCAGGCGTATGGTCTTAGCGCTGGAGAAGTCCCGTAAGAAGTGCTGAATATTGGCCACGTTGGCACCACGCCAGCCATAAATAGATTGATCATCGTCACCCACAATGATCATATTGTTGCCGGGACACGCTAATAGCCGTAGCCAGGCATATTGAATGTTATTGGTGTCTTGAAACTCATCGACCAATACCGCTCGAAAGCGTTTTTGATAGTGTTGCAGTATATGTGGGTTATTCAGCCACAATTCGTGGGCCCGTAATAACAACTCGGCAAAATCAACCAGACCCGCCCGATCACAGGTTTGTTGGTAGGTTTGATAAATTTCCCGCATTTTTTGCTGGTTGGCATCACCATGAGTTTCAATATGAGCTGGGCGTAAACCTTCGTCCTTATTGCCATTGATGTACCACTGAATATGTTTGGGGGCCCATTGTTTTTCATCGAGATTCATACTCTTGATCACGCGCCTAACCAGGCGGTATTGATCATCCGAGTCGAGAATTTGAAAGTTTTCAGGTAGTTGTGCATCGCTGTAGTGGGTGCGCAGTAAGCGATGTGCGATACCGTGAAACGTGCCTATCCACATGCTACCCAATGCACTGCCTTGTAGTTGTTCTACTCTGCCGCGCATTTCCTTGGCTGCTTTGTTGGTAAACGTCACTGCCAGGATGCCATAGGGAGCAATCCCCTCTACTTCCATTAGCCATGCCATCCTATGCACCAGCACCCGGGTTTTACCGCTGCCGGCTCCCGCTAAAAGCAGCATGTCAGAGGCGGGTGCGGCAACAGCTTCACGCTGCTTATCGTTGAGTTGGTCTAAGAGTCTGGAAACGTCCATGGGGATAAAATATGCAAGAAAATTATATCAACAGCATAGCATTTATACTGTGTTTATATACAATTAAAGTCTTTGGGCTTAATTGAATTTCACAAATATCCTATTAAGGAGCAATGGTATTTAACGGTCATCCTGCGGTGTATTCCTGTTTGACCACGGGACTGTGATAGTGGCGGGCAAAATTCCTGTTTGACCACGGGACCGGAATAGTGGTGGGCAAAATTCCTGTTTGACCACGGGACCGGAATAGTGGCGGGCAAAATTCCTGTTTGACCACGGGACTGTGATAGTGGTGGGCAAAATTCCTGTTTGACCACGGGACCGGAATAGTGGCGGGCAAAGTTCCTGTTTGACCACGGGACCAGAATAGTGGCGGGCAAAATTCCTGTTTGACCACGGGACCGGAATAGTGGCGGGCGAAATTCCTATTTGACCACGGGACCGGGATAGTGGCCGGTAAAATTGCTATTTGACCACACGACCGGGATAGTGGCGAGTAAACCTTGTTGTTAAAATCCCGGTGAGACCATGCAAGCTGATGTGTTGGAAGACGAGTTGTGCCGATATTAAATACGATGGTTAGCTCATATTAATTGTTTGAGTTCTTCAAGTTTTGCTAGCTGTACGTGGGGCAACAGTCGGGTGCTTTCTGCGTTTAGGGTCATTGTCCTATCGTGAGCGTACCAGGCTGTTTGATAACCCGCCGCTAATGCTCCCCCCACATCGCTGTTTAAGTTATCACCAATATGCAGTATTGATTGTGTGGCGATCTTCAGATACTGGCTTGCCGCATCAAACATAAATGAATGAGGCTTCATAGGCTGTTCTATCGTGGCCTGATAACAAACCTGAAAGTACTCTGCGACGCCAATCTGAGAGAGGTTAACATTACCGTTGGTGATCGCCACCAATGGCCTTTTCTGGGCGAGTTCAGATAAGATGGAACATATAGTTTCGCTTACCTTAAAGTTACTGCGATGGTGATAGAAAAAGTGAAAACAGTCCTCGGTCGCCTGAAGTAAGGTTTGCCCCGCATATCCTACGCCAGCTAGGCCGCTTTCTAAGGTGAGTTTTCGCAAGCGACCCATGTCATGTCTCAGCTGGGGGTGATTGAATAATAGCGTATCTTTTTGCTGGCGCCAAAACGCCAGATCGGTGTTTTGGGTTGCCGGATAGTGCTCGTGTAGGTAGGCACTTAGGGCTTTTTCGGCCTTGATAATATAGGGGGTGTTGTCGTACAGGGTATCATCAAGATCAAAGCTCATAGCCTGTATTGGTCTGAGTTTTCGGTAAAAAATCATTTAGGAACACCTATTCTTAATCTCACTGGCGGCTTACTTCGACTTCTTTGCCCGTGGATGTGCGTTATCATATACCTGTGCCAGATGCTGAAAATTTAAGTGAGTATATATCTGCGTAGTAGACAAGTTTGCATGGCCCAGTAATTCCTGAACAGCCCGCAGATCACCGCTGGATTCCAGTACGTGGGTCGCAAAGGAATGGCGCAATTTATGGGGACTGAGGTGCTGATCCAAGTGCTGCCTGCTGGCCCATACTTGCATACGCTTGGCGATTTGCCGGGTGCCAATGCGCTTTTTTTGCTTGCTTAAAAACAAGGCTATTTCGCCCTGTGGACATAATGTCCAGCGTACCTCTAACCATGCCTGTAATGCCTTATAGGCCACTTTTCCAATGGGCAAAATACGCTCTTTGCTGCCTTTGCCCCTTACCCTTACCTGCCGATCGGCTTGTATGTTGCGGATGTTTAGGCCAGCGAGCTCGGACAGGCGCAATCCACAGCTATAGGTGAGTTCCATCATCGCCTTGTCCCTTATAGACAACAATGACTCGTCTTTTATTTCTAAGAGTTGATGTATTTCGTCAACATTGAGCTGCTTGGGCAGGGGCTTGCCTTGTTTAGGGGCCTGGATGCTTTTTGCCGGATTGATAAGTAACACATCCTGGCTCAGTAAATATGCACAGAAGCTACGCAGTGCCGATAAACGTAAGGCGATACTGGATGGGCTGAGACCTTGACGACGGGCATCATTGAGTACCTGACGCACATCAGCAATACTGAGATTGCTCCAATCCTCACAATGCAAATTGATGATGACGGCGGCTAATTGGCGTCGGTAATTGTCAATGGATTTGGGGGCTAAATTACGCTCATATTTTAGATGGGAAAAATACTTATCCAACCAGGGTTGCAGGGCTGGATTTGACATGGCTAATCAGCCAGCAACTTGGGCAGTAGTATAGTCAAAAATTGCTGTAATTGAGTGATCAGCAGGGTATCCATTTCAGGATGAAAGTGCCCTGAGTTTTTGCTACCGATGGCTAATATACCCAACTCGCCTTTTTCGCCCAGCAATAATAATGCAACAGATTCAGCAGCTTGATCAACAAAAAGTAACTTACGTTCGTGATCACTGAGTCGACCAAAGAAAAACGGTTCTTGTTTAAATCGCTTTTCAATAAAGAGTCGTTGTTGTATTTCTGGCAGGGCATAAGGGCCTGCAAAGGGCTTCAACGATGCACAAGACAGTTGCAATTGTTCTTGTAGGATTTCTTCCAGGGTGTATTGCAAGTCTGCCAAGCTGTCACACTTTAAAATGCGTAAATTTAAATCAGCATAAATGCGGTAAATTTCTTCGTTCTGTTTGGCAATTGAAATCAGCTGGTTAAGCTTGTGATTGAGCAAGCTCGTTTTTTTACGCAATTGCTCTGCCTGTAACTCCACCAGAGACACCGTGCCTTTTTGGGCATGGGGTATCTGCATATTGATTAACAGACTGCCATGTTGCGCAAAAAAATTGGGGTGGCTTGCCAAATAATGGGATACCTGTTCAACAGTCAGAGAGTCAGGCTCATCGAAGGACGATGGAAGATCCAGGTTACTTTGCTGCTGTCCCAATAATTCGCTCATAAATAGATATGTCCATCAAAAATATGTTGTGCAGCGCCAGTCATTTTTAATTCGTTATTCTCACCCTGCCAACGGATTTTTAGACTGCCCCCGGGTAAATCAACTCTTACATCTTTACCCAGCTTATTTTGCATTTGGCCAATAACCACTGCTGCACAGGCACCACTTCCACATGCCAGGGTCTCACCAGCACCTCGTTCAAATACACGAAGCTTGATGTGGCCGGAGTTGATTATTTGCATAAAACCAATATTTGCCCCTTCCGGAAAACGCTCGTGTTGCTCAAGTAGAGGACCTATCACATTGACATCAGTTTGAGCCACATCATCCACTAATAATACACAATGGGGATTACCCATGGATACGGCGCCACAGAAAAACGTCTGTTCTTGTGCTCGCAAAATATAAATATTTTCCCGTTTATTAGCCTTAATGGGCACGTCGTTTGGTTCAAATTTTGGTGTGCCCATATTCACGGTCACTTGCCCATCTTTCTCAAGATACAGCACCATACGACCGGCTTTCGTGCTGACGACAATTTTATTGCGATTAGTCAGGCCCTTCATTTTGACAAAGCGCGCAAAACACCGAGCCCCGTTTCCACATTGAGACACTTCTGAGCCGTCAGCATTAAAGATACGGTAGTGAAAATCTTGATCCGGATCGTAGGGAGGCTCAACCATCAACATCTGGTCAAAGCCAATTCCAAAATTACGATCAGCGAGTTGCTGAATTTTTTCTTTGGTAAAAAACACGTTTTGAGTCACATTGTCTATGACAACAAAGTCATTACCCAAACCATGCATTTTAGAGAACTGAATTTGCATTTTTACTATACTAAACCATAGCCATCAACCAAAACACACTAAGTACGTTTTAGCTATTCCATAATATTGTTATATCATTTCATTTAATGCCTGACTATGTGTTTGATCGACTACAGCCTATTATTTGTCATTTCGCGGGTATTAGTCCCGTAACCGCTCACTCTTAGTTTCATGGTAGTAGGCGTTCACTTACGTAAAGTTCTTCTATACTCTCTCTTTCTCTAATGAGGTGCATTTCCGATCCCATAGCCATCACCTCCGCAGGACGGCAGCGACTATTGTAATTTGACGCCATCACAAAACCATAAGCGCCGGCGCTTCTGATGGCTAATAAGTCCCCCGGTGCAATAGCCAATTCCCGGTCTTTGCCAAGAAAATCTCCGGTCTCACAAATGGGTCCAACAATGTCATATATGGCGCTGGGGCGCTGCAATCCTGTTGTGACGGGAATAATATTTTGCCAGGCTGAGTATAATGCTGGACGGATCAAATCGTTCATGGCCGCATCAACGATGGCAAAGTTTTTCTCAGCGCCGCGCTTTAAAAACTCGACTTTGGTGAGTAACACCCCGGCGTTAGCCATAATGGCCCGGCCCGGTTCAAAAATCAGCAGCAAATCTTCTCGGCCCTGCATTCGCTGGGCAATGGCTTGAGTATATTGATCCGGGTGGGGAGGACGTTCATCTTTATATGTCACGCCCAGTCCTCCACCCACGTCTAAATGGGAAATAACAATGCCAACAGCTGAAAGTTCATCAATCAATACCAGCAGCCGGTCGAGGGCATCAATGAAGGGACTTAAGTCGGTTAGCTGAGAGCCAATATGGCAATCCATACCGACGATCTTTAGATTGGGCAATAAGGCTGCCTGACGGTAAATACCCACGGCTTGCTCACGTTCAATACCAAATTTGTTGGCTTTTAGTCCGGTAGAAATATAGGGATGGGTTTTGGCATCCACATCAGGATTAACCCGTATTGAGATGGGGGCAATTTTGTTCATCTCACCCGCTACCAGGTTAATCCGTTCTAATTCGGGCAAGGACTCTACGTTAAAACACTTGATACCATGCTCCAGTGCTGCGGCAATCTCTGCCTGAGTCTTGCCGACACCAGAAAATACGACCTTGGCTGGATCACCGCCGGCCTTAATCACCCGCGCGAGTTCACCGCCGGAGACGATATCAAAACCTGAACCTAGCTTTGCCATCACATTTAACACCGCGAGGTTGGAGTTAGCTTTAACGGCATAACAAATAAGATGGGGATGATTGCCTGCGGCTTGGTCAAACGCGTGCCAATGGCGCTCTATCGTCGCACGAGAGTAGACATAACAGGGCGTGCCAAATTTATCGGCAATAGTGGCAAGGGGGACTTGCTCAGCACATAAGCTATGATCTTGGTAATTAAAAAAATCCATGCAATATTATTCCTTATACCCGACAGACGTGGCTTGTTCAGTCGTTGCTTGTTTTACCTGATTGGTGGGGGCGGGTTCGGGTAAGGTGAGCGGGCGTTTTTGACCACAAGCGGTGCATGCCAATCCCAAAAAAAGAGTCACCAGTAGGGCTTTTGTCTTATTGTATTGCATCGAGTTTTCCGCCTAGTATAAGTTCGAGCTTATAATGTCATTACCAGCTAAAAATGCAAAGGCTCAAGGGTGACAGTAATGTTATATTTTATAGCTAAATCTGCAGGTTGTGGCTTGCCGGTTTGGAATGGGCTTCTCTACAAAATGTGGGGTGCCAGAGTCACAATACTCAAGGCGGAAATGCCTAAGCCAAGGGCTGCACCTGCCAATATGTCCCCTGGGTAATGTACACCTAGCAGTACCCGGGAAAATCCAATACTCAAGGCCCACAGATATACGAAAACTGTGACCGAGGGGTAAAACGAAGAAAGGATAGATGCCATCAAAAATGCCGCGGCGGTGTGTCCGGATGGCAAACTAAATTTGTCTGATGGTGTGATATGAGCACGAAAATTTTGCAAAATATCACAGGGACGTTCTCGTTTCAGGTACTTTTTCAGTACAACATATAAGGGCAATTCCAGGGCATAAGCCAGCAATGCTGTGTACAGAAAAAGCGTTCCGTCTTGTGGTTCAAACATCCATAACAAGATGCCGAGTAAGAGGTATATTTGCCCGTCGCCGGTTTTTGATATGTATCTGATCCAGCGGCAATCGCACCGGGCAGTTAAATTGAATAACCAGTTAAAAAGTTCTTCGTCTGTTTGGGCAAGGGTTTTCATAGCATTCACCTAGCAAGCAAGACCTAACAATATACTATGCTGGGAATATGAACATTAGATGACAAATCAGAGAGGGTTTTGTGTCAGTGTGGCTATCTGCTCTTATGTTATTGATATTTACTGGAATTAAGCGACACTAACAGTATACTCACTAGTACTGATAACCACCTAGGAGCCCTCATGGACTACAATACTTCTGCTTTGTGTGACCTTTTTACCAATAGTGTTGATGTGGTTGAACCGATGTTTGTTAGTTTTGGTGGACGAGCATCTTATGGTGGTGCAATAACAACTATTAAGTGCTTTGAGGATAAGGGGCTGGTACTAAAAACCCTTCGCCAGCCCGGTATGGGTAAAGTCTTGTTAATTGACGGTGGTGGTTCAATGCGCCGTGCCTTGCTTGACGCCAGTACCGCCCAATTGGCGGCGGATAATGGTTGGGAGGGCATAGTGTGTTATGGCAGTGTGCGACAAGTGGATGAATTAGAAGAGATTGATCTTGGCGTGCATGCAGTGGCGTCAATTCCCGTTAGTGCCGATGATCAGGAAATTGGCGAGATTGATGTTGCGGTTAATTTTGGCGGGGTCACCTTTTTACCCGACGATCATTTATACGCGGATCGAACGGGGATCATCCTGTCACCCGATCCACTGGATATAGAGTGAATTCTCCATAGGGGCCCCAGGCTAGTCAGCCTTACTACGATGCAATAACGATGCAATAATCTCACCCGTTTTAAGCTCGTACAATTTAAGCCCATAAAAAAAGCCGCAGATAACTCTGCGGCTTTTTAGGTTCTAACTAGTTAATCACTGCGACGTGATTATTTAGCTACCAGAACCGAAACTTTTCTAATGCCGGCTTTTTTGGTTTCGTTAATGACTTCTGTCACGATACCGTGCTTAGCTTTGGGGTGGGCCTGAACCGCAGCCGTATCCTGATTGTTTTCAGCTAAAAAGCTTTGAATATTGGCTTCCACCCGGCGGATGTCTATTTGTCGGTTATTCATTACGATCGTGCCATCTTGATCAATACGAATGGCCAGGGACTTAACATTGGTTTTAGGTGGTGGCGTATTGCTGTCTTTGGGACGCAATACTTCCAGGCCTTTTTCTTTTACAAAAGAGGTGGTCACAATAAAGAAGATCAGCATGATGAACACGATGTCCAACATGGGCGTCATATCAATTGCTGCATCGTCGTCATTCGAGCCGTGTTTTTTTCTTTTCATCGGTATAAGTCGCCAAATAGTTGATAACGGATCCGCCTAGTATAAAGGTAGTCGCCATTAAATGTTGCAAATTAAACAATTAAATTAACAAAGTAATCTGTTTTACCTGCCCATAGACTGCCCCAAGTGATAAAAATAATCCACCACGTTCTGAGATATTTTGTACCGTGTTTGATTTTTAGGGTAGATCTCCAGCTGCGCTTCCGGACTTTTTTTGCTGCCTTGGACCAAAAATGCATTCCTAATGCTGTGATCCTGGACCATGGCCTCAAAGGCCAAAGCAACGAAAAGAAAAAGCGAGCTCCTGAGGCTGGTCTATAGCGTATAGGTCAAAAAGAAATAATTCACCACAGAGAACACAGAGCGCTTCGTTCACAGAGAAAAGATTATTAGGTGCTTAAGGCTTGAAATTTTGGGCTTTACAACAATCAATTGCCCTTCCTCTGTGCTCTCGGTGTCCTCTGTGGTAGAAATAAAAGCAGTTCTCGCCGAGGGAGCAGGGAGCGCAGAGTATAAGGTATGAAATTATTTGGTTTTAACCATCATTTCCTCTGTGGCCTTTGAGGTAAAAAATAATAGCAATAGCAATAGCCACCAAGTCAGCCTGAGTCAAATGCACAGGCATGTAACTAAATGAACAACATTGGGATAAACTTCACGATAGAGTTCCCAATGGGATAAATTAACGTAGGCACATTTATTTTCATGAGCGCCGCAAAAAAATCACCGCGTATTTATAAAATCTTTTATCGTAATGGTCCGAGTCATCGGGACGGTGCGGATGTGACGTTCAGAGACATTGTAAAAATATTTGGTTTTAGAACGGCGACTATTGGTGCTTGGGTCACAAAAGAAGAACAGCAGATAGCAGCAAATCTATTTTTCGATGCCCTATGCGATTTGATGATTATTTTACAAGTACCGGAAAAGGTGATTTCACTTAATGGCACTTTATCCATCGCCTTCGGCAAAGGTGGTCAGAAATATAGTTCAGCTCATTATGATGCAAGAACAAGAACATTAGCCCTGGCAAAAAATGCCGGCGGAGGGGCCTTAGCTCATGAGTGGTTTCACAGTTTCGATCATTTTATTACGTGCCGATTTTTGCAATCTACAGGTCATTATGACTTCGCCTCTTCACTTTGGTTAAAGAATCATCAAATTAAAGAGCACCCACTAAATCGTTGTTTAGAAGACTGTTATCAGCATATTTTCTTAAAGCCCAATAGTGACGAGCTCAGCACTTTATTCGCCAGTAGTGCCGCAGCAGACAAAGCCGTTAATGCTTATTATTACTCCAGGCCGCAAGAAATTTGCGCGAGAGCATTTGAAGCATTTATTCAAGATCAACCGCTAAAAAACGAATTTTTGGTTCAAGGGACTAAACAATCACCAGAGGCCAAATTAGGGATTTATCCTCAGAAAGATCAACGCATGATCATATCCCAATACTTTTTGCGCTATTTTTCTTATCTCGGTTCCGCCCTAGAGAACAGTCCAAAATGAGATAACGTTAATTGTTTATCTGCATTGTGAAATTGGAACCAGTGGATAACTGTCAGCTAAGTTGAGCATCTCAGACAAGACTACAGTCGAAACACAGCTGAAAGACTATAAAGAGCGATCTATAGTCGTTTAGCACTTTCGAATTATTGGGCACTGTCAGGTTTGTTTACATATTTTAAGCCTTAGATCTTTCGTCAGATATCGCTGCTAGAGCAGGGGGGTGATTTAGGCTGCATCCCCCAGCCGGCAGGTGCTTATGGAATATCTGGTGCCTGTGAGAGTATTGTCGAAATTGGGATATTAACTACCTATAACAGCCCCTGACAGTGCACGCATACAAATAAAGTGTAAATTTTCCTGACACCTGCCGAATAGCGAGCCGAACTATATATGACGATTTGCGAGTCACTGTCACGGTTGTGGTAACAGGAGTGCAGTGGTCCACAGACCTTACATTATCTGCCCTGTAGGGTTTACAAGTAAAGCCACACCACGACCTGAAAAACACCCAATCTAAGCTATCACCTTTTATATCGATGAATTTCTGGGCACATTTGTGTCGGGTTTCTTTACACATTATAAAAAATAAAAAACCATATTTTTTAAATTACTGAAATAAATGGGTTTTATTTTTTGGCATGGTGTATGCATTACCTTTATCAGCAGTGATGACGTATCACTTTTAGCCATTACCTTCCAAGACCATTGTGAAGGGATTAAAAGGAACAATACATGCAATTTAAATTACTAAGCGATACCGTGCAGAACAATTTGTTAAAACAAATACTACCTATATTATTTGTATTTGCCGGGTTTCAGGCGCACGCGACAACGATTGCCACGATCGGGAACCTTTCGTATGACGGCACCCTTATCACCGGGGACGGTCGCACGTATCTTGGTTTGGATACGTTGGCAGCTAGCACTTACCTCGAAACAGTCGAATCGACGAGTAACACGGGCCAGTATGCGGATTACCGCATCGCTAACACTGCCGATGCAGATTATTTTATTGGATCGCTGTTTGGCTCAGCCACTGATAACTGTAGTAATGTTGATGGCATAGCAACGCAAGGGACGGATTGCGGTAGTTTTACCGGATGGACGGATGGACTTTTGGGAGCAAATTTTTTATCAGACTGGGACGATTTTTTCTTTCTAGCTGACGAATCATCAAAAGAAGCAGGGTTCGTCTCCATCAATTCAAGAAATAATATTGCATATGTTCACCAGAACGAGGATTGGAGTAGTTTCACAGCAAGCAATAATTATTCTCATGTGGGCGGTAATCAACCTATCACTTGGCTAGTATTGAAAGAATCCAGTTCCTTAAGTGTGGTTCCTGAACCATCCACACTTGCTATATTTGCATTAGGCCTAATGGGGTTAGCATCACGTCGCTTTAAGAAACACGCTTAGAAAGTTCGTTGCACAATCTATATCTATAATCGACGATGGTATGCCTGAATAAACGCAAGGCAACTCATGTCGTCGCTACCGTTGTTAAACGAGTAGCGTCGAAAAGCATCTTCCCCTGGGGTTGATGCTTTTTTTTCGAAAGAAAAAAGGGGGCAAGTCAGGATGGCACTCACTTAAGTAGTAAGCCACTGAAATATAACGAAAAAGTTGGTTGAAAGTGATGGAGTGTTAGTCGCCAAACAAACCTCTATCAAATAAGAAACCAGCCTTCACATGTATACTAATCAGCGACCCTCTCAAGTTCAACAGCAATCTATTATTCATTACGCAAAAATACACGATCCTTATACTTTTATAGATATTCTCAACAGCCCTGAATATATTGATAAAATGGAAGCACTGTTTCCTGTGCATAGGTGGAGATTATTTCCACCAAAATTAACTGTCTGACCCATTGATTGCTCTTGTAAAGATGCTCAGGTTCGTTTAGTTTTCCCAAACAAAATAAATCATGGCAGACGTGTAAAAAACGCACGAGCTATATTCAAAACGCTATGACTTATATTCAATATCGAGGTGGTGTATGGAAATGGAGTTTATGTCTTATCTTCCGGAACTAATTTCGGTGAGTGTGATTGCTATTTTTATGTCCATAAGCCCAGGAGCTGACTTCGTTATGGTCACTAGAAATAGTATTTTTCATAATCGAAAGGCAGGTTTATTTTCAGCGCTGGGTGTTAGTTTGGCTATTTGGATTCATGTTGCTTACTCAATCGCTGGTCTGGCAGTTATTATATCGAATTCTGTCGTCTTGTTTTCTATTATAAAGTATTTGGGGGCGGCTTACTTAATATACATTGGTTGGAAGACTTTCCAGTCAGGGGCTAATATTGAAATTGTAGACATTGAGGGTAAGAAAACCCTCTCAAATTTCTCGGCTTTTAAAGTAGGGCTTATAACAAATGCATTGAACCCAAAAACCACACTGTTTTTTCTAAGTATTTTCACGCAGGTCGTCAACCCTGATACCCCTGTGCTTTTGCAGATTATTTATGGTGCAATAATTTCTATTACTCATTTGTTATGGTTTAGTTCAGTCGCTATCTGCTTAACACATCCTGCATTATTAAAGCGCTTTAAGGACTATAAAGTCACAATAGAAAGGGTGGTTGGAACGGCACTAATCGGTTTTGGCCTGAAAGTAGCATCTACCAGCAATGGCTAATAAGGTGTTTAAAGCTCGAATACGCTGCTACGCGCTGGCTATTAACAACAAATAAATGGGGTCGTAGTTAATCGATAAGTTCGATAAGTTCGATAAGTTCGATAAATTTGTTCATCTTAGCTTACCCACTTGCCAATAGTTACTGTGGGAAAACCAAATATTTTCATAATATATTGAAAGCTGACATCTGCCCCATCCCAATGGGACACGCCGTTGCGATAAAAGGGCTGATAAATTCACGATTTAGGAGCGGTGTTCATAAATTAAGGGAGTTAATCGCAGGACAAACTCGCCAGTTCGCTCATTAATTGGGCTGTCCACTGTTGTATGCGCTCGTCGCTGAGCTCATATTGATTTTCATCATCTAATGACAGACCAACAAAATGGCTGCTGTCTTCGGTCAGGGCTTTTGATTCGGCAAATTCATAACCTTGATTCGGCCAATAACCGACAATATTACAGCCCAATATGGCCAATTCATCGTGCAACATGCCAAGGGCATCCTGAAACCAGTCGGTATAACCAAGTTGATCGCCCAAACCAAATAAGGCCACGGTTTTATCGTGAAGTTTTAGGGCGGGAACATCCTGCCAAGTGGATTCCCAGTCCTCCTGCAACTCGCCAAAATCCCAGGTTGATATCCCAAAAATCAAGATGTCAAAGGCTTCGCATCGGGCTAATTCAACCTCTTTAATATTGAATAGTTCAACGCTTTGTTCGCTTAACAGCTCATTTAGCGCGCTTTGTATTTTTTCAGCGGCCATTTCGGTGTAACAGGTAGTGGAGCCGTAAAACAGGCCAATTTTTAGAGCAGAGTCAGACATAGTGTGCAGGATACCGAGTGAATAAAATAGCCCGCTTATTTTGCGGGTTTGTGGCGACGCTATCCAGTAAAAATTTAAAAGTGTGCACAGTTAAAAGCATAATATTATGCTTTTAACTGCTTTCCCGCATTGCGGAGCTATTACATGCAGTCAACAAACATCATTATCTGCTTAATATCTTACTTGACCATCGTCGATTATGAATTTATAAGTGTCTGGAGATTTTTGCATCAGGAATAAAATGAAAGTACATGGAATAGTGTTGCTGGTAGTGTTTAGTCTATTGAGTGGATGCACAGAAACAAAGATTAACACAAGCCATAAGGATGCATTGGTGGTGCAGGGTCGTTGGGTGACAGAGCAAGACGGACAGGTCATGGGTGATCCCCAGACCTCGGGGCTGATCAAGTGGCGAGGAAACTTATTGACCTTGAGTGATCGCAGCGCCCATGCATCCCAGCGATTACGTTTAAGAAAAATCGAACAGGCTAGCGGGCGATTGCAGCCGGGCGATATGCCCATGAAACTATCTGAGCGCGTAGCCTCTGGCTGTTTTGCCGCTTACCTTAGTGGTAATCCAGATCTAGAGGCACTCGCCGTAGACCCTGATGACGATAGGGTCTTTTATGTTGCGACCGAAGATGCATCAAGTGCAACCTTAAGTGAAGCCTGTCAGCAGCAATTTGCCCATAGTGGTTCAACCCACTACCCCAGCTTATTGATCAGGTTGGTGTTACAAGCAGATAACTCCCTTACCATAAGCCATGTGCGGCCAATACAATTTTCAGCTGATATGCACATAGGTGATTTCCCCAATGACGGTCTGGAAGCCCTCACCTTTGGAACGGGTCGCAGCCTATATTTGGGCCTGGAAAAGGACAGCCGTGATCAAGCGCGAATTTTTTCCCTGAAAATAGATGCCGCATTTTGGCAAAACATCGATTTTGCTCCGGTACGTGAGGTTAAATTACGCTTGCCTAAGTTTGACCAGGGAAATCATCCCATCAATGGTATGGCGTATTATCAACACCAGGGGGCGGGGTATCTCATCGCCGCAGCCAGAAATGACGAAAGTTTATGGATTATTGATCTGGCGGCACAAAAAGATACCCGTATAGTGCCACTTAAGTTTGACGCCCCGATTATTCCTGGTGATACGTCCTGTGGTGAATGGGAGAGAATGGACAATGCTTCAATTGAGGGGGTGGCAGTCGATGGAAGCACTCTGTGGTTGATCAACGACCCCTGGAAATTAGTTTATGCCAAAAATATACAGTGTGAGCTCAATCGGACTAAATTTGAGAATATGGCACCCTTGATTTTTAGTCTCCCAATTCAAGATCAGTGGTTTAATTAAGACACGACACCTTTAGCTTAACGGCAAACTAAGGTTTGAACTTGGTATCGCCCTGCCGGAAGGGCTGGCAAGTTTTATTGCTAAGCCTGGCTCAGTTGGAATGGGGCTTACCGTGTCAGAACCTACCCTGTCCGAGCCAATCCTTTGCCTGCTGTACAAGGGATTGTAGATGATCATTATTGCTTGGTAGGGGGTAAACCGTAGTGGATCGTTGGGGAAGGGATATGCCCGGTAAACGTTTTGTTAAGCATTTTGACTATTGCCTTAAGCTATGAACAAAGACTTTTTATTTATCTGCTGTTAATATCTCCTTTTTAACTATAAAAATAATAAAGGATCACGTCATGGGTGTCCCTCGCGAACAATTTGGTTCTCGCTTAGGTTTTGTTCTCGCTGCTGCTGGCTCGGCTGTAGGAATCGGCAATATGGTAGGTTTTCCCGTTGCAGCTGCTAAAAATGGTGGTGGGGCGTTCTTGCTGATGTACGCAATCTTTATTGCATTTATTTGCTTGCCGGTGATGCTGGCCGAGATGTCGGTAGGCCGTCATAGTCGTAAAGATCCCCTTGGCGCCTACAGTAAACTTACCGGTGGTGAGCGTTCGTGGAAATTGGCCGGTTGGCTGTCAATTATCACCCCATTTATGATTGCCGTGTTCTATCTGGTGATCACTGTTTGGATTTTTGGTTATCTGTTCCAATCCGTAACGGGTAATTTGGATATGTTGGCGGATCCCAATACCTTTGGTACGTTTATTAATGGCTATGATTTGTCTTTATACATGGTCGCGGTAATCACTATTGTGTATTTGATCCTGCAAGGTGGGGTAAAAGACGGAATAGAGAAGGCCGCCAAACTGATGATGCCTGCCCTATTTGTCATGCTCATTGGCCTGGTGATTTTTGTCTTAACCCTGGACAATGCTATGGCGGGAGTCAGGTATTATCTGATCCCTGACTTTAGTAAAATAGATGCCTCTGTGGTCAGTGCTGCCTTATCTCAGGCCTTTTTCTCCCTGTCTTTAGGCATGGGGATCATGATCACCTACGGCTCTTATTTAGACGATAAAACGGATGTGCCGGGCTCTGCCAAACTGGTGGCGCTAATGGATACCGGCGTGGCCTTTATTGCCGGTTTACTTATTCTTCCTGCCGTTTTCTCATTCAATCCAAACACCAATATGGCGGATTTAAGTGATTCTTCAGTCGGTATGATCTTCACCTTCTTACCCCAGATATTTCTGGCTCTGCAGGTGAACATCGGCTTTGCTGGGGCGAGTATTGTTGCCAGCTTGTTTTTCCTCTTAGTGTTTTTTGCCGCCATCACCTCATTAGTCTCTATTTTCGAAGTACCGGTAGCAGCACTGATGGAAAACAAGGGGTTTAGCCGTAAGAAATCCCTTGGCTGGTTAGGCTTATTGTTGATAATTATTGCGGTGATCTCGGGTACGTCATTTGGATTAGTTAGCTTCTTTACTGAATTTGTCACCTATGCCGGACAGTCCAAGTCATTCTTCGATGTTGTTATAGATGTATTTTATGACACCATTTTACCCTTTAATGGTTTCTTGATTTGTCTTTTTGTTATCTATCGCTGGAAGAAAAGCAACTTCAATAAGGAATTAGATAAAGGCTCTCCAGACTATCAAAATAGCTGGTTTGAGAAGTATGTGGACTTTTCCGTTGGTACGTTTATCCCGGTTATCCTGCTGCTGATATTTATCAACACCGTCGCACTGAAATATTTTGGCCAAGCCCTTATTGGTTAATATCGCTCTATCTGCGCAGTCAAAAAAAGCCAAGCAACTGCTTGGCTTTTTTTATTCAAAGGAATTATTGGTGTTAATAAATGGATAAACGTGGCCGCTAGGGGCATGGTCCCTAATACTCGTCGTTTACCCCATCACTATTGGAATAAGTCTGGAATCTATAAAATCACTGCGTACGCTGCGGGTTGCCTAAATCTGCGGATGTGGCGAGCGACTACTCAACATATCAAAGGGGCTTGCATATTGTAGTTT
>JBLHIW010000041.1:0-17036 GCA_047618055.1 Paraglaciecola sp. | reverse complement strand
TGGTGACGGCCGATACCCCTTCAGGCATTAAGCTGGAAAAAGAACTCAGTTATTTTTTGCGTAACAAAGATATAAAGGTGCAATATTTTCCCGATTGGGAAACCCTGCCCTACGATATGTTTTCGCCCCATCAGGACATCGTATCCCAACGTCTGGAGACCCTGTTTCGCTTAACTCAGTCTGAACGCTGCGTATTTATTGTGCCGGTCAATACCCTGATGTTACGCATGGCCCCCGTGGACTATCTAAGCAAATATTTACTGATTTTAAAGCTTAAGCAAAAACTGGATATTGACAAATTTCGCAGTGGACTGGAGCGTGCCGGATACCTGCACGTCAATCAGGTGATGAGTCACAGTGAGTTCTCCATTCGTGGTGGCATAATTGATTTGTATCCCATGGGCAGTCGCCAACCTTATCGCATAGACTTGTTTGATGACGAAGTAGACAGTATTCGCCATTTTGATCCTGAAACCCAGCGCTCCGGGGACAAAGTGGCCGAAATTAAGCTACTACCCGCCCGCGAGTTCCCCACCGACCAGGATGCCAGCACCTTATTTCGTCAGCAATACTTGAAGAAATTTGACGCCAACAAGAGCAAAGAGTCTATTTATTATCAGGTCAGTAAAGGCCTGATGCCGGCGGGCATTGAGTATTATCTGCCCTTGTTTTTTAACCAAACTGCTAGTTTATTTGATTATCTGCACCCGGACACCACCGTGATGATGCAAGGGGATCTGGGTGCGGCCTGCGACTCCTACTGGACGGATGTCAACAAGCGCTATGAACAACTGCGCTACAATCTTGCCCGCCCCTTACTAGCCCCCGCTGATTTATTTATGCGCCATGAAGAGCTGTTTAGTGCATTTAAACAATGGCCCCGGATCGCCCTAAACCAGGAGCCAAAAGAACAAAAACCAGGGGTACATAACTTTGCTACAGCGCCTATCGGCGACATCGCCATCCAACCCAAGAACAAGGTGCCCTGGGCCAGTATCAAAAAATTGCTTGCAGATTATCAAAAGCAAGGCCACAAGGTGCTTTTCAGCGCGGAATCCCAGGGACGCCGGGAAAGTCTCCTTGAGCTTTTAAGCAAAGCCAATATCGCCCCCAAAGCCTTTGAAACCCTGGATAGTTTTGTTGCCAGTAAAGCGCTAGTCGGTATCAGCATTGGTATGGCTGAGCACAGCTTTGTGTTGCATGCCCCATCCGCTGAGCTGGCCTTTATAACTGAAACTGAATTACTTGGGCATAAAATCAGTCAACGGCGCCTGCGGGACAAACGTCAGGCCACCGATGAAACCGCGGTTATCCGCAACCTCGCAGAGTTGGCGCTGGGACAGCCCGTGGTCCATTTTGATCACGGCGTGGGTCGATTTTTGGGGTTGCAAACCTTGGACGTAGGCGGGGTCACCACAGAATATCTGTGTATCGAATATGCTAAAGAGTCCAAGTTGTATGTGCCCGTCGCCTCGCTTCACCTTATTAGCCGTTATAGTGGCGGCGATGTTGATCATGCTCCCCTGCACCATCTGGGCACTGAAACCTGGAGCAAGGCCAAGAAAAAAGCCGCTGAAAAAGTCCGGGACGTGGCCGCTCAACTACTGGATGTGTATGCACGACGGGCAGCCAAGCCAGGCTTCTCTTACAAGATAGTCTGGGAAGAATATCAAAGCTTTAGCGATAGCTTTCCCTTTGAAGAAACCCCTGACCAACAACAAGCCATCAACGCCGTGATCCAGGATATGGGCAGTGCCAATGCCATGGACCGACTGGTGTGTGGTGATGTGGGCTTTGGTAAAACGGAAGTGGCCATGCGTGCAGCTTTTCTGGCGGCGAATCAGGGCAAACAGGTGGCTATTTTAGTGCCCACTACCCTACTCGCCCAGCAGCATTATGAAAACTTTAAGGATCGCTTTGTCGACTGGCCATTTAGAATTGAAGTGATGTCGCGCTTTGTCAGCGCTAAAGATCAAAAGCAGGTCATGAGTGGTATCAGCGACGGAACCGTAGACATTGTGATCGGTACCCACAAATTACTGCAAAACGATATCAAATTTGCCGACCTGGGCCTGGTGGTCATTGACGAAGAGCATCGATTCGGCGTCCATCAAAAAGAGAAGTTTAAATCCCTGCGTTCTGATGTGGATATACTGACCCTCACAGCCACGCCTATCCCCAGGACCTTAAATATGGCACTCAGTGGCATGCGTGACCTATCGATTATTGCCACACCACCGGCCAAACGCCTGGCAATAAAAACCTTTGTCCAGCCCCGTAACAAAGAGCTCATTCGCGAAGCCATCATGCGGGAAATACTCCGTGGCGGGCAAGTCTACTTTTTACACAATGAAGTAGACAGCATAGAAAAAACCGCGGAAGAGATCGCCGAAATCGTACCGGAAGCGCGAATTTGTATCGGTCACGGGCAAATGCGTGAGCGTGAACTGGAGCGGGTGATGGGGGAGTTTTATCATCAGCGCTACAACGTCCTGGTGTGTACGACCATTATCGAAACGGGTATCGATGTACCCTCGGCCAACACTATTGTGATGGACAGAGCAGATCATCTGGGTCTGGCGCAGTTACACCAACTGAGGGGGCGCGTTGGGCGCTCTCACCATCAGGCCTACGCCTATTTGATGACCCCCCATCCCCGGCGGATAAGTAAAGACGCAGCTAAACGTCTGGACGCCATATCATCCCTGGAAGAACTCGGGGCGGGTTTTGCCCTGGCCACCCATGACATGGAGATAAGAGGAGCCGGTGAACTTTTAGGCGACGATCAAAGCGGGCAAATTTCCAGTATCGGCTTTACTCTCTATATGGAAATGCTCGAACAAGCGGTGGAAGCACTAAAAGAAGGCCGGGAGCCTTCGCTGGATGCGGTAACCGCCAAGCAAACTGAAATTGAATTGCGACTGCCGGCCTTATTTCCCGATGATTATATCTTCGATGTGAATACCCGCCTGTCCTTATATAAAAAACTGGCTTCGTGCAAAACCAACCGGGCAATAAACGAACTGCAAATTGAACTCATCGATCGCTTTGGACTGCTGCCTGATGCGGCGAAAAATTTGATAAAAATAGCCCAAATGAAACTACAGGCCCAGATAGTTGGGATCAAAAAGGTCGAGGGCAATGCCGTCGGTGGTGTGATTGAATTTTCCCAGGAAACCCAAATCAATCCCAGTTTTATTATTCAACTCCTGCAATCACAACCTAAAATTTATCGCATGGACGGCCCACAAAAGCTAAAATTTAATGTCCCTACCCAGTCAGCTAAAGATAGATTGCAACTGGTTGCCGATATGTTAGAACAATTTAGCCAACAATTAAGAGCCGCTTAATGCCAACACTTTTCAACTGCAAACAGACACGTCAAGGCCGCAATAGCCAGCCAAACGTGGCTGGCTTGACGATGCTTACGCTACTCACGGTGCTTTGCAGTCCATACCTAACTGCCGAAGAACAGGATGACTGGTGGTTTGACGTAGAAGTAATCGTATTTGAACGTAATATCGCGTTACAGGATATTGCCGAAACCTTTCCTATGAGAGAGCCTTCAACAGTATCACCACCCTACGTCGACCTGCTAACACCCTATATTAAACCGGATGTAGATTTTTTAAGGGCCTCCATGCCCTTTTGCCGCCAGGCAGACCAACAGCAGCGAGACTCACAACAACTAAAAATCTTCCAATCCCTGAAAATAGTCGCCTACGAAAAGGCTGATACCCAGGATGCTGCAACATCAAACGTTGGGAGCCTGATTGATCCGCCAGTTGAGACAAGGTTTGAAGCCACTGCTGAACGCGCTGTTGAGCCCAGTGCTGGATCTTTTGCGGACCCCACTGTTGAAGGTATCCCTGACCCAGACATCGACAATGAGGATATACGCCCGATAGAGCGCTTGTTGTCCATTTACGATAAAACGCTGGCACTGAGCCCGCCCATGTCTGAGATCCCGTTTATTGACTGGCAGCTTCCTTCTGAACTGCTGTGCACTTATCAACAGCCAGACGCATTACTTCGAAATCCCTTTGAACCGCCTGCCCCTGAGCCTGAGCGTTTTGTCCCCAGTGTACCGCTCCAGATCAGCGGACAAGAGCGCTTCAACGACCGCCATCCCCATTTATTACCCCAATCGGCACTGTTGCTTTCAGCGTTATTTAAAGACATTAACCGACAAAGACAATTAAGCCCGCTCCTGCATCTGGGATGGCGTCAGCCCGTACTATTTGGCAGAAACAAGGCTGCAAAATTTAGACTGTTCGCCGGTAATAATTACGCCAAAACCTACTCAGCAAGTGGTGAACACCTACCCGTCGCAACCACAGCAAGACCGTCTGGGGAAGAAATCTTAGATAAGTATCTCGCTGACCCCCTCTCCCCTGGGGAGCTGATAACCAGCCCGGCGCAAGATGGTTTATTTACCAGAATATCCGCGGCACTAGCCGATCCCTCACCCATCGCCATTGCTAACAATGGAAAGGATCCAGCTCTTAGCCCAAATATGGCTAAAAAAGTAAACGAACTGTGGCAGTTAGATGGGGAGTTTAAAGTTTATTTACAATACGTGGGCAGAACGCCGTATCTGCACATTGATAGCGATCTGGAATATCGCCTACCCCTGTTTGTTAAAAATAAGCCCCCAGTCTCAGGGGATAGTCCTGTTGGTCTGGCTTCCGAAAACGTCTCTTTAGCCACTCAGGACGATAAGGCCCGGGGAGAAGGGCCAAATTACCTGCAAAGCGTCAAATTCAATCAGCTAAGGCGGGTGATCAGCAAGCAACTACACTATTTTGACCACCCTCTGTTTGGCATGGTGGTGCAAATCAATCGCTATAAATGGCCTGAGCCAGAGATAGTAACAGACACCTTAAACAACACCGGGGCGATAGAAAAATAAATGAAGATCTACACTAAAACTGGCGATAAAGGGCAAACCCAGGTTTATGCAGACAAGGTGTTGCGTTTGCCCAAAGACGCCGAAGTCGTGGAGTGTTATGGCACCTTGGACGAGTTAAACGCTCACCTGGGCTTGCTTGGTAGTTATCTATCGAGTGCCAGTGACAAGATCCATGTTGAGCACATTCAACAAACCCTTTTCCAAATAGGTTTTGCCATCTCCGCGACCACTACCTTGACTGAAACGGACGTTGAATTGCTAGAAAGCCACATTGACGCCATGCAAGCCACTCTGCCGGCACAAACCACCTTCATCCTGCCAAGTGGTTGCACTGCAGCCTCTCAGGCCCATGTCTGTCGCACCGTTACCAGACGGGCCGAACGTCGTATGGTCGCCCTCTTAGGCGAGTATCCGGTACCGGATATTTGTCTGCGTTACCTCAATCGCCTGTCGGACTACTTGTTTGTTTTTGCCAGAAGGCAAAACTTTCAGGCGGGGATTGAAGAAAGCAAGGTGTAAAGCACGTTTATCCCCAAGTGACCTCAATATAATGCTGCAAGGGAGTCATGGCTGTAGTTTTGCGGTGGTAGCGGATGATCTTATACAACTCGCTGCCCGCACCAGTAAATCAATCGCTGAAATAGATCAGGTGGTTAAGCATAATAATCAATTAGCCGGTGTGGCGGTAAAAACCATGCAGACCATGGTCGCAGAAGCGGTAAAAGTCAGCAGTTAATTGAACAAACTGGTGACGTTATTATTCAAATAGATGCTAGCTCGAAAAATGGTGGATGTGGTAAGTGGCTTATCCATCACCCATAAATGATCAATCGGCGAGGTTGGCGTTTAGCGTCAAGTATCTTGGGGGTCAACGTCTCAGGGAGCCCAATAAATTTAATTACCCTGTGCCAAAAGACGGCGTGGCTAATCCATATTCCAGTCACGGAATTTAAAAATCACCAAAAAACACCACATTATTACGGCCTCTAGCCTTTGCCGCATACATTGCCTTATCAGCGCACTCTATCAACATAGTTTGGCTTTTTGCATGCTTAGGATAAATGGCTACGCCAATACTTGCAGAAATATTTAGCACTTTTTTATTAGTCGTTACAAAAGGCTCGTCTAAACGTTTTAGTATTTTATCAGTCACTTCTGTTGCGTTCCCATAAATGTCAGGGAGTACAATTAAAAACTCATCCCCTCCTTGCCGTCCAACGGTGTCCGTAGCGCGCAAACAATATTGAATACGACTAGAGACTTCCTTCAATAGCCAATCACCCACTTGGTGACCGTGATCATCATTTATTTTTTTAAATCCATCTAAATCAATAAAAAGAATCGCCACATCTTTTTTGTTGCGATCAGCAAAGGCGATAGCTTGTTTTAATCTATCATTGAGCAAACGACGATTAGGAAGCTGGGTTAACTGATCATATGAGGCCTCCTTATCAAGGCGTATTTGAGTGTTTTTTTGCTGAGTAATATCATAATTTACCCCAAGCATCCGGACCGCCTTGCCTGCGTTGTCAAAGGTGGTTTTTGATACTGCTTTAATATAATGAACCGAGTTATCCGGCCATATAATACGAAATTCAGGGCAATACTCACGCTCATGCCCCAGGGCCGCCTGAATTTCAGCGTCGATAAGTGCGCGGTCATCTATGTGTACCCTGGAAACCCAGGTATCGTATAAATCTGCAAACTCTGATTCATCTAAACCATATAATTGATACATAACAGCATCCCAGCTCAAAATGTTGTTTTCAACATCCCAATCCCAAATCCCAACAATACCCGCTGAAGCGCCGGCTTTTAGTCGATCAACTAATACTTCCAATTCCTCTTTGGCCTGGCGGGATTTTTCACTACTGCTGGTAATATTCAGCATCACAATCAATAAAAGTAACGCTACCGTTGTGCCCGCTAGTGCAACTAATGAGGCCAAGTCATTTTCAACATTTTTTTCAAAAACAGAGGTACTATTAAAATGTATAGTCCAAGATCGGCCTGGAAATTCAATGGTTTTAATAACGGAAAAATCAGGTTTATTTCCTTTTTTATCATTATCAGTCAAAGCGTCTGTAATTATTTTGGGCGCGTAAAGTAGAGCATCTTCTTCTTCTGAATATCCGTCATAAATTGAAAAATATATAAGACGATTTTGCTGACGTAATAGAATTCCGTTAATCAGATTATCCATACGAAATGGACTGTATACATACCCAACAAGTGCTGCTTGACGCTGAGAAATATTTTCAACAGGTACACCATTTTGATAAACAGGGAGATACATGAGAAATCCATTCTGTACATCGCTACCGAACTCCTGAACAAGTTTAACCTTAGCGGAAAAGGCTACCTCACCATTGTCCCGGGCAATATCCATGGCGGTATGGCGAGACGTCTCTGAGTACATGTCATAACCAAAGGCACGCTTATTTCTAGGGGTGAAGGGCTCAAGATAGACAATACTGCTGTATTTATCCCGTAATCCTGCTGGAAAGATATTAAATTCACTGAAACCTTCTAGCCGTACCATTGAGATAAATGCGTCTTTCTCCTGGGGTTTCAACATAACGGCATAACCAATACCCTGAATGCCAGGCCAATATTTATCTACTTGCAAATTACGTACATAATGGCGAAATTCAAGGCGATTAACGTGCTCGCTTGATTGAAATAAGCCTACACCGCCACGCAGTACTTGCTCATAACCCTGCATACGCTGTTCGATGGAATGAAGGGTTTCGGCGACCTCAAAATCAAATAGATCCTGGCTGCGGAGTTGACTAGATTGGCTCGTGATCGACCAGGCAATAAAGGTAATAGTGAGACTGAATGAAAATATAAGCCAGGAGGAAAAAGTACTTTGAATATACTTAAGAAACGTAAGTTTCACTTGACGCTGCATCTGGATTAATTCCCCTGTTAGTAAATCTTCTGGTCTTTAAAGCACCCACTAAATTAATTCACAATGTGTAGTCTGAGTTTTTTTAAGCATCCCATAACTAAAATATATTCTTACATTTTAAAAAGTCTAGTTTAGCTTAGTACAGCTTGGTGATTGACGCACGGACAGGCCGCAAAGTATGGCCCGATGTGTATATACGTGAGGAAGTTAAGACTCAACTCTTGCAAACCCACTTTGGATGGGGATGATACTCAAGGCCCCGGTTATCCAGCTAAGCAAGCGTAAGGTAGCTCACCCCTGCCACCACAAAGGCAATCAGGATGTTGAGCACCAGGCCCTCTGTGGCCATAGTCTTGATGGTGAATTTGTCCAAACCGTAAACAATGGCATTCGGAGCGGTGGCAACCGGCAGCATAAAGGCGCAACTGGCGCTAATCGCCGCAGGCGCCATCAATAGTATAGGATCGATCCCGGCTGCCATGCCGGCACTGGCCAAAATGGGCATTAACAAGGTGGCCGTCGCCGTATTCGAAGTAATTTCCGTCAGGAAAGTAACAAACAAACATAAGGATAAGATCAGCAATAACACCGGCAACTCGGATAATCCCGTTAGCGCCTGGCCCATGAGTTCGCTTAGGCCTGATGCGGAAAAGGCCTTGGCAATACAGATCCCTCCGGCAAACAGCAGTAACATGCCCCAGGGGATAGACGAGGCAGTTTGCCAGTCAAGCAACCTGTCATCACTTTGCTGATTTTTATCCTTACCTTCCTCAGAATTGACGTTTATTTCCACCTCGTTTGCGCTATTTTGTAATTTGTCAGGCCCATTTGTTGTTCCACTTGGAGTCAGGAACATCAGTACCACCCCGGCTAAAGCGATGGTGCTGTCACTGACATAGGGCATGTTCAATAGTGCAGTCCAATAGGGTCTAAAGATCCACGCCAGGGCCACAAGTAAGAATACACTGAGCACTCTTTTTTCTGCACTTTGCCACTGATTTATTACTGGAAAATGACAGTCTCCTACCTTACCCAATCCCCGGGTTAGCCAAAACGCGATGATTGGAATACCAATAAATACGATGGGTAAACCGGTTTTCATCCACTGTAAAAAGCTGATTTCTTTACCCTGAGTTTCCAGATATACACTCATAAAAATGATATTTGGGGGGGTGCCGATTGGCGTGCCTATCCCGCCCAAACTGGCCGCGTAAGCGATCCCAAGTAGCATTGCAACGGTGAGTTTTTTATTGTTGATGGTTTGCAACACCGCCAGGGCGATAGGTAATAACATCAAGGTTGTGGCCGTATTGGATATCCACATACTCATCACAGCTGCGGTCAGCATAAAGGCCAGTACCAGACGCTTGGCACTGCCCGTGCCCGTCAAGCGCAGCATATAAACAGCTAGGCGAGTATGCACATTGGATTTTTCCAGGGATTTGGATAGCATAAATCCCCCCATGAGCAGCAAGATCACATGACTACCCAGAGCGGATGCGGCTGCGGTATGGGTGAGTACGCCCGCCATGGGGAAGGCAAAAAAGGGGATCAGGGAGGTAACGGGGATGGGCAAAGCCTCAGTGACCCACAATATGGCCGTCAACAAGGTGATCCCTGCGGTGGCCGCGATAAGGTGATTTTGCCCGCTGTACAGTACCCCACAGTAACAAAAGATTGCGCAAAACAGAGCGGCGAGAGTCAATTTACCCTTAGTCTGCATAAAAGCACTCAAGGGTGTTTTGGGCATCCCGATATGCCTGACTATTGCGCAGGGTGTGAAAATTGACACTGGGCCCTTTAGCTAATTTAGGCAGTCGCCTGTTAAGGGGGTGATCCACAAAGGCATCACTTGCCATACTATCTATCACTTGGGCGGCACCATTGGGGTTGTTACACACCAGAACCATGTCACAGCCCGCACTTAAGGCGGTCTCAGCCCGCTGGGAAATATTACCCATGAGCGAAGCGCCGTGCATGGAGAGATCATCTGAGAACACCACCCCATCAAATTGCATCTTTTGCCGCAGATATTGCTCGATCCACACCCTGGAAAACCCTGCGGGCAGCTCATCTACCTGTGGATACACCACATGGGCAGGCATCACGCCATCAAGTAAACCCTGTTGGTTTATCTCTTCAAATATGCGCATATCGTGACTGACAATGTCTGCTTCACTGCGGTTATCCACGGGCATAGCAATATGGGAGTCTTCTTTAACATTGCCATGACCGGGAAAGTGTTTACCGGTGGCGCGCATGCCCGCGCGATGCATGCCTTTAATAAATTGGCTGGCCAGGGGCACAATGACTTCCGGCTTATGATGAAAACTGCGATCACCAATCACCTCGGATATACCATGGATATCCAATACCGGAGCAAAGCTAATATCGATATCAAAAGCCAGTAATTCCGCCGCCATCAACCAGCCGAATTGCTCACAATTCGTCTCAGCACGGGCCATATCATGCTCTGCTTGCTGATAAATTTTACCCATCGGCGGAATTAAACTGAAACCCTCACGGAAGCGCTGAACTCGCCCACCTTCGTGGTCTGTCGCAATGATTATATTGTTACGCGTAACCAACCTGACTTGCTCAGTCAACTCTTTGAGTTGTTTTTGATCATGATAATTGCGAGTGAACAGAATGACTCCCCCAACCAGAGGATGATCGAGTAGTTCTTTTTCTTCAGGTGTTAATTCACAGCCTGACAAATCCAGCATTAATGGGCCCATCTACATACTTAAACCAGGAAAACGTGGGCACACTATAAAAGATGAAGACGGATAAAAATAGCTGCAATTTCTATGGGCTATGTTTGACTATAAGATAAAGTTATGACTTTCTTGGCTGGCCGTGATTATACTAGCGCATATTATTTTATTGATGTGTATTTATGGGTTTTAAAACTGTTGGGCTAATTGGCAAGCAGGCACATCAAGGTGCCAACCTAAGCTTGAAAGAAGTGATTGTTTATTTAAAGCAAAAGGGCTGCAGAGTGCTGGTCGAAGAACATACGGCATTAAAATTGGATGCCAATGGTTTTGAGCGATGCAGTTTAGGGGAGATTGGCGAGCAGGCCGACTTAGCCATCGTGGTCGGCGGTGATGGCAATATGCTTGGCGCTGCCCGGGTGCTGGCCAAGTACAACGTCGCGGTCGTGGGGATCAACCGGGGTAACCTTGGCTTCTTAACCGACATCAATCCCGATGATTTTGCCAAGCAGCTAGACTCGATTTTCGAAGGCGATTGTCAAACAGAGCAACGCTTTTTGCTCGAAGTTGAAGTATACCGCGAAGGAACACTACAAAGTACGGACTCGGCCGTCAACGAAGTAGTACTGCACCATGGCAAGGTGGCACATATGATGGAATTTGAGGTCTACATCGATGATCACTTTGTGTATAGCCAGCGTTCTGATGGTTTGATTATCGCGACCCCAACCGGCTCAACAGCCTATTCCTTATCCGGTGGCGGCCCCATCCTCACCCCAACACTGGATGCCCTAACCCTGGTGCCAATGTTTCCCCATACCTTGAGTAGCCGCCCCATTGTGGTCGATGCGAATAGCATCGTTAAACTCAAGGTATCGCCGGACAACAGCGACAGCTTACAGGTCAGTTGTGATAGCCATATCGTGCTGACGGTACTGCCAGGAGACGAAATTATCGTTCATAAAAACCCGGCTAAACTTTCCTTGATCCACCCGTCAAACTATAACTATTTCAAAGTCTTACGCAGCAAGTTAAACTGGGGTACCAAGTTATATTAGGCTGGCAAGGGCAATATTTAGTATGCTTTTTAAGCATCTTGTAAGTAATAACTAAACGTGTCACGTTTACAGATGAGAGAAGCCTTATTTTTTCAGTTACTTACCAAAAAACTTACCATTAGGCAGTCATTGAGAACCCACACAATAGCGTCATTGGAACTAACTAAATGACGGCTTGTGTCACGTTTAATGGTGAAACTCTAACTAATCTCCGCCAAATACTACTTTTCCTGTTTTTATTGAAGTCGAAAAGTAGAGTCAAGATTTAACTTGACGCTGACCCCGGTTATTCTGTTCAATATTAACGATTCAAATTCAGATCCCAATATATAAAAGAGGATGTTATGACGGTTAAATTAAGTTTTACTACCACCATTAAATTTACCATGCTGCTGGCAACGGCAGTGTTACTAGGCGGTTGTTTTGGTGGCGATCCTGCCATTGAGGCGATTGATGATTTTATTGCTGAACAAAAAGTCGATAAAACTAAGCCCGATTGGAAAAGCAATCTGGTCAAACCGCCCCAGCAGCCGTTTGATGCCAAAGCCAAATACTATTGGGATCTACAAACCAACAAAGGCAATGTTACGGTAGAGCTATTTACCCAATCGGCACCTATGCACGCGACCAGCACCATTTATCTTACTCGTTTGGGTTTTTATGATGACTTGATTTTTCACCGGGTGATCCCAGGCTTTATGGCCCAGGGTGGTGATCCCTTAGGGCTTGGCCGTGGTGGCCCGGGTTATCTGTACGGGGGTGAATTTGACGGTGAGCCTAAACATGATAAGGCCGGGGTGTTGAGTATGGCCAATCGCGGTCCGAATACCGATGGCAGTCAGTTTTTTCTGACCTTTGCTCCAAGCCCCCATTTAGACGGCCGTCACACGGTTTTTGGTGAAGTACGCAGCGGCATGGAAACCATTAAGCTGCTGGAAAATCTGGGATCACGCAGTGGCAAGACCAGTGAAAAACTTAGCATTATTAAAGCGACTATTCGGGTTGATTAACATATGACACTCACCGACTGGTTAGCACTGCTCACGATTTGTGCTTTGGGCGCGATGTCGCCAGGGCCAAGTCTGGCTGTGGTATTAAGACACAGTATTCATTCGACCAAACACGGCATAGTAGTGGCCATTAGTCATGGCTTTGGTGTTGGGATTTATGCGGTGCTAACCATAGTTGGGCTGTCGGGTTTACTGTTAAGTTCTCCGGGGCTGTTTAAGCTCCTGGTTTATGGTGGGGCCTTGTATTTGCTGTATATGGGGGTAAAAGCGCTCATGTCCAAGGGCAGTGCGTTTACTGCCGATAGCGGTTCAAAGCCCCCTGCCAGTTATTATGCTGCGGCCCGGGATGGTTTTTCCATTGCTTTTTTAAATCCCAAGTTGGCGGTATTTTTTGTCGCGTTGTTCAGTCAGTTTATCACCCCCGAGCGAATGAACTTTAATAGCGGTGCCTTGATGGCGGGTACCGTGCTGGCCATTGATACCATCTGGTATATTATTGTGGCCGGTTTAGTGCACGGTACCCGTGAGCGTTTTGCATTGGCCGAAAAAGGCCCGCTGATCGACAAAATCGCCGGTGTGGTGTTTATTGCCTTAAGTATTCGGGTAGTAACCCTGTAAAATACTCGTCATCCTTGAAATTCCAGCGTTGTTGGGTTGAGTATAGGTAAAATAAAACGTCACGTTTCATACTGACCTGTGTTTGAAATCCTTCAGGGAGAGAAATTCGGCGATATGTCGTCTATTACTAACTTTTTTCACACAATTCAGAATTCAACAAAAACGCTCATGGCAGGTTTTTGTTTAAATATATTGCGCTGTTCAAAGGCGGACCATTGTTAAAATGTCAAGGGAAGCGCAACCTAGCCAACTGTAAAAGTTCTGCTTGAATGGCTTGTTAGCTGCTTTTGATTTCAGTCTCAACAATAACAACGTCAGTATTACCAATGTTTTTAACATTGTGAGTTGTCCCAGGCAAGAATAGTGTTTTACCATCAGAAGTATTTAAAATTTTTGTTTTCTGCATCTTGTCTTTAGGAACTAACTTTAATGTTCCACCTTTAACAAAGTATACAACTCTGTTTGGGTGTATATGCGTATGCATTCCAGACTCTGCACCCACGGGGTAGGTTAAACGAACGACTTCAACGTCCGAGTTGTCCAGCAACACTTCTCTTTTTCCGCGCTTATCATTAGCTAGGCTAAGAGTCGAAAAAAAAAGTAATAATATAGGCACAAGTATCAATTTCATATAACCTCTGAATAATAAACACCCGGTAATAAATAGCGGCTAACGCCTTGCTAAGCGTTGTTCGTCTTTGGCGTGTCCGGTGGAGCTATACTTTAGCAGAAATCACATACCTGTTTCGACCATTATCTTTTGCTCCATACAGTGCAGTATCTGCATGCTCAAATAGCTGTTCGAACATCGTATCGGTTGAAGATACGCCAATACTGACAGTCAATATTCCATTGAATTTAGAAAATGCATGTTCAATACTTTCACTCATTACTCTGTGAAGAACATTATTTGCTATGACTGCTGCGCCGTCTCTAGATGTGTATGGTAGAATTACGACCATTTCCTCACCACCATAACGTGCGACAAAATCAGTTTTTCTTGGTAGTGCCTTTCTAATGGCCTGAGCTACTTTGAATAAGGCATCATCACCTTTTTCGTGACCATAATCATCATTAAACTCTTTAAAATTATCAATATCTATTATAAGTAATGATAGCGGCTTATTAGACCGCTTAGCGGCCTCAATTTCATTGACTAGTTTTTCTTCGTACGCTCTTCTATTTGGTATTTTGGTTAATGAATCAATGTAGCTCCATTCCTTTAACTGCTTGTTCGCTTCATCAAGTTTAGCGATGGCTTCTTTTTTATCTGTAATATCTAAATGAGTGCCAATCATTCTTTTTGGCACTCCATTGCTTTCCCATTCAATCACCTGGCCAGTATCATAAACCCATACCAAGTGTCCATTTCTATGCTTCATCCGTGATTCATAAATATAATATTCAGTTTCCCCTGCCCAGTGCTGTTTCAATAAGCGATTTGACTCTTTAAGGTCATCTGGATGAGCATACTTCTTCCACGTTTCAATGCTTATAGGAGACAGTTCATCCAGGGTATACCCAATAATATTTGCCCAACGTTCATTAAATGTTGTCTTGCCTGTTTGCACATACCAATCCCATATCCCCATACCTGTGCTTTGTATTACAAGCTCAAGTTGTTTCTCATTATTTTTTAGAGCAAAAACTTGTGACTTTAGGGCTTCTATCTCGGATTTTAGTAACTCGATCTTAACAGTCATATGGTTATAATCCCTAGTCAGGTTTTTTCGTATTTATCGTTGCTAACGCTTAATACATGGGGGTTTTAGGAGCGAATTTTGACCATATTAAATTTCCACCGTGATGTTTTTTATCTTCAATAAATCTGAGTATTTAACAAATCTACATCAGGGCTTACATGCACGGCAAGAGCGTGAGTCTTTGTTTTCTGAACATTCGGATTAAACAGTGAACTACAAAATTTACGAACAGATATAAACGATAGCTTCTTGCGCAAGTTTGGCTTGTTTAATAAGCCGTTTCCGCTCAAAAAATGTTCGTTATCTTGCTGTGGGCTTACATGCCAGTATTTCTTAGCCTTAGAAAATAGAATAACTTTTCTCATTCGACATATCCTTGTAGGCAAATTCCATTATGCAGATGACACTTTAGTTTTTTTATGGCGTACTTTTCAATGCCGGGTAAACCTGTGTTAAACGGTTTCAATTGCCGTATCGCTAAATTTTGGCTTGATCATGCTATAGGAGTTTGTATTTTTTGCATAGAGGGGATGATTTAACTGTATATTAATCATACTGCGGATAAGCTATTTATTAACCATTTTTAAGCTGTCTGGTTTGCTGTTAAGTTCGCCGGGGCTGTTTAAGCCTGTTTTTGGGCCATCAACATAAAGTTGACCCAGGTTGATTTTACTAGCTGCATAGAGCGCGTAAATGGATTCACTATTACGCCACTGCGGCTGATCACGGTAAAGTTATCACCGTGAAGCACTGCCTCAACCTCTGCGGGCTTAACCAGCTTGTTGTAGTGATGTGTCCCTTTGGGTAACAATCGGGTGATGTATTCAGCACCGATGATCGCCACTATAAAGGCTAACCAGTTTCGGTTAATTGAGGCGATAAACTGTATACCGCCCGGTTTAACCAAAGCGTTGCATGCGGCCATAAAGGTATCAACACTGGCGACATGCTCAACCACTTCCATGTTAAAAACCACATCGTAGCTCACCCCAGTGGCCACAAGCGCTTCAATACTTGTGAGACGATAATCAATCTCAAGATCACTTTTTTGGGCATGATCTTGGGCAATAATAATGTTCTTTTCTACTACATCAATGGCGGTAACCTGGGCACCACATTTGGACAAGGCTTCACTGAGCAGCCCGCCACCACAACCCACATCAAGGACCTTTAGCCCTTTAAGGGGATCAGTGCCATAAATAGTGCCTAGCTGTAATATGATCCACTTGATACGCAGCGCATTAAGCACGTGTAGTGGCCAAAAAGGGCCAGTTTTATCCCACCAAGTTTGGGCGAATTTTTCGTAATAAACCACTTCTTTAGGGTCAATAGTGACCGACTTAGGGGGCGTCATGTTTTTCTCACGCTATAAATAAGTATGTTTGTATACTGCCGCTGAAATGCTGTGGTTCATATTTGAGTATAATTAAAATAAAACGTCACTTTTCATATTGACCTCTGTTTGAAATCCTTGAGGGAGCGAGATTTGGCGATATGTGGTCTATTACTCAACTGTTTTCACACAACTCAGAATTCAAAAAAAGCATTTTTCGCTGTCGTGCAAAGCCGCTCCTACTGTCCGCAGAGCCCTCATAGCGGGTTTATGTTTGAACATATTAAGCTGTTCAAACGTGGACCATCGTTAACGCCTCATTAAAAGCCAGAAGATTTGTTGGCTAAAATTAGCAACGAACAAGCAAAAGCCAACTTTTTTTGTCCTTGTTTAAATGCTTGTTAGTTATGAGTACAGCGCATTAGCTTAATACCACCTACATCTGTTGAGAAACCAATATTTGAATAAAATCCTTCCATTTCCGGTAAGCAATATAACTCAAAATGTTTTACCTTTTTTAATTTTTCATGACCTTTAACAAGTTCCATAAGCTTCTGCCCCAAGCCATTACCACGATGTTCAGCGCTGACAATCACATCAAATATAAAGGCCTTGTATATAAAATCACTAAGGATACGAGTAAAACCAATTAAGTTATTTTCTTTATCAAGGATACCAATACAAATTTGAGAGTCTTGAACACAATTTTTAGTGCCTTCAATCGAACGTTCCGTACCCCAACCCACATCTTTGTACAACTGATAAAGCTGC
>JBLHIW010000040.1:0-17218 GCA_047618055.1 Paraglaciecola sp. | reverse complement strand
TAAGCTCAACATAGAAGTGCACCACTTAGTTCATTATAGACTTCATTTGGTGTTTTAAATTCCAAACATTTTCTGGGTCGATTATTGAGAGTAATGACTTAACAGTGCCATATATAGTCATTCACGGCTGGACACCGGATCCACTTTTATATCTCGCAGAGGCGCTATGACGCAGAGGGTACATCTTCAGGACTGGCTGGAAAGCGCCAAGTACCGTCATTCGTATGTTAAGTTGGCCATCCATGCAATACAGTGACTAAAAGCTATTTTTTACCACAGAGAACACCGAGGCCTCAGAGAAAAAAAGATAGTTGAGAAAGGAAAGCATGAATTCATAAAGCAGTATGTATGCAATTTTGCTGCGGATATTTGGTGAATATAAAGATAGACAAGAATGCACCATAACCGGCCATAGCGGAATCACTCATTGACTGGCTTAAGTTAGCAGATACCGGATGATCAGATTTCCTTCGATAACGACGGGTACGAGCGAACAACATATATTGATAATATTCGCTTTTTGATTGAGCTATCGTTCTAAAGTGGACATTAACCTCTCTCATCACTGGCAGACAAAATCGGCGTTTTTGGCTACCAGTGATCCGATTGTTATGTTATTGATTCTAACCTTCGCCGTTTAGCAACAGCAAACAGAGTAAGGAAGCCTAAGCTAAGCAGCCAGACTGAAGTTGGTTCTGGAACACTAGTTGTAGTTATAAAACCCGAAACCACAGATACAGTATCTCCAGCTTGTACGGATGCGGGGATATAATTAGTAATTTCTAAGTCCACGTAATCACTTATATCAATACCACGCGAATTACCTTCAAGAGTAGAAATACCTAATAATAAAAACCCCGAATCTATACTTGTATCCCAAAGAATTCCAGAAAAAAATTCGGTGTCTATTAATTCAAGTCCATCACCGCCAGAAACGATGGAGTTGAATGCAGTTGTTTCAGTGAAACTAAAACCAGTTCCGATTATAAGTTCCGTGCCACCTACATCTGCTAATGCAGCAGTCATAAGTGCTGCGTACAAATCAAAATCTCCTGTTTGGGTGTGTATAGTTGCTTGCGCGAGCAATGTGACATCTTGTACAGGTTGATGGGTAGAAACAGAACTGACAGTTTTAATCTTCGGATTATTGTCTTTAATTTGCTGACCAACAGATTTAATCCCAGCACCAGCCGCACCTACAACTGCACCGCCAGCAGCACCAATTGCTGCGCCAGGCACAGCACCAGTCCCGCCAGCAGGAATTGTGGCCGCCGCTCCAACAGCGGCACCAGCAGTAGCACCAGCAGCAGCCCCAACAAGCGTTCCAGTTAATGCATCACCAACAACAACCATGGCTTTACCTAAGTATCTCCACCAACTCGAGCCATCGACAATAAAGCCATTTTGCCCAATGTAAACGCCCACTTCATCAGAGTTTTCAAATATTCCATTACCATTAACATCAAACCCTGTAATACCAACATCCCCTGCTCCATTTAAACGATCGACGAATAATTGTGCATTATTGTTTATCAATGTAGCTGATGTGGTGCGGGAGAAAACACAAAGAATAATTATAGATAATAAAAACTTGTTCTTTAGTAGTATATGAATGTCCATTATCATAATTTACCTATTTAAAAGTAAGATTAGATACCGTTAGTTAAGTAATTAATCTCACTTATTCGACATTAAAATACATAACTCCTTTGGCAGACGCCTGTGTTTTGCGGCGATTGCCTAAACTTGTTATGTGAGACGTGTTTGTTAAAAATACTGAAATAAAGAGAGTAAACTCGCTAAAAACTGCATCCTTTCAGTAACAGTTTAATAATAGTCCATTAAATAATGTCGTCCAATTTTCAGGCTGAAAATCTCAACACTGAACGATTTATGTTCGCATTAATCAATGATATTGATTAAATAAGCTACCTTCCCGGTGTTGGCCCGATGAAGTAAGATAGTCCACAACCTCGTTCTGGCCATGGTTGTAGACTAAATAATGCCGAGCTCTGGCAGGGGTTTTCCCAAGAAATATCTAAGCTTTAAAATATGTAAAGAAACCTAACAGTGCGCTATGACTTGAAAGGGCAATACGTCTGCTCATACCAGCCAGTCAGCTCTGTTTCGGCTGTAGCGTTACCTGCGATCCTCAACTTAAGTGGCGTTCGCCGCTTGATAACGGGCACTAACAATCTTAGACTGGGTTTATATACAGTATTTGATTGACCTCTAATTTGCTCAGATTTTTTAAATCAATCCCTTAAGCGCATAAATGTGAAAAATAAAAAAATAATACACCTGGATATGGATGCATTCTTCGTTTCTGTCGAAATTAGGGATAATCCATATCTTGCTGATAAACCTGTAGCCGTGGGTGGAAGCTCAACATCTAGAGGGGTCTTATCTACCTGTAATTATATAGCTAGAAAGTTTGGTATTCATTCGGCTATGGCTGCAAGTGTCGCTATGCGTAAATGCCCTGACCTCATAATAGTTAAGGGTCGAATGGATGTTTATAAATCGGTTAGTGATCATTTAAGAGAGATCTTCGCCAGATACACTAATATTATTGAACCCCTCTCATTGGATGAAGCTTTTCTCGATGTAAGCGACTGCGCATTATTTGGCGGCTCAGCGACATTAATCGCTGCAGATATTCGAAAGACTATATTCAATGAGCTTAATTTAACTGCATCAGCTGGAATTGCACCTCTAAAATTTTTAGCCAAAATAGCCAGTGACGAAAATAAACCTGATGGTCAATTTGTGATAACACCAGACAAAGTAAACGATTTTATTTATTCCTTGCCACTGAACAAAATATCCGGTGTCGGCAAAGTTACTTTTGAAAAACTAAAAGCGTTCAACCTGGAATATGGGCGAGATATTCAGGCAATTGATAAATCTTTGCTCACCAACAAGTTTGGTAAATTTGGTCATGTACTCTATCAGCGTTGCCAGGGCATAGATGATAGAGATATTGAAACCACGCGGATAAGAAAATCCCTTGGAGTCGAGCGTACGTTTACTGATGACATTGATAGCCTTAAAGAGCTTAACGCTATTATGCTTGATAAGCTGATACCTGAATTAACAAGACGCTCTGAAAAACATCTGCAAACCAGAAAAATAAGCAAAATTGGCGTTAAAGTTAAATTCGCTGATTTTCATCAAACGACAAGAGACTTTGCACACACAAAGTTTGATAACGATATTTTTTCACAACTACTATCAGAAGCGGTGGAAAGAGGTAAGGGTAAAAAAATCAGACTCATTGGTATACACATTGGCCTGAGTGATGTTGATATTTCTAAAACTGATGAAATGCAGCAACTGGTCTTCATGTTTCCTGAGCCAAAATAGACATTTATACTTGCCAGCCTTTGCCCGTGTATACTGCACACGTCAAGGTAAGAAATTTATTTTAAGGAGCAAGCCCGTGCGAACTATGCCTGCAAACGTATGGCTTCTCACCCTCATTCAGGCCTTAGCGATGAGTGCGGGTGCCATGATGGTGATGGTAGGCGGCGTATTGGGCGCAAAATTTGCGCCCTCTGCTAGCTTAGCCACGCTACCGGTTGCAATGACCATTGTGGGCACCGCCAGCGGCGTGATCCCTGTCACTCGTTTGATGCAAGCCTTTGGCCGCAAAAAGGTGTTTATTGCCGTCGCGTTATTGGCCATGTGTGCCTCTCTTTTTGCTGCGCTGAGCGTGATACAGCAGCACTTTATTGGTTTTGCCGCCAGTGCCTTTTTACTTGGCCTAGCCATAGCGGGCTTTCAACAAATACGCTTTGCCGCGATGGAGTCTGTTGCCATTGAAAATATGCCAAAAGCGGCCTCTACGGTCTTACTCGGTGGGTTAGTTGCAGCCATTGTCGGACCTGAACTGGCTACCTTAGGACTTGCCCTGGTATCTGAAGCCTTTGTCGGGGGCTTCTATTTGATGGCATTTATCAGTCTATGCTGTGCCCTTCTGTTTAGCCGTATTCAAGATACCCACACAGCACCAAATTATACTGCACTGAAGACCAATAATGGCGCCCGTAGTTTATGGAACATCGCTCAACAGCCAGTGTTCATTTTGGCCGTATCATCTTCTGTGGTCGGCTATGCCCTGATGAGCTTTATTATGACCGCGACGCCTGTACATATGCATGTGGTGGAGCAACATACGCTAGAACACACCAAATGGGTGATCCAAAGTCATATATTTGCCATGTTCTTCCCCTCTATTTTCAGCGGCTGGCTCATAGCCCGGTTCGGCGCGATTAAGATTATTGTCACTGGTTTGGTGGCCTATCTCATCACCATTTTTATTGCTCTGAGTGGTGTGCAGTTATACAACTATTGGCTAGCCTTAGTGCTACTTGGGATTGGTTGGAACTTCTTGTTTGTTGGTGGTACATCCTTATTACCTGGTACCTACCAACAAAATGAAAAATTCAGGGTTCAAGGTCTGAACGAATTTCTGGTATTCGGCTGTCAGGCCGCCGCGGCTTTGAGTGCCGGGCTAATGCTCAATTTACTTGGTTGGCACACCTTACTGTTTACCAGTTTTGCCATTGTTGGCCTACAGGTTTTATTATTAATATGGCAACGCTTTAGGTTAAAATTTCAGCCTCAACTTACTTAAAGAACAAGGATTAATATGAAGGTAATACCGGGGGTATATCGCCATTACAAAGGAAATGATTACCAGGTCATCGGCTTGGCTAAGCATTCTGAAGATGAGAGTGACTTAGTGGTCTATCGCCCCCTTTATGGCGAAGGGGCTTTGTGGGTAAGGCCATTGGCGATGTTTGTAGAAAGGGTAGAAATTGACGGTCAAAGTATGCCGCGTTTTGCGTATACGGGTGAATAAAAATGCAGGGCTAAGTTTGTTAACTTATCCCTGCTTTATTAACCTAACCGTTCTAAATTAGAAGGTGAATTTAACACCCACTTTATACATCCGTCCGAGATTGTCATAAGTACTTGGGAAGGTATTCCCACTGTTATAGGCAGTTTCACCTACTTCTCCCCCTAGTACCGGCGCATCTTTTTCGAAGATGTTATCTATACCAAAGGTCAATCTGGTATGGTCACCGTAGTGATAGCTAGCAAACAAGTCGATATAGTCATAGCTGTCAATACTTTCAAATTGGTCAAAGGTGTCATCCACTTGATCACTTTGAATATCAACCCCGCTCATATGACGCCATAGAGCAGAAACGGTTAAGTCATTCCAGTTCCATGTAGTACGCTGAACCCAACGTAAGTCAGATGTGGGACTACACGTCGTACCAAACTTACCTTTACAATCAATCAGTGCAGATTCATTTGAGCTTTGTTGTTCATGGGTTAAATATTTATTCACGTTAGCATTAAACGATAACTCACCCATTTCACCTAAATCAAAACTAAAGTCTACGTTTATTTCTACACCTTCAACCTGACGAGACTTAAGGTTAGTCGTGAATAATTCAACACCAGAACCTGACAGTGTTAAATCACCACCGATACGTTTTATTTTTGAACAGGCAACGGTATCGCCGCCGGTGTAACAGCCATCCAGCACTTCCTGAGGAGAAAACTCACCAATATAACCGTCAACCTGAATGTCGTAGTAATCAACTGAAACAACAAAGTCATCTAAGAAATCAGCAGAATAAACAAAACCCGCTGTAAAGGTTTCTGCATCTTCTGCACCCGGTGCATTGTCGGGATCACTTCCATCAAAGGTATTGATTTGACCAGAAATAATATCTTGCACCGCACCAACCTGGGCGGGAAGCATACCCGTTGACAAACAGAGTGCATTTAATGCTGCATCGATGTTAGCCGCATTAGCAATTGAACAGGGATCTAACGTTGCGTTATCCAAACCTGTCACGACAGGAGAAGAAAGCTCACCAACGTTGGGTGCGCGTGTTGCTGATTGTTGCATTACGCGGATCAATACTTGGTCAGTAGGTTGCCATGTGGCTCCCAATTTCCAGGTGTCGACCGAACCAACCGAGCTATAATCTGCACCACGGTAGCCAAATTCAATATCGACCCGTTCAGCAAAAGCCACATCTTCTAAGACCGGTAAAATACCTTCAATGAACAGTTCTTCAGAAGAATAACCACCATTAATGGCAAGTAAGTTACCACCGGCACCACCTTGGCAACTTGCGGGCGCTTCTTTTAAACACTCATCAGGCTCTAATGAGCCAGTCTCTTTACGATGTTCGTAACCCACACTCAAAGAGAGTGCTTCTGCCGACCATGGCGTTTTTAGCGCTTCAACCGGACCATCGGCAGTAATAAGTATAATTTCTTGGGTGTAGGCTTGAGTTTGCAGAGCGATTGCCGTTGAATAAGCCGCCATTGCAGGCGTAATCGTTCCTAAACCACCAAACAAATTGATTGGCACACAAGAAGAAACCCCATTTTTACAGTTAACACCATCAGTTGTATCTAATGCGTTTTGAATATTACCCAGGTTAGTGTACCCACCTCGGGTAGTCACACGGTTTGTTTCACCATATTGATAGGAGGCGTCATACATCCAATCACCATACAACTCACCTTCAACACCAGTTAATATTGAGAATTGGTCAGTATTAAAAAGTTCCGAACGAGCACCGAACTCCACGGTACGTCGACGTAATTGCACATTTAAGTAATCAGCAGCATCAACGTCTCCGCTACCATTACTATCAATCCAGTTAGTTAAGCCTGGGGTGTTTAATAAACCAGCAGTAAGAGCAGCATTACCAGCATCAATCATATATTGGCGGGCCTGGTCACCAATAAATGGGTTAGCCAGCGGTAGATTAAATGCGGCACCAAAGGTACCTGAAGGTGCCACTTGTGCTGAAACCGACTGGTGATTATAGTTGAAGGTACTGTAAACAGTGGCATTGTCATTAATTTCATAATGAGCAATCGCGGTTGCAGAGTAACGCTCGGCCGGAGTTTGATAGAAGTTAAACGGATTAAAGTTAAAACGACTGCAATCTGCAGCAATGGTGCCATCATTTCTGAATTGTCCATTAGCCGGTGCATAACCAACGAGCGCAAAACGTGTTGGAATGGCGGTCGTTGAACCACTGCCGTTTACGAAGTCAACGACATTAGGCCCGTCACAACCTGTAGGGCCTGCAACCGGAGGAAGGCCGGCATTAAATTCATTAAGACCCGCACCAGTTTCACTGTCGATACCCAGTAAACCTAATGAACGGTCGCCTAATAATACCTGGTCACGATTCATCCAGCTTACCGATAAAGCAACGTTACCTCTCCCGTCAGCAGAGTTTGAACCGATCGTTAAAGAGATGTTGTCTTTATCACCATCATTATCGCCGGTTACAGCATGATTATATTGTAATTCAACACCTTCAAAATCTTTTTTCATGATGAAGTTAACCGCACCAGATATGGCATCAGAACCATATACCGCTGAAGCGCCACCGGTGACAATATCAACACTTTGGATTAATGCTGTAGGTATAGAAGCCGTATCAACTTCACCATCGTAGTTAAATGGTGTCATACGACGGCCATCCATCAAAATCAACGTACGTTCAGTTCCTAAACCACGTAAGTCGACCGTTGCGGCACCGGCACTACCATTATTTACGTTAGCACCATCACCGGGAATAGTACTGGGCAGTACTTTTAGCATTCTTTCCACTTCAGGCTCTTGAAAAAAATCAAGTTCTTCAGCGCTCATTGAAAAAATTGGGCTGGTAGATATGGCTCCAGGTCGACGAATACGACTACCGGTAATTGAAATTTTTTCAAGCTCTGCAGCTTCTGTCGCAGCAGTGGCTTCCTGTGCGATTGCGGAGGTTGAAGATAGTGCGGCTACCGCACCAAAGGCCAAAGCCAGGCTAATTGACTTTGCCAGGATTTTTTTATTAAACATGTGTCTCTCCCTGAGTGCTCAACGTAGTCTTCGAGCAAAAGTTATTTTGGTTTTTAAGCGATAACTTGGGTTATCAACGATAAAGCTATGCTTAAACTGTGCTCATCACTACCGACTTTCCGCCAAGGGATAGGACGAGGTGATTAATGGCCTGAATTAGTGCATCAAAGGAGGGAGCCAATAGCTGTAGATACATAGCTAGTCGGCTTGTAATATCTAAATCTCTCAGTGGTATAAGCTCAGTGCTAGGCTCCCCACTATCACCGGAAGTCCGCTACCTTGATAGCACCGGAAATTTCAATTTATACATCTCTAATAACCTTAATGGGCGAGCTGACTACCCACTTGGTTCTTCTGGAATTATGCTCAGTAAGGGAAATTCAATCCACTGCATTTTTTTGATATAGGGCAATATAAGGATTGAGAACAAGAGTTGAAGTTGTACCTTAAGCAATCATGCCCACTAAAGGGCTTAAGTGCCCTTACATAATCAAGGCATCGTGCAGGCTAAAAGATGGATACTACAAAATATGCCCAAAGCACTATTTGAGTGACGAAAGGGCACTATTGAGTGTTTAACGCCGTGATGTATATAAAACACCATCGGCATAAATGTCTTTTAACTTGACCTAGGTCTATATTATTGGATGTTCTTTATACCCTTAGTTGCAATCCAGAACGTAGGCGGCGGATAATCCATGCTCAGATTAAGATTAGTTAACTATGTTTAAGAAACGCCATACTTATTTTCCTTCACTCTCATTTTTATTTTTCAATCTGATTTTTTGGTTGCTACTTAATGGGCTTGCCGCAGATAACACTCACCGAATGCGCCTATATTATGGTAATGAATCTGATTATTGGTCAGTTTGGATTGAGTATTTTCCCTGGTGGAGCAATTGGGCGGTAGTGGCACCCATCGTAATTGCCTTAGTGAGGCGCATTGATATTGAGGGTGACCTTACCTTTACATTTTTCACAGGCAACCTCCTGGTGTTAATGGTTTCAATGACCTTGTACTGGACCTTGACCTTGGTTGAAATCACACTCATGGGTAATAACTATCACTTTGATATGGAGGCATTTCGTGTTGCTTGTGAACATTTATTCACCAGTCCCTTACATATGGACTTACTGGTTTACGCTGCTATTGCCAGTTTAGGCTTTACTATGAGTTATTATTCACGGGCAAAAGCGCAAGCCGTTTATAATCAAAGACTCAGTAATCAGCTGCTGAACGTGGAACTGCAGTCGCTCAAGTCACAATTGAGTCCGCATTTCCTGTTTAACACCCTAAACACCATTTCAGGGCTCATCCGCCTGGAGCACAAAGATAAAGCCGTTAAAGCACTGAGCGAATTGAGCCTCATGTTTCGCAAAGTATTGGAGAATCAAAAGACTCATCTTACTTCCCTCAATAATGAAATTGAGTTTATTAACAGTTATCTGACAATTCAAAAGATGCGTTTTGAGAACAAACTTGCCGTTGAGATGGATGTCAGTGAGCAGAGTCTAGACGTGCAAGTGCCTTTTATGTTGCTACATACCCTGGTCGAAAACGCGGTGCAACATGGATCCCAGTTAGAGAGTGAGCAAAACTTGCTGAAGTTAGTGATCACTACAGATGATCAGGTCTTATCAATCCGTTTGGTAAATAAAGTAGCTAAGCACAGAAATCACCAGGGCTTTGGCATAGGATTAAGTAATTGCAAAAAACGTTTACAGCATATTTATGGCGGCAACTACACCTTAATTTGCAAGGAAACAGATGACAGCTATTTTGAAACCATTTTAATATTACCCACAGGGGGATTGCATGCTTAAAGTACTCATTGCTGATGATGAGCGAATTGCCCGGGATATCATTGCCCTGCTACTGTCAGGTCAAACAGGGATTGAATCAATTGAAGAGGCCCGGGATGGTACGCAGGTTCTGGAAAAGGTGCAGCAAAATTGCCCCGATATCATCTTCCTGGACATTCAAATGCCAGGAAAGACAGGTCTTCAACTGGCAGAGCTGCTTGATCCCAGTATCATAATTATATTTGTTACTGCCTACGATGAATACGCCATCCAGGCCTTTGAGTTAAACGCGACCGATTATCTGTTAAAGCCCTTTGAAGATCACCGTTTCTTTGCCGCCTGGGAACGGGCTCAAAAGAAAGTACTAGAGAGGGTAAAAACCGATTACGGACAGCTTGCTGAGCTGGTGAAGCTGATAAAGGACGGTATACACCCAAATCAGAAATCACGACTGTTGGTTAAAGAACCGGGCAGAATACGGCTTATTGATGTGGAGCAGATAAATTTTATCGCGGGAGCGGGTAATTATGCAGAATTACACCTCTTTAATGGCAAAGTGATATTGCATCGAGAAACCTTAACTATATTGGAAGAACAACTGGACCCGGCCTTATTTATGCGTATTCACCGCTCCTCAATTGTCAGGCGCGCTAGTGTGCAGGAGCTTCGACCCAATGACCAGGGAGACTACACAGTTGTACTAAAAAGTGGCGATATGCTTACCCTATCCAGGCGTAATAAAGCCAAACTGAATGAGCTGCTTAATTAAACTAATAGCACCACCGCGGCAGTCCATAAAACAGCCGCTATCAACGCGGCAAAACTCGCCGGTATAAGTTGGGTTTTCACGTGGTCCATCAGATCGCAGCCAGTCGTCATAGCGCTTAATATGGTGGTATCCGAGATAGGGGAGCATTGGTCGCCATAGACACTGCCATTGAGCACCGTTGCGAAGCAAATCATCATATATACCTCTGGATTTTCCAGCCCCTGACTCTGGGCAATTGCCCAGGTTAGTGGCATCGCCAGAGGAAAAGCTATTGCATAGGTGCCCCAACTTGTGCCGGTAGAAAACGCGATAAGCATGGTAAGTAATTGCAGTAATACGGGTAACAACCAATAGGGTATTTGCTCACCGAGCAGCTCAACCAGGTAAATTCCACCGCCAAGTTGCTTGCTTAACACGCCAATGGTTAACGCAAACATTAAGATGACTGAAGCGACAACCACTCCTTTGAGTCCATTGCCAAAACCATCTAATACCTGCTTTAAACTCATTCCTTTAAAAAGCGCAATAACGATTGATAACAGCAGTGCTGCAGAAAATGCCCAATGTATTTTTGGCGAGCCAAAGATAAAAAATGAGCCAATGGCAACCACAACCAAACTAAACAAAGGTAAGATGAACTCGAGTACATGGGGATTATAGCCCTCAGGGACATTACTCGTATGTAATTCCTTAGCGCTGATCGGTGAGGCATTCTCTGCATCCAATTGAGCAGAGTGCCTTGCTCGGGTTAACGCTTTTTGCATAGGTCGGCCGGAGAATTTAGTAATATCCAAACTCAGCAGCAGGGTTCCGGTGATGGCTAACATGGCATAAAAACTAAACGGCATGCTGGCAAAGAAAAACGTGATCCGCTGACTTTCGGTCGCTAGAAAGGCGACGCCAGGAACAAACAAAAAAGCCTGGACGTAGGCAGGCCAGGCGTTGAAGGCAATAAGCGCGGCAACAGGAGATGCAGTGGAGTCGACCACATAACTTAGTTCTTCATGACTCACATTAGCCTTGTCTGCAATTGGTTTGACTGTCGTACCCACTAATACGGTACTCATAGTGCCACCCTGAAAAAAGATAATCCCCAAAAACCAGGCGACTAACTTGGCCGAACGAGGGCCTTTTACATAATGCTCGCTCATATGATTAGCAAAAGCCTGGGCAGCCCCGGTCTTGGCCCACACTCCCATTAGGCCGCCCAGTAACCACAGGTATAAAATAAGGATAGAAGCCGCACTCGATGTTCCTACATTGGGGATGAATACCTCATGAGTAATATCAAAGCGTCCCAACATAACTGCACCAACAACGATCCCGCCAAGCAGGGCAACCAGAGGCTCTCTGGTGATCAAACACAGGGCAATAGCGACAAACGCAGGGAGCAGGGACCACAAACCAAAGTGAAAATCAGCTTTAAGCAATAACAGGTTCTCGGACTGGTTATTAAGATACACCCATTGTTGGAAAATCTCCGGTGCCCCCTCAAGGTCATCCAAGGCCGACTGGTGAAGAGGGGACGAGGTATAATCAACGCTTCGATCGATGATAATCTCATTACCAGCGGACTTATATGCGCTCTGACCTTGTTCATTAATGTAAGTCTCGTATTGGAGTTGAGATTCAACCCACGTGGGGGAAAGTGAAAAATTAACGTAAAAAGCGCCCGCTAGACTGACCAGGAAAAAAAAGAGGGTAAACTGTTTAGTGAGTTTGAACATATATTGATTGTAAATGTGTGACTTTAAAAACAGAATCTTACACTATTAATTAATTTTAAAAACAAAGGCTTATATAAATGCGAAATATATTAATCCTGTTAACTTTACTTTCTTCAGCTGGCGCTTACGCCGCTGATCCTCTTGCGGATACCCTCATTACCCGCCAGCATATAAGCAAATCCGTACATATGCTCACCGGCGCTGGCGGCAATATTGGAGTGTCGGCCGGTGACGAAGGTATATTGATAATTGATGATCAATTCGAGCCTCTGGCCGCAAAGATTGCCACGGCTATAGGTAATATTTCCAAGTCGCCTATGCGGTATGTGGTCAACACCCACTATCATGGCGATCACACCGGCAGCAATGCTTATTTTCGTGAAGCAAAAGACAGCACCATTTTCGCCCATGACAATGTGCGTAAACGTTTAGCCGCTAACAGCGAACATAAGCATAGCTCACTGCCTGTTGTTACTTTTCAACAGGAGCTCACCTTTCATTTTAATGGCGAGACGATCAAAGTCATGCACCTACCCGCAGGGCATACAGACGGGGATAGTGCAGTATGGTTTGAACAGGCCAATGTATTGCATGCCGGTGATTTATTCTTTGAAGGTCGGTTTCCCTACATCGACCTTGACGGCGGTGGCACAGTTGCAGGCTATATCAACAATGCCCAATCCTTGATCAGTATGGTCAATGATGACACCAAAATCATCCCCGGTCATGGAGCATTGTCCGACAAAATTGATTATCAAAAGGCGCTGGATATGATTAAACAAACAGCGGCGACAATCGCAAAAAGAAAGGCACAAGGGGCAAGCCTGGAAGCCATTATCAAAGCAGGTTTAGGTGAAAGATGGCAAGCATGGAGTTGGGTGTTTATCACTGAAGAAAAATGGATCACGACTTTGTATAAAGGCCAGTAAAGTCTTTTGATGGACTTTATCCTTAACCGGCGGTAAATATATATTGCTTAGAAAAAATGATGTAAATGGTGGCTAGATGTAATTACCATAATCCACAGCTACGGGCCAGATTGACGTCTCTCATACGTTTTATATCCAGGGAGCGCTAAACCGGCTTATGTCTGTTGATAAGTTAAGTGACCCTTTTCGCTATAGCCGCTTACATTCCTATCGTCTGGTTCATAATAAACTTAACTTACATGCCCTTTGACACAGTATTATTTGCCGCGAAATAGGCTTCATTTTTGATGGCGCGTAGTCACCCCTAAGCAGTGAGACTAGGGTTTACTTAGAATACTTGCCACCCCACCTATCGAATGGATCTGTTAATCTACCAAGCCCATAGATCAAGCTTCTGGTCATAGAATCCCTTTTGCACCCTATCGTTGTTCATTATGGCGAGGCAAATCTCTAGAGCTTACATTGGGCCACGTTTTTACTGTGCACCAAACCACAATGGAAACGCACCCCGTTACTGCACGTTAGCTTGGCAAATTAATGTTGCCAATCCATTGCCAGCCTTATGAGCTTTGCTTAAGGTCATATGATCATAAAGAGATTTGTTTAGTTCGCGAACAGTTATCCCTATCGGGTGACATTAGGGCCTGCGTAGTGGTATTAATGGTATTGGGGGATAAACAGTAGTTTGAATTACCGTCTTTTAGCGATGCGCTGTTGGTTTGTAAAGAGAAAAGTACAATATGCTGAAGCTAGTAATAGGTAGTGACGAGAGGGGTTAAGACACCGGGCCTGGCTCTGCCAATAGTTCAGTGGGATATAAATAAAAATGCCCCACAAGCGGGGCATTAAATAACAGTTAAATACGCTTACTATTCTGCGTTAGTAGTCGTTCCAGAGACAAAGTACAGTGCATCGATCTTGTTAGCGATCATAGCGTAGTGTGAGCGAATGACAGCATCATTAGGCTTAAATCTGGCAGACAGAATGGGGTTCATGGAATATGGACCTTGCTGAGACTCATAGCGAACACCCAACAGTCCCTCATTAAGTGCAATTTGCACAAAGCTGCGCATCGGTTTAGGAATAGAGTTTTGGTCGATAACATTAACCGACTGACCGTTATACTGTACGGTGATCCGGTGATTATCGCCTAGCGCCAGGGCTTCTTGGGTTTTACCGATAACCCGTACCAAGCTAAACGCTAAATCCTCACGGCTCACGGGTACATTACCCAGAAACTCACCGTCTATTAATGGCATAACCGCGCCAAATTGTTGCTTTGAGTCTTTCAACGCTGCGCCTGGCATGGCAACTGATTCAGCATAGATACGATAATCACTATCAACCGTGAAGTTAACATCTGCTTCGTTATCTAAACTGCGGTGTTGACGAACGGAAGCACCCATCACTAAAGCTTTAGCCAATTCCTGACGGCTTAACTCAGCATCGGGCTCAAATTGGCCATTTTCACGACCATCCATAAGGCGCTTCACAACGGCTGATTCTATTGCTGCTTCTTGTGCATGACCCGCAACATCATCCATACCATTTGTTTCTACAAACACGTCTTCCCATGCCCAGTAACTAACATGGTTATCGCTGGCTTCCTCAGTTTGGGCGTCTTTTTCATACAGAGCACCTACTGGCGCCACTTCAAAATCCAAAACATCTGTTTGCATAGATAGTTTCCAAGTACCCGCTTCTCCTGGAGCACTAACCATCGAGCTACTATCCCAAAGAGGATCAGTCCATGTACCTGTGTAAATTTCTCCACTGGGTGCTTCAAGTACAATTTTGATGTTTGATAATGCAGTTACGCCAGCATTCACTGTTTTTGTGTTGGCGCCGACAACAAACTCAATTACTTGAGATTCTAAGTTTTCAAACGCCAGACTGCCTTCCCCTAGTACTTGTGGATCCATAATTACATTCGCATTAAACACGGCGTCTGAACTGTTGTTAATGGAAAGCTTCTGATCCCTATCAAAGCCCTTGGCTGCGGCAACGGCCGCACGTGCATTGATATAGCCCGCTCCGACCTCCCACGCTTCATAGCCAGGCATATTAGTTGCGGATTCTTTAATCAGTTGTTTGATTTCATCGATATTAAGTGATGGATTGGCTTCCATCATTAGTGCTACAACACCGGCTGTATGAGGCGTAGACATTGACGTGCCTGAAATACGCGTATAAAACGGGACATGTTCTGGTGCAATATATAAATCATCATCAGCACCATTGGCGACCATATTAGTAGAAGAGCGGGTTGATATTAAATAACGCCCCGGCGCGACGATGGTGACTTCGTTAGTATAAGTCCATTCTTGATTATCCGGCATGGTGAAATCGCCTGTTTCATACGTTAAACCACGAGATGAAAAGTCAACTAAATTACCGTTTGAATCCCCTGCACCCACTGACATTCCCCAAGGGAGTTGAGCGTAAGGGTTGTTAGTATTTTCACCTGATCCTGAATTACCAGCGGCAAATACGGATAAAATACCAAATTTATAAGCTTTATAGGATGCTAAAGTGACGGGGCCTTTTTCGTCAAATTTACCACTTGAACCCCATGAGTTGCTCATGATGCGCAGTGGGTGTTCATAATCATAAACGTTACTGATGGCATAATCGTAGCCGCCAACCGCATCTAGTATAAACAGGCCCGCACCAGAGCCATAACCGACCAGGTCAGCATCGGGTGCTACACCTTTATATTTTCCATCAGACATCGCGCCTGAACCAGCAATTGTGCCGGCGCAATGAGTACCATGGCCTACGTTTAAATCGGTATTAGGCTGGGCTGTAATAACAAAACCATCTGTGATGCCCGTTTCGAGCAAATCCAGTGAATGTGTCACGGCTTGTACATTATCCACCACCACATCGCCAAAGAGCAGATCCTGGTGAGTCGCATCTATACCAGAATCGTTTACCATGATAGTAACGCCCTTTCCGGTGTATTCAGTCCCACCATTGCGGCTCATGAAGTCTTCACCCTGCACTTGATCCACACCGGTGATTTGACGAGAATTATCGTTGAAATATTCGAGTTTACGATTCAACCAAACTGATCGAACATCGTCCCGTGCAGCAATTGCCTCGATTTGGGCAGCATTAGCCACTACACCCATTATAGGTACAGCAGAAAATTGCACTCCCTTAGCAATACCTAAGGCCTTCACTGCTTGTATTTGAGTCACTGAAACCGGATCCATTTGTTCAAATGTAATCACAGCCATAACGGTTTCTGCTGCGCTCATCGTAGGCAATACTTGTGCTAGTTGTGCACCTATTTCGCCCTGCGCTAGGACTTGTGTGGGTAATGTGATTGCCAAAGAGACTGCAGCTAATGCACTTAATTTAAATTTTTTCATATATTTCATCTTCCTATGTTATGTCTTTAGCTAACTGATTCCTTATCTTGTGCTCTGATCCTCTCAATAAATCCGCTAACGAAAAATAGGTGGTTCCCCCTATAATAAGAATAAATATTACAAAACTTAGTCAGACTATTGTCCCAATACCATTTATCGATTTTTTAAAGAACATCAACTTTCAGCCCCGTACTGCCAAAGGTAAAATGGCCTGATGTGCATCAGGCTCATGGTGCTCTCTTAGCCGTAACCCACCTTGTTAATAGCGATCCCATACCAACCGCTAAATATTCATCGGTCAGTCGTGGGATGTTGAATGAGTGGTAAAACCTTTGATAATTAAGGTCTCATGGATTACAGGCAAAACTTCGTTTGAGTTATCCTATTGAATTACCTACGCTGCAGTTTAAAAACGTAAGATCTATGTCATGTTCCCTGCGGCCAAGCCAATTGGGGCAGACTGAAAGCCACACTTTTATTCTGTATGTAGAGCAAAAAATCTTGGGTAAGCCACAGCTTGGCCAGCATAACCGTGACTTCCACCACTTAGGTTTTTATGTTGGCACGGATGGCTAAACACATCCAAGACGGTCACGGGTGATGGGTTTCCTAACTCATCTAGCATGACACTACCTGACCTGCTTACCAATGCTCGGTCCAATAGAACGGACATCGCATCGATATAAACCCAGTGAAGTGGCTAATTTTCATTT
>JBLHIW010000039.1:0-17230 GCA_047618055.1 Paraglaciecola sp. | reverse complement strand
GAGACGGTCTCAGCGGCCCCATGAACGAGTACCAGGCGAGTCTCTGGTTAAAACGACTGTAAACATTAGGATGTGTATACATGGCAAAGACACTGCAACTTGATGATATCCAGGGCCTCATTGTTAGAGGATACGGAACCTTGCCTGCAGCCTGCTACTTGCTGATAAAGTGTAAGGATTATCACCTAGCCTTACCATGGCTGCAAAAGCTTATCGGACAAATCACCTTTGCTGATTCAGTCGTCCATCAACAGGCTATCAATATTGCATTGACCTATCATGGCCTGCGTAAATTGCACTTGGACGAATCAATTCTGCAAGGTTTTTCTGATGAATTTCGATCGGGAATGCGTACGCCACACAAGCAGCACATTCTCGGTGATGAAGGTGAAAGTGGACCTGAAAATTGGCTTTGGGGCGGCCCCGCCACCGAAGATATTGATTTGCTTTTGTTATGTTATGCACAAAATACCCCAGCGCTCAATAAGCTCAGCAGTACCTTGCTCAGTGACATGACCGACCATGGTCTGGAACTAATAGCGCAGCTTGACACCGAAACGCTGCTTGATGCTAAGGAGCATTTTGGTTTTCGCGATAGTATCGGCCAACCCTACGTTGGCGAATTTGATCGCCATAAACAAACCCGGCCTCATCCGTTACCGCTGGGAGAAATACTGCTGGGCTACCCTAACGGTTACGATGACTATACAAAACGTCCTTTAGTCGCGCCCCTGAAAGACCCAGATAATCTGTTAGAAACCGATCCCCAAGGTAGTACTGAGCATGATCTGGGTCTTAATGGCACGTATCTGGTATTTCGACAGTTATCCCAAGACGTACCTGGTTTCTGGCGTAACATGGATAAACAAGCTCGGCAAATGTCATCCAAGTTATCTGATCCTATTGCTCTGGCGGCCAAGTTGGTAGGCCGCTGGCCCAGCGGTACGCCTCTGGTGCAATCCCCAAATTTTGACGACCCAGATAGGTCTGACAAAGATAACTTCAACTATCATGCCAGTGACCAGGACGGACTGAAATGCCCCCTTGGTGCACATATTCGCCGCACTAATCCTAGGGATAGTCTGCCGCCGCAACCCGGCTCTGTGAAGTCGATTGCCTTTAGTAATCGCCATCGATTACTCCGCAGGGGACGGGCCTATGGCAAGCCCTTTGACAAGAGTATGGAGCCGAAAAAATTTCTCATTGCTCTTAAACGGGAAACAGCGCCAGCCTCCCGTGGTCTGCATTTTATATGCCTTAACGCCAACATTGGCCGGCAGTTTGAATTTGTCCAACATACATGGGGCAACAATCCAAATTTTAATGGTCTATACCGAGATGCCGACCCCATTATTGGCGTGCGCTTGGCCAACAACAGACATCAGGATCAGTTTACCATCCAGCAAGCACCCACCAGGATCCAACTCCAGGGCTTACCCACTTTCGTCAAGACACGAGGAGGAGGCTATTTTTTTGTACCCAGTTACCGAGCACTGAGTTATCTGTTCTCAGGCTCGCGGCCTAACAAGACTAAAGCATGATTGACAGACCATCTCGTCATTTAATTGGCGAGCCCTAATAGGATAAATGCGATGAGACTGATCCCACTGTTGCTTGAGAAAAGCACACAACATTTGCTCGACCTTAGCCGCCGACTCGAGCCACTCTATCGTGACCAATTTGACCGTGTGTTGCGTCGCCCTCTTGAAGAAGTGACTCAGGCTATAATCAGATTACGGCTTAAAGATCAGGGACTGAGGATTGCTGAAGAGCAAGTCGAACCGAATGAGGCCCAATTAACGAAAAATATCACCGACGCCATGAATCAGTTTCTGCTCAAGGAATACCATGCCAGCGGCAAAGTGGCAGAGCGCGCGGGTAACACCAAGACCTATGGCCTAGTCAGGGCGACATTCACCGTAAGGCCTGAGCTGAAGAAATCCTTGCAAACAGGCATTTTCAAGCCAGGCCATAGCTATCCAGCCTATGTTCGATTCGCCGGACCAGGGCCGCGTGTTGTACCCGATAGAAAGGATAATGGCATCCTCAGCATTGGCGTAAAACTCATGGGCGTGGCGGGCAAAAAATTGTTGGAAGATGAGCAACATAGCATGGATCTTTCCGGCATAAGTTCGCCCACGTTTACCACACCCAATATTCAGGAAAATCTTAAATTACAACATCAAATAGGATTGGGCACACCTACCTGGTATTTCCTTAATCCATTTGACTCCCACTATTTGGATATGATGATGCAGGGTCTCTATGCCCGTCTCCACGCCAACCCTCTGGAACTGACTTATCACAGCTGTGTACCCTATTTATTTGGTAATAAAGATGGCCATGAGAGAGCCATCAAATTTGCATTGATCCCCCGTGCAAATCGCGGCTCGTCAATCAGCAGGCCCATCAGCGATAATTATCTACGTGAGGCCATGATTAACACCCTGGCAAAAAACTCCGTATTCTTTGACTTTGCCATTCAGTTGCAAAAAGATCCCCTGAGGATGCCTATTGAAGATGCCTCCGTCATCTGGTCTTCCGCTAGTTCCCCCTTTATCACAGTGGCAACACTGGAGATTGAAAAACAACGCTTCGACTATCCGGCGCAAGACGCTTTCGCCCGCAGATTCACCATCAACCCCTGGCATACTGTGGCGGATCACCGTCCGCTTGGCAATCAGAACAGGGCGCGCAAGAGCATTTACCTGAGCACGTCCAGAATGCGCCAAAACATCAATCAGGAGTCGCATATAGAACCTACCGGCAGGGAAAACTTTGCCCTTCAAATCAATGGAGAAAACAGTCTGAATGATGAACCAGGATCTGGTGCTCCCCCGCAATAAAATAATATCGAAAAGACCCAAGACCTGCGTTAGTCATCAAAACAATCTATTCGGTCTTTTACTCTGGATCGCCCTGATTTCGATGATGAATTGTCTTCTTAAGTTTGCTCTTACACTTTAGGCAAAGAGCACAGAGGTAATAATTGTTAAGATTGCTGATTTTAGCTATGTTTGCTCTATGGGCCCCATGAACTCTGGGGTGAATTATTTTTTGTCTATACAGTATGCAGTTATAGCCTGCGGTCCAGCACTAAACAATCTGCATAGCGATAATAAAATATAGCCCCCCTGATGCTAACGCCCACTCAAATGGCAGGCTTAGATACCAGGCTCTAGCCTGTATTTTGTAGCAATGGGCACACCGTTATTTTTGCCACGGTAAAGCTGTATCTGAAAACAGTAGTTAAGCTGCTTTCTTAGTTTACCTAAGCCTGCTCAAACTGATTTTGGCTCTTGAATTTAATGAATAATAGAAATAAAAGCACAAAATTAAATGTCTTTTGGTGGCGCAGCCAAACATTGCGCTACTGAGCGTCTTCTGCCTTAGCGCCATCTAACAACTGGCTATCCAGCTTTTTATTGGATTGCACCCCAAGACCTTTAAACTGCTCGACCTGACGCACCAGATTGCCCTTGCCGGTGGATAGTTTATTCATCGCCCCATCGAAGTTCTTTTGGGTGGATTCAATCGCCTTGCCGACCTTATCCATATCCGTCACAAAGCCATGAAATTTGTCATACAACTTGGCGGCGTTGGCGGCAATTTTCTGGGCATTTTGATTTTGGTATTCGTACTGCCAGATATTGTTGATCGTGCGCAGGGCCACCAGTAAATTGGTAGGGCTGACCAGCATAATATTGTGGTCCAGCGCCAGTTTAATCAGCTCAGGGGCATGCTCTACCGCCATTAAAAATGCCGGCTCTACCGGAATAAACATCAACACATAATCCAGGGTGCGAATGCCCTGCAAGTCCTGATAATCCTTCTTGCCCAGCTCTTTGATATGGCTACGCAAAGAGTTGATATGCTCGTTGAGATGACGCTTGCGGGCAAGCTCATCCTCCTGCTCATTAAAGTAACGTTCATAGGCGCTAAGGGAGACTTTTGAGTCCACCACCACATCTTTATCGTTCGGTAAGTGCACCACCACATCGGGCTGAAAGCTCTTGCCGGCTTCATTTTTAAGGGAGACTTGCGTATCAAACTCGTGACCTTCACGCAGACCCGATTCTTTTAATATTCGCTCCAGTACCACCTCTCCCCAGTTACCCTGTTGTTTGTTGTCGCCTTTTAGGGCTTTAGTCAGTGCGGCGGCGTCGTGGGTAATTTGCTGGTTAAGCTCTTTTAGGCCTAGGATCTCGGTTTTAAGGGAGGCTCTCTCCTGCCCTTCTTTTACATATTGGTCGGTGACTTGTTTTTTAAAGCCTTCAATTTGTTCTTTTAAGGGGCTTAACAGGGCATCTAAACCGGCTTGACTGCTCTGTTTAAAATTCTCACTTTTTTGCTCAAAAATTTTATTCGCTAAATTTTCAAACTGCTGTTGTAAGCGCTGCTCAGCCGATTCTAACAAAGCAAGTTTGTCCTGACTGGCAAGTTGCTCCTGGTAGTGCCTGGCCCCCTGCGCTTCGAGTTGGGTACGTAAATCTGCAGCCTGTTGTTGCATAGTATGATACTGATTTTGCCACTGGCGTTTTTCTGCCTCTAATTCCGGGATACGCTCACTTCGTTGGGTCAATTGGCCCAGCAGCTTGTGACTTTCAAGTTGCTGTTGACGAAGGGACACAACTTCCTGCCCACCTGAGTGTTGGCTGGCCTTAACCTCGCTAAGTTGCAGCTGCAAAAATGCTTCTTTGTGGCTGACCTTTTCTGCCAGCACATTTGCCTGTTGCTCAGCGTACTTTATGCTTTGTATCCGGCTAAATATCATGCCTAGCAATAGGCCCAAAAGGAAGGCAGCGCAGGCTAAACCCATCCAGTGAATTTCAGTCAGTTCGATCATCGGGTATGTGTTTCCTGAGCAGGCGACAAGGGGAAACTGGAGTGCACTTGCACTCCAGATTTTATTCACATCAACTAAACGTCTGTAAGCTTAGCTCTTTTCCATTTCCTGAATTTTCACCTTCCAGATAGCGGGTCCGGTTTCATGGGCGTTGGCCCCGGTGCTGTCAACCGCCACGGTGACCGGCATATCCTCAACCTCAAACTCATAAATCGCTTCCATGCCCAAGTCTTCAAACGCCACGACCCGGGATTTTTTGATGGCCTTGGACACCAGATAAGCTGCGCCGCCTACGGCCATCAAATAAACGGCTTTATGCTTGGCAATACTCGCTACGGTAGCCGGCCCCCGCTCTGCCTTACCAATCATGCCAATCAGGCCAGTTTGCTCAAGCATCATATCGGTAAATTTATCCATGCGCGTAGCGGTAGTTGGCCCTGCTGGCCCCACAACTTCATCGCCCACTGCATCAACGGGTCCCACGTAATAAATAAAGCGATTTCTTAAGTCCACACCCTCTGGCAACCCTTCGCCGCTATCAAGCATGGTTTGAATACGCTTATGGGCGGCATCCCGGCCAGTCAACATTTTGCCCGAGAGCAACACGGTTTCCCCTACTTTCCAGTCCTGAATATCTTCTTTGCTGACAGTATCTAAATTCACCCGACGGGTATCTTCACTGACTTCCCAGGTGACCTTTGGCCAGTCATCCAATTTTGGTGGCGTAAGTTCGGCCGGGCCTGAGCCGTCCAGATAAAAGTGGGCATGGCGGGTGGCGGCACAATTAGGGATCATCGCAACCGGAAGAGACGCGGCATGGGTTGGCACCGACTTAATTTTAATATCCACTACGGTAGTTAAACCGCCCAAACCCTGGGCACCGATCCCCAAATCGTTAACACGTTTAAACAATTCCAGGCGCAATTTTTCTTCACTTGTCTGTGCCCCCTTGTCAATTAAATCCTGAATATTGACTGGATCCATCAGGCTTTCTTTAGCGAGTACCGCAGCTTTTTCTGCGGTACCACCAATACCGATGCCCAGCATCCCTGGTGGACACCAACCTGCGCCCATGGTGGGTAAAGTTTTTACCACCCAGTCGGCTATGTTGTCATTGGGATTTAACATCACCATCTTGGATTTATTTTCTGAACCACCGCCCTTGGCGGCGATCATGACCTCGATTTTATCACCGGCCACCGTATCGATATGGACTACCGCAGGAGTATTGTCTTTGGTGTTAGTTCGGGTGCCAGCAGGGTCAGCCACAATCGAAGCGCGAAGGGGATTATCAGGATTTAGGTAGGCCCGGCGGGTCCCTTCGTCGACCATTTCCTGCACCGTCATATCCGTCTTATCCCACTGCACTGCCATACCCAACTTAACAAAGCAGGTAACAATACCGGTGTCCTGGCAAATGGGTCGTTTACCCTCGGCAGACATTCTTGAATTAATTAAAATTTGCGCCATCGCATCTTTAGCTGCCTGGCTTTGCTCTTTGTTGTAGGCTCTTTCGACTGCTTGTATATAGTCCAGGGGATGATAATAGGAGATAAACTGCAGTGAATCTTCAATGCTATCGATAAAATCTTGCTGACGGATAACAGTCATAATTGCCTCTTTAATTTACAGGTATGTCACAGCAAATTTTGCGACAGGTATCGTTCGGGTATGGGCAATATGATAACCTGTGAAGGCTGTTAGCTCCACGACAAATCCATCCGAATAATATAGTGCCGTAATGGTGCAAATAAAATAGCGCCGAAACCAAAAGCCATGAAAACAAATGTGCCAGCCCAAATAACCATTACCGCCCTTAATCTCCCCAAAGAGAGTGAGCTCCTTGATGTATTTCAACATTATGCCGCTCAAGACTGGGCCATGTTACTTGACTCGGCTAATAGTACACATGAAGACGGGCGTTACGATATTTTTGTCGCTCAACCCATTGCCACCCTCACCACACTAGGTGAATCGAGTACACTGTGGCGACAAGCCTCAAACAACACCGTTACCAGCAACGCTGAGCCATTGGGCCTATTACAAGAGCTGTTGGATGAGAACATCGCCACTAACTGGCAAACTGAACTTGTGGGCATTGACCTGCCGTTTATGGTGGGTGCTCTGGGGTATTTTGGCTATGATCTGGGCAGACGTTTTGAAACCTTGCCTGATACGGGCCGGGAGGACTATCAAACTCCCGATATGTCGGTGGGCATTTATAGTTGGTCAGTGATTAAAGACAATCTCCACTCCACTTTTTATTTGTGCGCCCTGGAGCCACACACCGCTCCCACGGTACAATACTTACAAGCTCTGGCTGATAAGCAAGCTGAGCACAAAGCCTTTAGCTTAATTGGTGAATGGCAGTCTAATATGCAACAAGCAGAATATGTACAGAATCTTGACAAAATAGATGGCTACTTGCGAGCCGGGGACTGCTATCAGGTCAATTTAGCTCAGCGTTTTAATGCCCTATATCAGGGCGATGAATGGTCGGCTTATATGACCCTCAGAACGGCCAATAAGGCCCATTTTTCAGCCTTTTTACGTATCCCCGACGCGACCATTATCAGTATCTCTCCTGAGCGTTTTTTATCGGTAAACGAGCAACAAGTCCAGAGTAAACCCATTAAAGGCACTCGCCCACGCTCCCCAGATCCTCAGCAAGATCAAAGCAACATTGATGCCCTGATCCACTCAGCCAAAGATCAGGCGGAAAACCTGATGATAGTCGACTTACTACGCAATGACTTAAGCAAAAATTGTCAGCCCGGCTCGGTTAAGGTACCTGAGCTGTTTGTCATAGAAAGCTTTGCCGCCGTTCATCACTTGGTTAGCACGGTCACAGGACGTTTAAATGAGCACTGCTCCCCCTTAACCTTGTTACAGGATGCCTTTCCCGGTGGTTCAATCACCGGCGCGCCAAAAATTCGCGCCATGCAAATAATCGATGAACTTGAACCCCACAAACGTAATATCTACTGCGGTAGTATTGGTTACATCGGGATAAAACGGGATATGGATACCAGTATCTGCATTCGTACCCTGCTGTGTGAAGAAGGCAAGATATATTGCTGGGCCGGAGGGGGAATAGTCATTGACTCTGATCCTCAGGCTGAGTATCAAGAAAGTCTGGACAAGGTATCGAAAATATTGCCACTGCTTATTAATCATACTAGTAATAGTAAAACAGTCGCAATAGGCATAACAGACCCGAAGGCGGGAGTGCATAGTGAACAAAAGTGAATTTCTGCATAAATTCCACCACGCCAGACAGATAATTCCCGTATCAGATTATCCCCTTAGCGACGCGGGCAAACCCGCCGCCGTGCTGTTGCCTATTATTGAGCATGAACAGCAATTGACCATGCTGTTTACCCTCAGAGCCAAGCATTTAAAGCATCATGGTGGACAGGTTAGTTTTCCTGGTGGCAAACAAGAGGACAGTGATAGTAATTTATTGGCTACCGCACTGCGTGAAACTGAAGAAGAAATTGGCATTGGACCAAGTGATATCGAAGTGGTCGGAAATTTATCCCGCTACCGGACTATTAGCCGCTATGAAGTGGTGCCTTACATCGGATTTATTCGTCCCCCCCTGGCATTATCTCTGGATAAAAATGAAGTCGATTCGGTTTTTGAAGTCCCACTGGCTCACCTTCTGGATCAAAAAAATCACTTGATCCACTGGGTCTATCGCAAAGGACGCCGTTACCCCATCTATTTTATTCCCTGGCAGAACACCAATATCTGGGGCGCCACGGCCGCGTTTATACGAAACTTATCTAAGCACGTTTAGCGGCTGAGCATTTGCCTCTATCAACAATTCTTTACGGAATGTTGATAGAGGTAATTTAAGCAATTCACCATTGTGAGTTGTTCCCACACCCAGTAACACGCACAATTGCTTAATTGATCCCTAACTTTAGCAGCCTGAATTTTATGATTAGCGTATTTGATATGTTTAGTATTGGCATTGGCCCCTCAAGCTCCCACACTGTGGGACCCATGCGAGCCGCCAAAGAGTTTAGCCAGGAATTGGCCCGTCAGGAACTGCTATCTCTTACTACGTCGGTTAAAACCGAATTATTTGGTTCATTGGGACAAACAGGCATAGGACATGGCACTGGTAAGGCGGTGATTTTGGGCTTGCTTGGTTTTGCACCAGAAAGTATCGACGCCAGCATGATAGATGCGCTATTGGCAGAAGTCCGTGACACACAAACACTTAAGCTTGGCGGAGAAAAATCGGTTCACTTTCCCGCCAAAGACGCCATTATTTTTCATCGGCGTAAGGCCCTCCCCCATCACGCCAATGGCATGAGCTTGCATGCCTATGACGGTACACAGCTTATTTTTTCCCAGTCTTATTACTCCATAGGCGGTGGCTTTATTATTAAAGCCGAAGACTTTTTAAAGGAAAAAACCGCCGCGCTGACCCTGGTTGAAAAACCCGTACCGTTTGCCTTTAATAGTGCCGATGAACTGGTGCGTTTATGCAAAGAGAATGGCTTCAGCATAAGTACCCTGATGTTTAAGAATGAACAAGTATTTCAGCCCAAGCAGGAAATAACGGACAAGCTTTGGTACATATGGCAGACGATGTATGAATGCGTACAAACCGGTATCCAGGCAGAAGGTATTTTACCGGGGGGCCTAAAAGTCACCCGTCGTGCGCCGGATTTGTATCGCCGATTACAAAGTGAAAAAAATTCAGATCCCATGGTGGCGATGGACTGGGTAAATCTTTTTGCCCTCGCCGTTAATGAAGAAAATGCCGCCGGCGGCAGAGTTGTCACCGCACCGACCAATGGCGCAGCCGGCATTATTCCAGCCGTGCTGTGTTATTTTGATAAGTTTGTTCGCCCGGTAGATAAAGAGATTGTCTCTCGATCTTTATTAACGGCGGCCGCCATCGGCATCTTATACAAAAAAAATGCTTCTATCTCTGGTGCCGAAGTGGGTTGTCAGGGAGAAGTGGGCGTGGCTTGCTCCATGGCCGCCGGGGCCCTGACGGAAATTATTGGCGGCTCGGTGGATGAGGTGGAAAATGCTGCAGAAATTGGAATGGAGCACAACCTCGGCCTTACCTGTGATCCAGTTGGCGGCCTGGTGCAAGTGCCTTGCATCGAGCGTAATGCCATGGGGGCAATTAAAGCCATCAATGCCTCGCGCCTGGCCCTGCGAGGCAGCGGTCAGCACAAGGTTTCCCTAGATAAGGTGATCAAAACCATGTGGGAAACAGGTAATGATATGAAGTCAAAGTACAAAGAAACCGCCCGTGGTGGCTTAGCGGTGAATATTATTGAGTGTTAGTGAGTAATAAACCACTAAAACCCATCGGCTGACGCATTAAAAAAGAGGCAGTATCTTGCCTCTTTTTTAATATCGGTGCCCAATAAGCGGATTATTTAACCGGAAGAGTCAGCCCTTTAAACATTTTTTCGACTTCATCATTATTTTTCTGCATCATCGCTTTTTCAACCACGGGTTTAGTGAGGTGCGGGGCAAAGCGCTCAATAAAGTCATACATATAACTACGTAAAAAAGAGCCCTTACGAAAACCTATCTTAGTGGTGCTGTAGTCAAATAAATGACTGGCATCAATTTTCACCAAGTCTCCATCAAGCTTTTCATCAACTGCCATAGAGGCAATAACGCCGATCCCCACGCCTAAACGCACATAGGTTTTTATCACATCAGCATCCGTGGCAGTAAAAACAATCTTCGGCTCCAGACCAGCACGACTAAATGCCTGATCAAGTTCAGAGCGTCCGGTAAAACCAAAGACATAAGTCACCAAGGAATATTCGGCGATGTCTTCAATGGTAATAGAGGTTTTCTTGGCTAGTGGGTGCTCACGGTTAACGATAATACTACGATTCCAGTGGTAACAGGGCAACATGACTAAATCGTTATACAAATGCAGGGCTTCTGTGGCAATAGCAAAATCCGCCTCTCCCTTCGCGGCTAAATCACTTATCTGTGACGGGGTACCCTGGTGCATATGTAAGGATACTTTTGCGTACTTATTCATAAATCCTTTGATCACCTCAGGTAAGGCATAACGAGCCTGGGTGTGAGTAGTCGCAATATTCAATTTACCTTGATCCGGCAAGGTATGTTCCCGGGAAACCGCTTTAATACTCTCAACTTTTGCCAGTATCTCACGGGAGATATTAATCACATCCTGGCCAGCATCCGTAACGTGGGTAAGATGCTTGCCACTGCGGCCAAAAATTTGTATGCCAAGTTCATCTTCTAGCATACGAACTTGTTTGCTAATACCCGGCTGCGACGTGTACAAACTCTCTGCAGTAGCCGACACATTAAGATTATTGTTGAGTACTTCAACAATATAACGAAGTTGCTGTAATTTCATGGCAAAGCCTTGGCGTTGAGCATTGGAATAGGTATATATTTAAATGTTATATACCTATAGGGATTTGAATTCCATATATTTTATTAAATTGCCGGTATTTTTCTGACTTGTTATAACACTAAATTTCTGTGGGTTAAAGAATATGCAAATTCTATGTTAATGTTAGCATCCTAAACTACGATATAGGGTCTTATGGAAAATAAAAATAATGCTCTTGATTTTGTGACCATATTGGGCGCGGCTGTGCACGATATGAAAAATTCCTTGTGTTTGCTTGTTCAGTCCATCGAAAGTTTGGGTCACACCCTAAATAAGCAAACCGGACAAGACGAGCAAACCGCCGGGCACCTTGCTTCGGCACATTATGAGGCAACCAGACTCAATACCGGTTTAGTCCAGTTATTGTCACTTTATCGTGCAGGAGTCGACAGTTTACCCATCTGTATTGATGAATATTTCATTGAGGACCTGGTGGATGAGTTGCAGGCGAGTAATGTCAACTACATCACCCACAAGAAGCTGATCCTGGAGATAGAGCAACAGCCAGATCTGGTGTGGTATTTAGATTCTGATCTCGTTAGCATACTGCTCAATGATGTACTGATAAATGCCATGCGCTATAGTAATCAAAAAATATTGCTTAAAGTTTTCACCGAGAATGACTATCTGGTTTTTCAGGTCGAGGATGACGGCCCAGGCTATCCCCAAAGCATGCTAGACGCCCACAGCATAACCATGCAAAATCATGATGTCAGTCAAGGTAGAACTGGACTTGGCCTGTTTTTTGCTAGATTAATCGCACAAGCACACACCAATGGAGAGCGCCAAGGTTCAATATCCCTGGCCAACGGCGGTGCTTTGGATGGCAGTGTATTTACCTTAAAGTTACCCTAAGTATCAGCAGGATAGTTAACCTTAGCAATAAGATGTAACGGGAAAAGTAATTTCATGACTTTTATAATAATAATAGTGCTGATTGTTTCGCTTTTAGTGATTGCGATTATTGTCAACGCAATTCAACAACATAAGAAAAAAGTGGAGACAGAAATACGCAGCGAAATTGCCAAACAAAAGTCTATCGTTGACTACACCGAAAATACCATCATGGCGACACAACAGATCCCGGTAACGCAGCGTTTGTTGTTCATCCTGCATCGCCGAGTATTTAATGCATTAAAAGGCATGCAGTTGCTTAACCCAGGCATTATGGATATCGGCCAGCGGATAAGAATCACTGAAGAGATGTTGAAGGAAATCAAGGTTGATCAAGCTCCCCCTCCCGAAGAGGCTTTTCAGTTGCCCTCTAACGACAAGCAGGTTATTCAGTTTATTAAGGGCATTAAAAATATGCGCACCCTGTTACGTTCGGAACATCGAAAATCCCACGTTGACCGTAAAACCTTTGAATCGGAGGATAAACTCCTGGAACGAATGCAGTTAAGGTCTAATGTAGATACGCTGATGCGCAGAGGAGAAGCCTCCCTGGCAGCACACCAGTTAGGCTCCGCCAGACAAAGTATGGAAAAAGCCATTGCCGCATTAGCCTCACAACCCAACCCGGATGATTACATCATCGCCAGAAAAGGCGAATTGGAAGACCAGTTGCGTAATATTCGGGATAGTCTGCGTAATGCCAATTCCAATGATGTATTGAAGAAACAAGAGTCTGAGCGGGACGAGATAGACGAGTTGTTTGGGGATAAAAAGAAGTGGTAGTTCAGGCCCAAAACTCCTAAAAATGCATGTTTCAGTGGGAATTAACAAAAGACAGTTCAGCACAGAGATCACAGAGTAAAAACCTATAAAATCATTAGATCTTAAACATCACTCCTTCTGTTTACTCTGTGAACTCTGTAGTAAAAATTAAAAAATAGTTCTCGCCGAGGGCGCAGAGTAAGCATTACGTTTCATAAGACTGACTGACCACCCAATCCCATAACGAAGCGGCGGCGACGGACAGATTACCTCTGCTCTTTTTAATCATTCCCGCCCGTTTAACTAAGCCACTGTTTTTGATCGGCAAACAACATAAACCTTTATCGCTCATTTGTTCTTTACATAAGCCCGGTACGACGGATATGCCCAAACCATGTTTTACAAATTGTCCAAGGGTGGCCAGCTGCCCTGCTTCTGCGACAATATTTAGTGACAAGCCCTGTTGATCCACATGGCTTTGTATCCAGCTTCGAATCGCTGAACCTCGGTTCATGGCCACAAAAGGATGAGCACAAAGTTGTTGCCAGCTTAATTGCGTAGACGTTGCCAGAACATTATCCGCCGGCAACACGGCAATAAAGGTATCCGTAAACATCGGGTGAAACTCTATGCCTTCAAGTTGCTCAGTTTCAAAGGTGAATCCCAACTCAACTCTGTCATGCCTCACTGCCCCGATAACAGATTCCATCACAATATCGGCTACCGATATTTTAATATTCGGGGAGCCCGATTGAAACTGCTGCAATATTTCGGGCAGCATTCCGGCGGCGAATGAGGGCATAGCGGCAATCGATAGCTTGCCTTTACCCATGGAAAATACCGTATGAATATCCCCCATAGCGTCATCCCAATCATTTAGCAATCGAATGGCAACGGGCAAAAATAAACGCCCTTCGGGGCTAAGGGCGACTTTGCGGGTGCTTCTAAAAAACAGGGCGCCCCCTAATTGTAACTCCATTTTTTTGATCGACGTGGACAAGGCTGGCTGGGATAGACACATCTTTTCTGACGCTTCGGCGAACGTACTGGATTGGGCCACACAAACAAAGGCCTGAAGTTGTCGATGAGAAATATTTAACACGGATACCTCCACTATTAATAAATTATATTTATTAATAGTGATATTAATTCAATTTTACTATTAGAAGATAGCCTTTAATATGGGTGTACATCATCAACTAGCATAGGAAGACGTAATGTCAGGTTTCAATAAGGTCGTTAATAGTTACCAAGCTGCAATGCAAGGGCTTGAAGATAATATGACCATCATAGCCGGAGGTTTCGGGCTATGTGGTATCCCCGAGGGCCTGATTGGCCAAATCAAGTTGATGGGCACAAATGGCCTAACCGTGGTATCAAATAACTGTGGCATCGACGGTTTTGGTTTGGGCCTGTTGTTAGAAGACAAGCAAATTAAGAAAATGGTCTCTTCTTATGTGGGTGAAAACGCCTTATTTGAGCAACAACTGCTCAACGGTGAATTGGAAGTCGAGTTAACCCCTCAGGGCACCCTGGCAGAAAGGATGCGCGCCGGGGGGGCCGGAATTCCCGCGTTCTTCACCGCAACGGGCTACGGCACCCCGGTGGGCGAAGGCAAAGAAGTCAAAGAGTTTGATGGTCGTCCTTACATTATGGAGCGGGCGGTAAAGGGAGATTTTGCCATCGTTAAGGCCTGGAAGGCAGATCGTTATGGTAACTGTGTTTATCGCCACACGGCGCAAAATTTCAATCCTATGGCGGCTACCGCGGGTAAGATAACCGTAGTGGAAGTTGAAGAATTGGTCGAACCCGGTGAGCTGGCACCCAGCGAGATCCATACGCCTGGCATATACGTTGACCGGATTATTGTCGGAAAGTTTGAAAAACGCATAGAGCGTAAAATCACCGCATAGCGGACTTGTCTGGCAACATCTATTCAACGTTGAGTTTAACAACAGGAGAACATCATGACACTAACAAGAGAACAAATAGCCATGCGAGTGGCACAAGAGTTTCACGACGGCGATTACATCAATTTAGGCATCGGCATTCCGACACTAGCGGCCAATTATGTGCCGGATAATATGCAGGTTATGTTGCAATCTGAAAATGGTTTACTGGGCATGGGTCCCTATCCCACAGAAGAGCATGTGGACGCAGACATGATCAACGCTGGCAAAGAAACGGTCACGGCGATCACCGGCGCGTCTATTTTCAATTCAGCAGAAAGTTTTGCCATGATCCGTGGGGGCCATGTTGATGTTACCGTACTGGGCGCTTTTGAAGTGGATATGCATGGCAGTATTGCCTCATGGATGATCCCCGGTAAGTTAATCAAAGGTATGGGCGGTGCAATGGATTTGGTGGCAGGGGCAAAGAATATCATTGTCACCATGACCCACGCAGACAAACACGGTAAGTCAAAACTCCTTAGCGAATGCACTCTACCGTTGACCGGAGTGAACTGCATCAACCGCATCATCACCGATTTGGCGGTAATGGAAGTTAAGGGCGGCGCCTTTCATTTAATCGAGCGCGCACCGGGCGTCAGTGTTGAAGAGATCGTCAGCAAAACAGCGGGAAAAGTGGTTGTTACCGGAACCGTACCTGAAATGCAGTTTTAATTCCCGCCTAGAGAGGCATCTTCGGGTGGTTTGGGGTTATAATGCAGACAATCATTTAAGCGAGTATTTATTTTTTGCAATTTAGCGATCTTCCCCTCGACCACCGACTCCAAAAAGCCCTTGAAATAAAGGGCTTTAGTGAAACCACTGAGATCCAAAGTAAGGCTATTCCCTATGGCTTATTAGGTAAGGATCTTATCGCCTCTTCAAAAACCGGTTCGGGTAAAACCCTGGCCTTTTTGTTACCTGCCCTGCAGCGTGTGTTTACCCAGCAGCCCTTGAGTCGACGGGATCCACGGGTGCTCATTCTGGCCCCCACCAGAGAGCTGGCCAAGCAGGTTTTTTTGCAATTAAAGTGGTTGATCGCCAAACAACCTATTAAGGCTGCTCTGGTTTTAGGCGGGGAAAACTTTAACGACCAGGTAAAAGCCTTAAAACATTACCCCCAGTTTGTGGTGGGTACGGCCGGGCGGATAGCCGACCATTTAGCCGGAAAGTCCCTGTTTCTTAATGGCCTGGAGCTATTAATTCTGGATGAGGCGGATCGCATGTTGGACTTGGGTTTTGCCGCCCAGCTTAAACTGATTAATGCCGCTGCCGATCATCGTAAACGTCAGTCCATGATGTATTCTGCTACCTTAGACAGCGCCGCCCTGCATCATTTGACCCAAACCTTACTCAAAGCGCCTCAGCGCATCAGTGTCGGTTCTTCCGGGGAAGAGCATAAGGATATTCAACAACGTTTTTATCTGGCTGATAACCTGACCCACAAAGAAGCCTTGTTGGCGAAGATAATAAATGAAAAAGACTACCGGCAAATTATCGTTTTTACCGCCACCCGTTCGGATACGGAGCGCCTGGCAGTCCTATTAAAAGAACAAGGCCTCTATGCCATCGCCTTAAGTGGCGATCTCAGCCAGTCCCAACGTAACAATATAATGAATGAGTTTGGCCGGGGTCAGCAGCATATATTGGTCACCACCGATATTGCCTCACGGGGCCTGGATTTACTGAATGTGGCATTGGTGGTTAACTTTGATTTACCTAAACTTGCCGACGAATATGTACACCGGGTGGGTCGCACCGGCCGAGCTGGCAATAAGGGCGAAGCCGTCTCTTTTGTGGGCCCAAAAGACTGGCCGAGCTTTACCGCCATTAAGTCATTCTTACAACAAACGATTAGTTTCAGCGAATGGGAAGGACTGATTGCCAAGTTCAAAGGCATCAGACCGCCTTCTGGCAAGTTTCAAGGTGGGAAGAAAGCGCCCGCTAAGAAACGAGCAACAAAATCTAAAGCAGATGGTTCACCATCCGGCCCAAGCAGAATTAAACCTATGGAAGGAAAAGATGTGGGAGATTTACCCATGAAACGCAAACCACGCACACTCGTAGTGGATGAGGACGAGGACGAGTAAATCAAAGGAAAGCCGCTGAATTAATTGCAAATGATAAAAAGCGGCCATTTACACGCAAGATGGCCGCTTCAAAGATTTATAAGGAAAAGCAGAAAACCCGGCCCTGTTTATCTGTACTAGCTCATTTCTATATTTACATTCAAAAATATAAAAACTTCACTTAATCTGGCAGGCCACTTCGATTAGCGTGAAGGAGTCAGTCACCCTCTAACGGTGAACGGCGCTTAAGAACTGTGATTTCAACTGTTTAGTGCCTAGCTACTTG
>JBLHIW010000038.1:0-17479 GCA_047618055.1 Paraglaciecola sp. | reverse complement strand
CGTATTAAATCCTTCGAACATAAGATAATGTTAAATGGGCAAAATCAACAGCTGGCATTTTCAGCCGCTGAGGCGGGCTTAATGCGCAGTTTGGGCGTGCTAAGCGAAGACAAAAACTGGGACGGCGCCGCGATTGTCGAAACCCTCGACGGCGAAAGTACCTTTACCGCAACTGGTTCGCGAGCCGAGATTGCCCGCGCCTCGACCACCATGACGCTCATATCACTAAGCTCTACTGGGATGTCTGCCGATGGGCTGGCATCTGTGACTGTAAATGAGCAAGCCTTAAATTATTCTATTTTGGCCAACCCACCTGATGTCCCGCTTATTGTGGCAGGCGGCCTGGCGGTTGGTGGTAATTTTGAAGTGGTAGCCAATCCTAACGGTGGTGGAATAGGGGTACCCTTGTCCATATGGACTGATGCAGCAGTAGATATGTCTGGCAGCGGCACCACTTGTGGCCAGCAGGAATTTAGTGATGGCGCCTGCAGTTCGTCACCCTATTCCGAAAATGGCTACAAGAATTCAGATATTGTCGACAGTGATCCTGATTTCCCCGATGACTTGATGGAATATTTGTTTAATATTCCATCAAGTGAATGGCTCACACTGCGCTCAGAGGCAGATCAAACGCTGGGTGACTGCACTAGTTTAGACCTGCTATCGCTAGGTTTGATATGGATCGATGGCGGATGCAGCCTCAATGCCGGAACAATTGTCGGAAGCACTGCGGATCCAGTTATTTTAGTGGTGACTGACGGAGACATCACCATGAACGGGGGGGCAATAATCAACGGCATCGTATTTTCCTTCCGCAAGCCAGGGACGACTACAGATTTTGATTTAAGTATGATCGGTGGGGCGCGAGTCAATGGTGTCTTGGCCTCAAACCATCCCGTTGGTCTGTCAAGTGGTACCTACAATGCCGTTTATGATGCGGATGTGTTAGCCCAAATAAAAGCCCATGATGCGTTTCAACGCACCGCCCGGGTGCCGGGTAGCTGGCGAGATTTTTAGGAGCTTAGTATGAAAGGTTTTACACTAGTTGAGGTGTTAGTTGCCTCATTGATTATTATGATAGGGGTAACGGGTTACGTTACGCTGCAAAGCGAATATGTGCGTTCTGACGCCAAACTAAATTTGCGTAACGTGGCCTTACGGTTAGGGCAGGAAAAACTCGACGATTTACGTCAGTTTACTCGGGTGCAAAGCACAGTCGGTCAGATTGCCTTCAATGATATTGCCAATGATGCAGGGGGGACCATTGGTTCCGGTGACGTGGACATTGCGCTTAGTGCCGATGTGAGTAATACGGTGACGTTTTCCCGACATTGGACGGTGACTGAACAATATTACGTTGATACCAATGATGATGGCGTGGAGGATACCTGGGTACAGCTTGGAGACGCAGATTATCCCGCAGTGTTACCCGCCAATGCGGCACAAAAAGTAGTGAGTGTGGCTGTTGCCTGGACAGACAATGAGGGGCACAGCAATAGCATCTCTTTGGATGGGAATATTGCCCCTATTGCCCTGGGCAATAGTTATCAGGCTAAAAACGAATCGGATAACGCCAAAGCCAGCCCTAAAGTCAACTATGTACCCGGTGAAGCCCCGGATGTCATTTCCTATGAATTGGGGGACGGTAAAAAGGTCGAAACCAGTAAGCCAATGCCTGATATTGAGAATCAGGGGGAAAATAACATTGTTCAGTTTGAGACGGTCAAATACATCGTTCTGGAAGGTGAAGCTGATAAGGTTGAGCAGGAAGATTTCCTCACGGTAAATTGTAGCTGTGCCTTAGCCGGACCCGGCGAGGGCTCAACCCCTTCGATGACCATATTAGTAGATGATGTACTTGAGGTCGAACTGGGCCAGTCCATCATTAAAATGACAGGCGTACCTGCCGATAATAGTCAAGCTGCTATGTGTACCCAGTGCTGTATGGATCATCATGACACCCCTACCATGGTGGCGGAAGAAACATATTTTCGTCTTGAAAGCGGCGCTGCACACGCTCACTATGACAGGCAAACGGATGGCAGCTTTATAAGCGCTTTATCAATTGGCGACGATTATGACGAAGTGTGTCGATTTAAACGTATAGACGGATATTTTCAAATTTACGCGGATTGGCAATTGCTGGATATTATTGAATTTGATTCGCGATTTTTATTTGTTGATGCCAACTTAAGTGCCTATACCGACTACGCAGAGGGTTTAATCGAAGCGAGTATAAAAAATTCTGCGCAACCTACTCGTTCAGCGGGACGGGATATTACTGTGGCGCCGGGAGCTTATCAGTTTATCTCCCGTGGGATTTATTTAGATAGAATGAAGTCCAGCCATTTAACGCAGGTGCAGAACAAGTTATTAGCCGGCGATGTCGATTGGAAAGCGATTACGCCATTTTATGATATTAACCTGACCCTGCTGTCAGATTGGTCATCGGCCAATGCCAGCGCTGCCATCGTAACCCAGGAAGATATTAGCTCCATTGTGGATGTGGCCGCCGATTTCTTCGGCACTTATAGCCGCGGCAGAGTAGAAGCTCTGGCAGACGGAAGCAGTGTCATCAGTGTGGTGGCCTATGCAGGTAATACCGGGATTACCGGTACGCATCCCCTGTCCCCCGCTGACGCTGCTGACCAGAAAATAGATGACTCGGTGACGGTGACGGTGGATAGTAAATCATCTACCGAGAAGTTTTTTGCGATTATTGGTGATATCAATTGCATCGTGACTATTACTGATGCGGGTACGGGGGAAAGTACAACAGATGCCTGTGAAACCAATAATGATAAAAAATCGACCTATGTTGACTTATCGAAACTGTCTATTATTGAAACTCCGTCCCAGTTCAGCTGTAATGTGAGTATACCTAAGGGTAAGGCCACGCCGTTCTTTAGTTGTGAGGATGTTTCAGAGAATTGGCTAGGCGTCATTAACTTTAGCCTGGCGGCCTCTGGTTTTGCGTTGAGTATCAGTATTCAATACCCTGACGGAAGCATTGTCGCTGGCGGGACGATGTCATTACTTAGTAAGTTAAGCGCCACCTCTAATAAAAAGTACAACTTGATCCTGGAATTGAGCAAATAGTAGGCTTTGAATAAGCAGCACCCTACTTGGCTGCTGCTTGGTCTTAGCGCATTATAGGGTCTGTCTAGTGCTTTTTTGACGAAATGCAGGCGGAAATCCATATTTCCCAGTATTTTTAGTCAAAATTATTTATCATAATCGCCAGTGTTATCACTTTCACAGTTAGAGAGGCAGTATCATGCAGGCTATTATCAAAGAAATGTGTGTATTACCACAGATCGACGTTGAATCGGAAGTACTACGTCGGGTAAATTTTATTAAGTCTCAACTAATCAATGCTGGACAACGGACTCTAGTGCTGGGGATCAGTGGCGGTGTGGATTCATGTGCATTAGGACGCCTGGCGCAACTGGCGGTGAATCAGCTAAATGCCAATGAAGGTGATAAATATCAGTTTGTTGCAGTGCGCCTACCTTATAATGTGCAAGCCGACGAACAGGATGCCCAGGCCTCAATTGACTTTATTAAACCCTCGCAAACCCTGTCAGTGAATGTGCAACCGGGTGCAGATGCGATCCACAATGAAACATGCGAAGCCTTGAATAAACTAGGATTATTACCCGCCAGTGCCAGTAAAGTAGATTTTGTTAAAGGTAATGTTAAGGCCCGTACCCGAATGATCATTCAATACGAGATTGCCGGTATGCTTGACGGATTAGTTTTGGGGAGCGATCACTCAGCAGAAAATATTACCGGTTTCTACACAAAATATGGTGATGGCGCCTGTGATTTGGCACCCCTGTTTGGTTTGAACAAGCGGCAGGTTAGACAAATTGCCCACTATCTTGGTGCACCGGATAATATCGTGCATAAAGCACCTACCGCAGATTTGGAGACCCTGACTCCGCAAAAAGCTGACGAACAGGCCCTGGGAATGAGCTATGATGAAATTGATGACTTTTTGGAAGGCCGGCCGGTTGCGCCAAAACTAGCGGAACGACTGATCGAAATTTATCACAAAACCCAACATAAGCGTGTAGCAATTCCAACCATATATGACCAATAGTGATTTCTGGAGAGCGGTGAAATGAAGAAAATTGACGCCATTATCAAACCTTTCAAAATGGACGATGTGAGAGAGGCCTTAGCTGAAGCGGGTATCAATGGTATGACGGTTACTGAGGTGAAGGGCTTTGGCCGGCAAAAAGGTCATACTGAACTGTATCGGGGAGCAGAATATAATGTGGATTTTCTGCCTAAGGTAAAGCTTGAAGTTGTAGTAGCAGATGAGCAAGTAGAGCTCGCGGTTGAAGCTATTATGAAAACAGCACAAACGGGTAAAATAGGCGATGGCAAAATTTTTATTTATGAGGTTGAACGGGTTATACGGATCCGTACCGGCGAAGAAAACGAAGACGCAGTGTAAAAAACAGAAACCCGATAGCCAAGGCACCTGATACGGGGTGTTGCAGATGCTTTGACTGTAAATAATGGAGTGTCATATCTGGCTAAATAGCCATGTTTTTTTACGACAGGGAACGAAAGCTGAATAAGGCCTTGTTACCATCAAAATTCAATCAATACCCTTTACCGTGCTTTTCATGCTATTTTTGCAGCTTAAGTAAGCGTCCACCTTGACTGTCTTCTAAGATGAAAATCTCGCCGTCCGGGCCTTGTTCAATCTCACGGATGCGCTTGCCCCATTCATAGCGGGCGAGTTCTTGGGCTGTGTTCTGGTTTCGCTCAGATGGCTCCCCAAAGCTCACTCGCACTAATGCCTGTGATGACAGCCCACCCATAAAACCCTGGCCTTGCCAGTCTGAGAAGTAGTCGCCTTGGTAAATGATAAAGCCAGCGGGACTGATTGCCGGCACCCAGTATTTAGCCGGTTTTTGGTAAATTGGGATGGCATCGTGGGAAGGGATCTTGACACCTGAATAATGCTCACCTTCTGATACGTGGGGGTAACCATAGTTGCGCGCCCGTTGTATACGATTTAACTCATCGCCGCCCCTAGGCCCCATTTCATGTGCCCAAAGAACTCCTGCCTTATTAAATGCTATCCCCAGGGGATTACGATGACCCAGTGACCAAATTTCAGCACTGACGCCGCCACTGGCATAAAACGGATTATCCTGGGGGATACTGCCATCGGTATTGATGCGGACTATCTTGCCCAGGTTCATTGCCATATTCTGGGCGGAAATAAATTTCTGCCTGTCTCCGGAGGTGATAAACAAGCTACCCTGGGGTGACACTGCTAATCGATGGGAGTAGTGACCGTTGCCGGTCATCTTAGGGGATTGACGCCAAATAATTTGACGTTGCAAAAGTTGCCCGCCCTTGTTGTCCAATGACAAAAGTGCACGTTCGACAACGGCACCACTGAGGCTGTCATCGCTTTTATCCCGTTCAACGTAAGAGATAAACACCCTATTATTGGTGGCGAAGTCAGGGTGGATAATGATGTCGCCTAGTCCGCCTTGGCCCCGGGCCTCTACCTTGGGCGTATTACCTACTTTGGCGGCTTTTTTTCCTTGTTTATCCAGTAACCACAAGGTCCCCAGTTTTTCACTGACCAGGGCGCGTCCGTCGGGAAGAAAGGTCATTGCCCAGGCGCTATCAAAGCTTTCCAGAGGCTGGGCCTGCAGTGTGAGACCATCACTGCCGATTACCGTAAAACTATCACTTTGTGCGGCGCTTATGAAGGGTATTGCCAGCAGTAGCAGGCTAAGACTGAGAAGTTTGCACATAACAGATGGCATTGGATTGGCTCTTATTGGTGATGGGTTAAGGTTAATTATACTATACGGAGAAGGATGGATAGGGTGTATTTATTTTGTTTTTTAACGGTAAGCGTAGCCCATGATCGCTGTGTGCGAAGCACATGCTTTAGCGGTCCAGCCGTTGTCAAAATGGATGGTGTATCCGAGCTGTCAAGAATGGCAGTAAGGACAGCACATGCACGTAGCATAAATAAACCTCCTCTTAGCAATCTATCTCTGTGCTCAGGTAGTATGATGTAGTTAAGCTAATTTTATGGAGTACAAAGCTATTACTTCTACGGGCAACTCCCCATTAAAACCCACCACTTTGATGTGGTTCAGGCAAGACTTGCGTCTGCGTGACAATCCTGCTTTGAGCTTTGCAGCAGAGCAGGGCAGTGTACTACCTGTGTATATTCTTGATGATAGTTGTGCTGAGCAATTTCAGCCGGGCGGGGCGAGTCGCTGGTGGTTGCATCACAGTTTGCAGTCATTACATCAATCCCTGGATAAGCAACTCCATTGCCTAAAGGGCGATGCCGGTGCCTTGTTATTAGCGTTGGTGAAACGTCGTGGGATCAAGCAAGTGGTGTGGAATCGCTGTTACGAGCCCTGGCAAATTGCCCGGGATACCCAGCTTAAACAAACGTTGTTGGATGCGGGAGTCGAAGTGCATAGTTTTAATGGGCACCTGTTATGGGAGCCCTGGCAGGTGCTGAAAAAAGACGCTACGCCTTATAAGGTCTTTACCCCTTATTATCGCAGAGGCTGTCTGGGAAAAGCACCGCCGAGGATCCCTGTACCTGCGCCACAAGTATTAAATATGGCGTATTTTAAGGAAGACGATCAGGGGCTTGAGTCATTGGCATTAATGCCAAATATTCAGTGGTATAACCAGATGGAAGGGCTTTGGTCTCCGGGAGAGATGGGCGCGGCCGATGCATTAAGTCGGTTTTTGCCGGATTGTCTTGGGGCTTACAAAGCCGAACGGGATTTTCCGGAGATACAGGCGACGTCACGTTTGTCTCCCCATCTGCATTTTGGTGAGATTTCTGTTAATCAGGTATGGTATGCGGCGATAGATGCGAAGGGCGGTAATCGGGACGACACCGGCCTGGATTGCTACCTGAGTGAGTTGGGCTGGAGAGAGTTTTCTCACTACCTGTTATTTCATTTTCCTACTTTACCGACTAAAAATTTTAGTCCTAAGTTTGCGGGTTTTCCCTGGCGTGACGATCCTGTGGCACTAAGTGCCTGGCAGCGCGGGCAAACTGGGATACCGATAGTAGATGCGGGTATGCGTGAGTTGTGGCAAACGGGCACCATGCATAATCGGGTGCGCATGGTAGTGGCTTCATTTTTAGTCAAAAACCTACTGCTGGATTGGCGCAAAGGTGAACGTTGGTTTTGGGATACCTTAGTCGATGCAGATTTGGCAGCCAATTGTGCAAGTTGGCAATGGGTTGCGGGGACAGGGGCGGATGCCGCCCCATATTTTAGAATTTTTAATCCCTTGCTACAGGGACAGCGCTTCGATCCCAAAGGGCACTATGTGCGTAAGTATTGCCCTGAATTACGTCAAGTGCCGGATAAATTTATTCACCATCCCTGGGATGCACCAAAGGCAATCCTTGAATATGCCAAGGTGACATTGGGTGATAATTACCCTTTGCCTATCGTCGATTTAAAAGCCTCGCGCCTGCGAGCGCTGGATGCCTTTGCTCTGGCCAAAGAGACCCATGCTCAGGCAAAAGATGCCTTAGGCGAGTAAGCTAAAGCCATGTGCAAGATAGGCAGCCCTAGTGTACGTGACCACAAGCACCTTCTACGTGTGGGTGACCATGGGCAATTTCGTCTTCAGTGGCGTCCCGCACAGCCAACACTTCTACGTCAAAGTTGAGGGTTAGGCCAGATAAGGGGTGGTTGCCGTCTATTACGACTTCTTCGTCGGTGACATCAATTACCATAACCGACTGTTCACCGTCGTCGGTGGTGGCACGGAATGTGGAACCGGCCTCTACTTCCATGCCTTCAAACATAGACTTAGGTACAACCTGTACCAGCTCTTCTTGACGCTCACCATAGGCAAGTTCGGGTTCTACATCGATGACAAATTTGTCACCGGCTTGTTTGCCGTTAAGATGATCTTCTAAGCCCTGGATCAAATAGTGGCTACCTTGCAGGATTACCATGGGTTCCCCTTCCTGGGATGAATCAATTTGCGTACCATCGGCTGAGCAAACGGTAAAATGCATGGTAACTACGGTGTTTTCGGAAATATTCATAAACTGTCCAGATTAATTAATTGTAGGATTTTAACGTAAAACTAAGGCGCATTGGGCGCTTATTCTAATGAATAGGGCAAGGATTGTACCTTAAATAGTAACTGTGGCTGGGTCTTTAATCTCAGGGTGGCACCCAACTCAGTGTCGTTGGCAAGCACGGCCAAAAGCCATGTTTGCTGTGGTGCTTCTTGTGCATCACAAGCAAGAGATACCACACGTAAAACCGTGCCGCCCCGTCGCCAATTTTCACCAGCCTGAGATTCCAGTGCATCACCTGGTTCGATGGATGCAGCTTGCTCAGCACGCAATATAAAGGCTGCCCGTTTGTTTTTGCCCAGAAATTTGGTGCGCGCCACTACTTCCTGGCCCATGTAACAGCCTTTACTAAAACTGATGGCATCAAGGGCCTGTAGGTTCATCATTTGTGGTACAAACTCCTGACTGGTGGCGCTGCGAATTTCTGGTATCGCGGCCTGAATATCGTCTCGTTCCCACAGCAATGCCGGGCTCAACTCTCCCGGGTATGCATTAATAAATGATTCAGCCCCCTGGGTGCTTAGCAGGAGTAAGTAGCGTTTACGGGGTGCGCTTAGGCACATCACCAGGCCCAGTTCATTGCTCATGACCTGCTGATGTGCACTGGGAAGACCGCCAAACGTATTGTTTATTAGGGCCTCAATATCCGCTCCGGCACCACCTAAACAGCGCCATTGCTCAGTCTGGTCTTGAATTTCGACTTTGGCGAAGACGCCGTATTTCTGTAGTTCTGCAATAGACGCAGGGATACTTTCCCGGTGGCTTAACAGCAAAATGCTGTCTTGATGTTGCAGGGTATAAAATACATTCCATGTTTTTCCCTTAAAATCACAATGGCAACTTAGCAAGGCTCCCTCGTCACTTAATTGCTCCATATCTGCCGTGACTTGACCTTGCAAGTATTTGACCCGTTCCTGTCCGGACAACTCGATCAGGCCTTTATTATCAAGGCGGCAGAGATAATTTTCTGGGGTGTTTTGTGTTAAATCAATCTGTGGCATAGGCTTCATTAATAATTAGTGTTGCATGAAATTAATATGGGGGGTTTAGGTAATTAAGCAAGTTTATAGTGGGCATTAGTCATAAGTTAATTGGTATTAGAGGCCCTGTGTGGATAGAATCACCTATTATTAACGTTTGCTATATTTATCATAAATTGAGGTCAAAAATGTTTACTAAAAAAAGGTATTCTCGTCTTAAATGGGCTTGCAGAAGAGGCATGCTGGAGCTAGACGTGTTGTTTATGCCTTTCGTCGAAGAAGGGTTTAATGATCTTCCTGAGCCAGAAAAGGAAATTTTTGAACGATTACTAACCAGCGATGACCCTGATCTCTATGCCTGGTTTATGGGTCACCAAGCCTGTGATGATCTTGAATTTAAACGTATGATCGCGCACATTTTGAGCCGTGTTAAAGTATAGAATTGAATTTACTCCTTCCCGCAAGCGTTACATTTACCTGCTGGTTTTGTATGGGCTGCTGGTGTTGTCGCTATTTAGTTGGCAGCAAGACACCTTTGTCTATCAGCTATGGGTACAAGTCTTTAGTGCCTTGGTACTCATGTTACTGGCGTTGCGGGCCTTTGGCGAAGCACACAGGGATAATCGGCTTTTTGTCGTGGTCATCACTGAGCAGGGGGAGTGGCTTTACGTTGAACATGCTGAGCAATCGAGTTGGCAGATAAGCGAGCGCTCGAGGATCAGCTCTGAGGTATTGTGGCTGCATATTGAACCTAAAATAGCAGGCAGCAAGGCCCGCTGGCTTTGGGTGTTTAACGACCAGGTAAGCGAACAAGATTACCGGCGACTTTGTCGTTGCATTTTGTATCAGCAAGGCCCCGGGCAGACTAGTTAGTTTTACCCGGCAAGATGCTTGGTTTGGGCTGTGCGTGTTGATGAGGGTAATCAAGGTTGTAATGCAGACCGCGACTTTCTGTGCGTAATTGGGCACATTTCACGATGAGTTCGGCCACCGTTAATAAGTTGCGTAGCTCCAGCAGATTATTACTGACTTTAAAGTAGGAATAATATTCATCCACTTCCTGTTTGAGTAATTCAATTCGGTGTTGGGCTCGTTCCAGTCGCTTATTGGTGCGCACTATACCCACGTAATCCCACATAAATAGACGTAATTCATGCCAATTGTGCTGGATGATGACTTCTTCATCTGAGTCGTCTACCTGACTTTCATCCCAGGCTAGAATGGGCTCTTTGAACGAGGTTTCATCCAGGCGGCCAATGATGTGCTTGGCAGCCGCATGGGCAAATACAATGCATTCCAATATGGAGTTACTGGCCATGCGATTGGCGCCATGCAGCCCCGTATACGCCACTTCGCCCACCGCATAAAGGTTGTTTAAATCCGTTTGGGCGTTAAAGTCACAGACAACCCCCCCACAGCTATAGTGCGCGGCAGGCACCACCGGAATAGCCTGGCGAGTAATGTCTATGCCCAGGGAGCGACATTTTCGATAGATATTGGGAAAATGTTTAACAATAAAATCGGCCGGCTGGTGACTGATATCCAAATACATACAATCGGCGCCCAGGCGTTTCATTTCAAAGTCGATGGCTCTGGCAACAATATCCCGGGGGGCTAAATCACCACGCTCATCAAATTTCTGCATAAAAGCTGTGCCATCAGCGTGGCATAGCTTAGCACCTTCACCCCGCAGGGCTTCGCTAATTAAAAAATTACGGGCTTCGGGATGATATAAACAGGTAGGGTGAAATTGATTAAATTCCATATTGGCCACACTGCATCCCGCGCGCCATGCCATGGCAATGCCATCACCACTAGACACATCGGGATTCGAGGTATACTGATACACTTTACTGGCACCACCGGTGGCTAAGGCGACAAACTGACTGCGAATGACATCAACTTGCTCCTGATTGCGGTTCCATACATAGGCGCCCAGCACCGTATCTGGCTCACTGACACTCTTGATTAAATCAACGGCATTATAGCGCTCGAATAAGTGAATGTTGGGGTGGTGTTTGACGGCCTCTATTAGGGTCAGTTGCACCGCGGCCCCTGTTGCATCGGCAGCGTGCAGAATGCGTCGGTGACTATGACCACCCTCACGGGTCAAATGAAAGCGGGTCTGTCCGTTTTCGTCGGGCTCCTGGTCAAATGGCATACCAAAATTAATTAACCACTGCATGCATTCTTTGGCGCGAGAGGCGGTAAAATGTACTACCGCTTCATCACACAAGCCTGCTCCGGCCGCTAAGGTGTCTTTAACATGGGATTCAATCGAATCGTCTTCATCAAATACCGCGGCGATCCCTCCTTGCGCGTAATGGGTAGAGCCTTCAGACAAGTGACTTTTGCTCAGTACAATTACCTGACATTGTTCGGCTAGTTTGAGTGCCAGACTCAGTCCGGCGGCTCCGCTGCCAACGATAAGTACGTCGCAGCAATGTTCAACAGTGGCGTGCATAGGGTAAACTAGCCATGATTAGAATAATGTTGGCGGCAATACTAATAAAAGTGCGGTAAAATACAATGCTTATAAAAACATAATCAAGCATCCAGTAGGTGTTTTAGAGTATTTATATTCACCGATAGCAGATTTATTTATTAAAAGAAAAATTTTTTCGAACTTATTGATATTCATAGAGTCAATTAAGGTGCTGCATTAGCCACCGTAGTCATTGTAGTAATTAGTCTTGGGAGTAGGGGCTCGAATGAGCGAGCAATTAACAGATCAACAGATTGTTGAAAGAGTGCAGCGTGGGGACAAAAATGCTTATGGCTTGTTGGTAACAAAATACCAGCACAAAGTGGCGTATTTAGTTTCCAGGTATGTAAAAAACTCAGGTGATGTGGCAGATGTGGCACAAGAAGCGTTTATTAAAGCCTACCGTGCCCTGCCAAATTTTAGAGGCGACAGTGCATTTTATACCTGGCTTTACCGGATAGCAGTAAATAGCGCAAAAAATTATTTAGTGGCACAGGGGCGAAAGCCGCCGGCCAGTGATGTGGATGCTGAAGAGGCAGATTATTATGATGGAAGTGATGCCTTAAAGGAAAATAACTCCCCGGAACGACATCTGATGTCACAGCAAATGGAAAAATTACTGTTTGAGGCGATGGATAAATTACCCGAAGATTTACGCATGGCGATTAGTTTGCGAGAATTGGAAGGCCTGAGTTATGAAGATATTGCCAATGTGATGGACTGCCCGGTTGGCACCGTAAGATCCCGTATCTTTCGGGCACGTGAAGCACTTGATAAGGTTATTCAGCCTTTGCTGCAAAATTAGTGGCCAAAGGTATAGTTTGAATTTTTATGATCGTTAGACACAGCGTATATGCGGGAACCAGATTATATGTCACAAAAGATTGAAAACTTGTCAGCCTTGGTCGATGGTGAGTTGCATGATAGCGACTTTATTAAAGGGCTTAAAAACGATACTGAGCTGACAGCAAAGTGGCAAAGTTATCACCTTATTCGTGATGGCTTGCGCAAAGAATTACCGAGTCATCTAAACTTTGATATTGCAGCCAATGTGGCGCAAGCACTGGCGGATGAACCGGCGATATTGGCCCCCAAAAGATCATGGCGTGAGCTTCCTTTAGTGGCCAGTGTATTGCCATTTGCTCAACAAAGCGGGCAAATGGCGATAGCCGCTTCGGTGGCTGTGGCGATGATATTGGGCGTGCAACAATTGAATCAGCCTGAATTAGAGCAACCTTTTAATTCTGCTGCGCCGATATTGGGTATTCAGGGGGGCTTGTCGCCTGTCAGCTTGGATCAAACCCGTTCGGCTTCTCGCAGCGATGTGACAGAGCAACGTAAGCGTATTATTGCTTATTTGGAAGATCATCAACAACAAATGCGTTTTAAAACCGCGCAATTGCAGTCAAGTAAAGATAATAGTGCGCTAAACAAAATAAATGAGATTGATGAAAATGGCGAGCAGTCAGACATCCTTAAAAATCCGTCTAAAGAGTAAGTTCTTGCCGATTTTGCGGCATAGCCTGCCTCTGTTGTTTTGCTGTGTTTTGAGTATACCCAGTACGCTCGCTCAAGAGATGGACCAGCCGGCGATATACCCCTCTGATAGCGCCGAAGCCTGGTTAGACAAAATGGCAACGGCGCTGAGCCATTTGAACTACAAAATTTCTTTTGTGCTGCTCAAGCCCGGGCTTGATTCACAACCCTATTTATGGCGTCATGGGATTGACGCATCCGGTCTTGAAATGGAGCAGCTTGAATTGCTTAATGGTCCCGGTCGCAGTGTTGTGAGAATGGGCGACAAGGTGAGTTATTTTGAGCCTAATGTGCCCCCTTATAGCTTGCGCTCCAATTCGATCAATGGCCCATTTCCCAGTCTGTTCTTCCGCCAGCCGACAAAACTTATGAAGAGTTATGATTTCGTCATGGTTGGGCGCAGCAGAGTATCCGGGCGTTCCGCGCAGCAAATTAGAGTCGTTAGCAAGGATAAGAGTCGTTTTGGCTTGAATCTGTGGTTAGATCAAGAGACTGGGCTAATGCTCAAAATGAACATGGTTGACCTGAAAGGTCAATTGTTGGAGCAGATCCAAGTGACCAGTCTGGAGGTGACGGAAGCTGCGGACCCATTTTTTGCACGAATAGAGTCTGCAATATTGCCCGAAGTACTGATAATGCGTGCCACGACGCCATTGACTAATAAATGGCAGATCAGTTATTTGCCTGTCGGTATGGTGCAGGTGAAAATGGATGTGCATCGTTTACCGGTAACGGGAGAAAGTGTTGACTATTTGATGTTAAGTGATGGTCTGGTGGATGTGTCTATTTATATGCGTGATGTAGTACCGGGTACCACCAGCCAAGATGTACTGATAAGACATGAATCAGATACCCTGTTAACCCGTCGTCAGGGCGCCATGAACGTAACGGTTATTGGTAAACTTCCGGCCGCTACAGCTAATAGCATCGCCAACTCTATCCGGCGGGTAAAATAAACACGATGATGGAAGAAATCGGCATTATTACTGCTGTTGAGAGACGAAATAGCCTGCAATATATTTGGGTCGAAACACAAATTAAGTCTACCTGTGGGGGATGTCAGGCTAATAATGATTGCGGAACCGGCGTTGTGGCTAAGGCCTTTAGTCCAAAAAAAGAGCAACTGTATTTGCCCTGTGAACAAACGGTTAAAGTAGGACAGGGGGTCAAGTTGGGCATTCCTGAGGAGCGTTTACTGAGCGCTTCGGCCCTGGTCTATCTACTACCCCTGATGGCGATGATGGGCGCTGCCTTGGTGGCACAGTTTAGTTTGCCGCTGCTGGGTTTACAGGGTGAAGGCTGGATCATCACCAGTGCCGTTATTGCGGCAGCAGTGAGTTTTTATTGGCTTAGTCATTATTTCAAACAAGATAAGCACAGTGACTATCAACCTCAGTTAATCGCCCTTTTGCCCTGGCAGGGCGAAAGCATCGAATTCGTTACACTTTCCGATACCTCTTCCACCTAATAATCACTTGCGAAACTAATCACTAGATCTTTATCGCAAAGTGCCTGATAACACTGTAAAATCGCGGCCATATTTAAATATTTGTTCCCATATTTCGCCAGAGCACTTGGTTTATTGTTCGCAAAAAAGCGCTTGGGCCGGCAAAAAAGCACTAGGTACTTTTCTAAAATTCTATGCAACATAAGCACATACGTAACTTTTCAATTATTGCCCATATCGATCATGGTAAATCCACCTTATCCGACCGCTTAATTCAGCACTGCGGTGGGTTAGCCGCCAGAGAAATGTCAGCGCAGGTTCTTGATTCAATGGACATTGAGCGGGAGCGGGGTATTACGATAAAGGCTCAGAGCGTGACCTTAAATTATCTGGCGAAGGACGGTGAAACTTACCAGCTTAATTTTATCGACACTCCCGGGCATGTTGACTTTGCCTATGAAGTCTCTCGTTCTCTGGCCGCTTGTGAGGGCGCCTTGTTAGTGGTGGATGCTGGGCAAGGTGTTGAAGCACAAACCTTAGCTAACTGCTACACCGCCATGGATATGGATATGGAAGTGGTGCCTATCTTAAACAAGATAGATTTGCCACAAGCGGAGCCAGACCGGGTGGCTGAAGAAATTGAAGATATCGTCGGTATTGATGCGGTCGATGCCGTGCGTTGCTCAGCTAAAACCGGTATTGGTATTGAAGATGTATTAGAAGTCATTGTGCGACAAATACCCCCTCCAGAGGGAGATTTGGAGGCCCCTTTACAAGCCCTTATTGTTGATTCATGGTTTGATAACTATCAAGGTGTGGTCTCACTTGTGCGGATAATGCATGGTGAGTTACGCAAAAATGACAAAATTAAAATCATGTCAACTGGACAGGTTCATCAGGTTGATAAAGTCGGTATTTTTACACCCAAACCAAAGGATACGGGCCTGTTAAGAGCCGGTGAAGTAGGCTTTATTGTTGCGGGTATCAAGGAGATAAATGGGGCGCCGGTGGGGGACACTATCACTCTGGCTCGCAATCCGGCCCAGACGGCCTTACCGGGATTTAAGAAGGTAAAACCTCAGGTTTATGCTGGTATGTTTCCCATCAGTTCAGACGAATATGAAGATTTCCGAGATGCTCTAGCAAAGCTAAGCCTCAATGATGCGTCCTTGTTTTTTGAACCAGAGAGTTCTTCCGCCTTAGGTTTTGGTTTTCGTATTGGCTTCCTTGGTATGTTGCATATGGAGATCATTCAAGAACGTCTTGAACGGGAATATGACCTGGACTTGATCACCACCGCGCCTACGGTGGTCTATGAGGTACTGACTAATGGGGGAGAAACCGTTTACGTGGACAATCCTTCGAAATTGCCATCGGTGAATGACATACAAGAAATTCATGAGCCGATAGTCGAAGCACATATTTTGGTGCCCCAGGAATATCTGGGCAATGTTATCACCTTGTGTGTTGAAAAACGGGGTATGCAAACCAGTATGACCTATCATGGTAAGCAAGTGGCGGTGACCTATGACTTGCCGATGGCTGAGGTGGTAATGGACTTTTTCGACAAGTTAAAATCCACCAGTCGTGGCTTTGCCTCACTGGACTATAATTTCAAGCACTTTCAAACAGCTGAAATGTCCAGACTGGATATCTTGATAAACGGTGAGCGGGTTGATGCTCTGGCGATGATCACCCATAAAGATCATGCTGTATCCAGAGGCCGCTTATTGGTTGAAAAACTCCAGGAGCTGATACCCAGACAGATGTTTGATATCGCCATTCAGGCGGCGATTGGCAATCAGATAATTGCTCGCAGTACGATCAAGCAGTTACGTAAGAACGTTATTGCAAAATGCTACGGTGGTGATATCAGCCGTAAGAAAAAACTATTACAAAAACAAAAAGACGGTAAAAAAAGGATGAAATCTGTGGGCAATGTCGAATTACCCCAGGAAGCCTTTTTAGCCCTCTTAAAAGTAGGAAAATAAATGGCCAATTACTTCTCAATATTTTTAGTGATCTTGACTGCTGCATCGGGGCTGATTTGGCTGGCTGATTCACTGCTCTTTGCGCAAAAGCGTAAAGACAGAATGGCCATTGCGCAAAATGCCAACGGCAGCTCGTCGGCCGCGGAACACGATCCGCAACTACCCTGGCTGGTGGATACGGCTCAGCAGATTTTCCCGGTAATAGCCTTTGTTATGGTATTACGTTCATTTTTATACGAACCCTTCCAAATCCCCTCAGGTTCGATGATGCCAACCTTGCTGGTGGGGGACTTTATTTTGGTGGAAAAATTCACCTATGGTTTGAAGGACCCGGTTGTCCGCAACAAATTCTGGGAACTCGGTACCCCGGAGCGGGGCGATGTGGTGGTATTCAAGTACCCGCCTAATCCCAGTCTGGATTATATTAAGCGGGTAGTTGGTTTACCCGGTGATACGGTGGTTTATCGCAATAAACAGCTATTTATTAAAGCGGCTTGTCACAAGGTCGAAGATTGTCAGGGGCTGACAGCCGTAGAACTGAAATTCGAGAATAGCGGCGACGCTTTCCAGAATTTCCTACCTTTGGATAAATTTACTGAGCAATTGGGTGAGGTGAGTCATCAAATTTATCGTAAGGGCGATCGGATAAACCGTACTTCAAGTTATTATCAGCAGCCCGGAACTCAGCCCAATGAGTGGATAGTTCCACAGGGGCAATATTTTGTAATGGGTGACAATCGAGACAATAGCCTGGACGGGCGTTTTTGGGGCTTCGTACCGGATGAAAATTTGGTGGGTAAGGCAGTCGCTATTTGGATCAGTTTTGAGTTTGATCGTGTACCCAGTAGTTGGGTGCCAGGCTGGATCCCCACTGATATAAGGTTTAATCGGGTAGGTGGCATTGAGTAGATATAC